>JBOHEP010000275.1:0-24035 GCA_050701075.1 Pseudonocardia sp. | reverse complement strand
GCTCCGGCAGAGCCTCGGACCAGTCCGCCACCACCCGCGTCAACTGCGGAAGTTCGAGCGTCTCGATCTGCCACGACAGCATGGCTGTCCCCAGATCCGAGGCAGGTGCGGCTGCGGCCGGATCCGCTCCGTCTGTCGCTCGGTGCTCGCCCCACCCGGCCAGCAGATCCGAGACGTCGCAGGCGTAGATCTCGGCGAGACGATCGAGGACCAACAACGACGGCGCGTACCCGGTATCACCCGGCCAGGGAGGGGAACCCCCCTCCCGGGCATCGTGACCGCCTCCGCGGCGCCCGTCGTCGCGGTGCGAGACCCGGAGTGCAGCAGCCCGGCTTCGGCCATCAGGAAGCGGCCGGGCTCGACCGCCAGCGCCGGCCGATGACCCGGGCAGTGCTCGTCGACCGCGGCGTCGACGGCTTCGGCGTACGCCCCCAGCGCGGGGACGGGCGCGTCGTACGCCACGGGGAACCCGCCGCCCAGATCGAGCATCGGGGCCGTCGGCCACACCTGCGCGGTCGCCGCGATTTCGCGCGCCCACGCTTTCGGGTCGAGCTGCTGGGAGCCGGCGTGGAAGCTCACACCCCCGGCGACCAGGCCGAGCCGCCGGGCGTCCCGCAGCAGACCTGCCGTCGTCGTCGAGCAGCCGAACTTGCCGCCGGACGGCGTCGCGGAGCCGGTGTCGTCGACCTCGATCCGCACGAGCACGGTGGCGCCAGGTGCGTGCTCGGCGAGGGTCAGCAGGTCCTCGTGGCTGTCGGTGCTGAACAGGCACACCCCGGCCGCCGTCGCCGCGGCCACGTCCGCGGGCTTGCGGATCGGGTTGCCGGAGCGCAGCGCCTCGGGATCGGCGCCGGCGGCGATCCCGAGCCGCATCTCGGCGGGGCCGGCCAGCGACGTCGAACCCGGAGCCGAGCGCGGCGAGCGTCGCCCAGCACCCCCGGTGCCGGGTTGGCCTTCACGGCGTAGAGCACGCGGGCATCGGGCAGGGCGGTGGTGAGGGTGGCGTAGCGGTCGCGGACGACGGCGAGGTCCAGCACGAGGCGGGGCGTCACGGGTCCACGGTGCCGTTGAGCGGTGCGGGGACGCCCGGCGAGCTGCCGAACACGCCGACTCGCGCTGCCGAATGCCCCGACTCGCGTGGGGCTGGTCCGTGGTCACTCCGCCTTGGCCGGTCGCGTGCGCAGGTGCAGCCGCTCGCCCTGCGGGCCGAAGATGCTGAGCACCTCGACGGGCTCCGGCCCGGGGTTGGCGAAGCAGTGCGGCACGCGGGTGTCGAACTCGACCACCTCGCCCGGTGTGAGGACGACGTCCTGCTCGCCGAGCACAAGCCGTAGTCGCCCCGACAGGACGTAGAGCCACTCGTAGCCCTCGTGCACGCGGGGCTCGGGACCGCGGTCGGGCCAGCCGGGGGGCATGACCATCTTGTACGTCTGCAGTCCGCCGGGGCGCCGGGTGAGCGGGATGATGGTGGCTCCGAAGCGCCGCACCGGGCGCAGCTGGACCCGGGGATCCCCGGTCGGCGGCGCGTCGACCAGCTCGTCGAGCGACACCTGGTGGGTGCGGGCGAGGGGCAGCAGCAGCTCCAGAGTCGGCCGCCGCTGCCCGGACTCCAGGCGCGACAGCGTGCTGACCGAGATGCCCGTGGACGCCGACAGCTCACCCAGGGTCCCGCCGCGCTGCCGGCGCAGGTCCCGCAGCCGGGGCCCGACGCCGTGCAGGACGTCCTCGGGGTCCGGGTCGTCCGGCATCTGTTCGACCATGGTTCACACTTTGCCATATCCGCAACGAAGTTTGCCAACGCCGCTCGCGCTGGAACACGATGGGTGGGTGACCGAAGGAGACGTGATGGACGAGCAGTACGACGTGGTGGTCGTCGGAGGCGGCGCGGCGGGACTCAGCGGGGCGCTCACCCTCGCGCGGGCGCTGCGCTCGGTGCTGGTGATCGACGACGGAGCGCCCCGCAACGCCCCCGCTGCGGGCGTGCACAACTACCTCGGCCGGGACGGCGTGGCGCCCGCGGTGCTCGCCGCGACGGGCCGGGCCGAAGTCGCCGGGTACGGCGGCACGATCGTCGACGGGCAGGTCGCCGGGGCCCGGCGGATGCTCGACGGGAGGTTCGAGGTGACGCTCGCCGACGGCGCCAGGGTGGCCGCGCGGCGGCTGCTGGTGGCGTCCGGGCTGGTCGACGAGCTGCCCGAGGTCGAGGGTCTCGCCGGTCGATGGGGGCGCGACGTGCTGCACTGCCCATACTGCCACGGCTGGGAGGTTCGCGACCGATCCATCGCCGTGCTCAGCACCGGACCGATGGCGATGCACCAGGTGCAGCTGCTGCGGCAGTGGAGCCCGAACGTGACGCTGTTCCGCCACACCGCCCCGGAGCTCGACGACGAGCAGCGCACCCGACTCGCCGCGCTCGACGTCACCGTGGTGGACGGTGAGGTCGCCGCCGTGGAGGTGCAGGGCGATCGGCTCACCGGCCTACGGCTGCGGTCCGGTCGGGTCGTCGCGTGCGACGCGGTGGTGGTCGCGCCGCGGTTCACCGCCCGCGCTGACGTGCTCACCTCCCTCGGCCTGGAACCGGTCGAGCAGGAGATCGCGGGCCATGTCGTGGGCAGCGCCGTGCCGGCGGGACCGACCGGCGCCACTGCCGTCCCGGGGGTGTGGGTCGCCGGGAACGTCGCGGACCTGCATGCCGGTGTGATCAACGCGGCGGCGGCCGGTTTCACCGCGGCGGTGGCGATCAACGCCGACCTCGTCGAGGAGGACGTCCGCCGCGCGGTCGACGTGCACACGACCGAGGCGGGCATGTTCTGGGAGAGGCACTACGGGGCGCGCGAGCAGGTCTGGAGCGGCTGGCCCAACGCCGCCCTCGTCGACGTCGCGGAGTCGCTGCCGCCGGGCAAGGCGCTCGACCTCGGCACCGGCGAGGGCGCGGACGCGGTCTGGTTGGCGGAGCGGGGGTGGGACGTGACGGGGGTGGACGTGTCCGAGACGGCGCTGCGTCGGGTCGCGAAGGCTGCGGCGGCCGCCGGTGTCGCGGACCGTGTCGAGTTGCAGCGGCACGATCTGGCCGAGTCGTTCCCGGTCGGGGAGTTCGACCTGGTCTCGGCGCTGTTCCTGCAGTCGCCGGTGGCGTTCGCCCGCGATCGGGTTCTGCGGGCGGCTGCTGGTGCGGTGGCGCCGGGTGGACTGCTGGTGGTGGTGGCGCATGCGGAGATGCCGCCGTGGGGTCGGCGGCACGGCCCGCCGGTGCGGATGCCGACGCCTGAGTCGGAGCTGGCTGGGTTGGGTCTGGTTGCTGGGGGGTGGCGGGTCGAGCGGCAGGGCAGGTTCGGTCGGGATGCGGTCGGGCCGGGTGGGGAGCGGGCTGAGCTGGTGGACTCTGTGGTCGTCGTGCGTCGTCGGGGGTGACGGGGTCTGGCTTTCGTCGGGTTCGGGATCGGCTTTGTGGCACTGCGTTGATGGTGTGGCTGGTCGGGGTGGGCACCCGGCTTCCCGTTCCCGACCGGCGAAGGGATGTTCTGTTCGGACGAGACGACTGGCTATGGTCCCGATCTTTGAAAGCAACCACGGCCAGTCTTCCGGTCGACGACGCCGAGGTGATCGCCGCCGTCCTGGGCTCCGCCCCCGCCGGGCGGTTGTCCCGGGCGGGATGCCAAGGCCGCCCCCCAGACCGGGGAGGACACCCGGACGTTGCCGCAGCGTCTGGCAGATGCGTTGGCCGAGGTGTGCGGGTACGTCCTCGATCATGGCGAGCTGTCCGAGGTCGGCGGCCGGCGCCGCATCTGAACGTGCTGGTCCGGTTGGAGGATCTGGAGAACCGGGCCCGCGCCGGTTGCCTCGACCTCGGCGGCACCTTGACCCCGGCCGGGTTGCGGATGCTGGCCTGCGACTGCGCGGTCGTCCCGATCGTCCTCAACGGCGCCGGCCGGCCTTGGACGTGGGGCGGGCCACCCGCATCATCCCCGACGGACTCCGCCGGGCCGTCGCGGTGCGGATCGGTCCGGGGAGCGGGTCGACCGCCGGGCGCCGCACCGCCCGCCGTCGGGCGGGGAGGCGGTGTCCGGCAGGGTGCAGGTCCAGCCGAGGAACAGGCCGTTCAGCGATGGCACGCCGGAGGCGGTGTCGAGTTGCTGTTGGAGAAGGGCGTGGTGCCCGGCGCCGAGGCTGCCGCGTAGGCCGAGCAGCACCCGCCCGCCGGGACGGACGGCGGCGACCCAGGCGGATGGGACGTGGTCGGTGTGGTGGGCGGCCAGCACCCGGCGCCAAGCCGGACGTCCCCCGTTCACGCGGTGGACCGCCGTGGCACCCAGCCGCCCCCGCCGTCCCGTCCCCGAATCTGGCCAGAGACCGCGTCCATACCGCACTCCGCGCCCGAAACCCAGACGCAAACCCCAACCACACCTCGTCGCATGATCACGGCCCGGCCGCACGGCGGCGGCGGGCTGTGGTCGTGCACCCGGCGATGCACCTCCTCCGCCTCGTCCCCGACCACCTGCTCGGACGGGTGTTCGGCGACCTCTACGGCGCGATCGGCGTCGCCGCGGCCGTCTCCTACATCGCCGCGGCCGTCTCCTACATCGGCGGCGGGCTCCTGCTCGACGCCACGTCCGCGCCTACCACCTTCCTCGTCGCCGGCGCCGCCGGCACGCTCGCCACCGGCGCCACCGGCACGCTGGCCACCGTCGCCGTGGCCGCGACGCTGCCTCGTTCCCGGCCAGGCAGCGATCGCTGACCGCCCGAATCGTGCCTGGGACTGGTGACCAGTGTGAGATAAATGGTCTACTAATCGTCTTAATCAACTATCTGAGGGCGATAAGGGGGCACATGATGGCAGTCAGCAGGACACCGTCCCCGGTCGCCCGCTCCCTGCGGCGGCTCGGGGAGGACCTCAGCACGTGGCGCAAGCTGCGGGCCCTCACCGCCGCCGAGGTCGCCGACCGGGCCGGGGTCGGGGTGAACACGGTGCTGCGGTTGGAGAAGGGCCGCGGTGCCACCCTGGAGAACGTCCTCCGCATCGCCCGCGCCCTTGGCGTGCTCGATGCGATCACCGTGGCGCTCGACCCGTACGCCACCGACGTCGGCCGGCTACGCGCCGACGAGGCCCTTCCCGCTCGCGTCCGCCACCGGCGCGCACCGTGACCCGGGTGCAGCTGTACGTCGCTTCCGCCGGCGACGACCTGCACGCCGGGACCCTCTACTCGCACCGGCGGCGCGGCACCGAGTCCGCGACCTTCACCTACGCGCCCGGCTTCCTCGCCACCCCCGGCGCCTACGCGGTCGATCCTGAACTCCCGCTTACCGCCGGCACCCACCAGACGCGTCTGGGTCGTGCCCTGTTCGGCGCCCTCACCGACTGCGCGCCGGACCGATGGGGACGCACTCTGCTCGCCCGTCGCGAGGCCGCCCTCGCGCGGGCCGAAGGGCGCACCGCCAGGCTCCTCGGCGAGATCGACTACGTGCTCGGCGTGCGGGACGACCTGCGTCAGGGCGCCCTACGGTTCCGTGTCGACGGCGGACCGTTCCTGGCCGACGACGACACCGGCGTGCCCGCGCTGACCGACCTTCCGGCGCTGCTCGACCTGGCTGCCAGAGCCGAGAGCGACACCGCGGACCTGCCCGACCTGCAGCGCCTCGTCCGGGCGGGCAGCTCGCTGGGCGGCGCCCGTCCCAAGGCCCATGTCCGCGACACCGACGGCCGGGTCGCCATCGCCAAGTTCCCCAGTGCCGCCAGCGACACGTGGAACGTGATGGCCTGGGAGAAGGTCGCCCTGGATCTCGCCCGGCACGCCGGGATCGAGGTACCCGACTCGCGCCTGCTGACCCTGGCGGGCCGCCACGTCCTGGTGGTCGACCGGTTCGACCGCACCGGCACCGGGGATCGGATCGGCTACACCAGCGCCATGACGATGCTCGAGTCGTCCGACGGCGAGCGACGCAGCTACCTCGAGATCGCCGAGGTCATCGAGAGATCCTCCGCGCGGACCACCGAGCAGCTGCACGAGCTGTGGCGACGGATCGTGTTCTCCGTCCTCATCTCCAACACCGACGACCACCTGCGCAACCACGGTTTCCTGCACGAGCGCGGCGACGTGTGGCGGCTGGCGCCGGCGTTCGATCTCAACCCGGACCCGGCGCCCGGTCCGACATACCTGAGCACGGCGATCGACGACGCGGACGACACCGCGAGCCTCGCATCGGCCCTCGCGGTTGCGGAATACTTCCGGCTGTCCGCCACGCAGGCCGGGACGGTGCTGCGGGAGGTCGCCGACGCGGTGAGCAGCTGGCGCGCGGTCGCCGGCCGGCACCAGCTGACGCCGTCGGAGATCGAGGCGATGGAACCAGCCTTCGCGGGCCTCGCCGACGCAGCCGCGATCTGAATGACGAGCGATCTGAACCGCGTGGCGCGCTCACCCTCGGCCCGCGCGGGAGCACGCCTGGTCGGCGAGCGCGGCGCGGTGGTCCGGGTGAGCGACGGCGATCAGCGCCTCGGCGCGCTCCGCGGTGGTGCGGCCGTCGAGGCGGGCGAGGCCGTACTCGGTGACGACGGCGTCCACCATGGACCGCGGGATGGTCACGGCGCCCTCTGCGTCGATCGCGCCGACGATCCGGGAGAACCGGCCGTCCGGTGTCGTCGAGGCCAGGGCGATGATCCGGACGCCCCCTGCGGACCGCATGCGCCATCGACGAAGTCGAGGCTGCCGTCGGGACCGGAGATCTGGCGGCCGCGCACCCGCTCGCTGTTGATCTGGCCGGACAGGTCCACCTCGATCGCGGTGTTCACCGAGACGAACCGGTCGATGCGGCCCAGCAGCGCGGGGTCGTGCGTCACCGCCGCCGGGTGCACCTCCAGCGACGGGTTGCGGTCGGCGAACGCCATCAGCCGCTCGGTGCCCATCAGCTCCGGCGAGCTGATGGGCACCTGCCCGCCGGACGTGGCCGGCGGGATCACCCCGCGCTCGAACAGGTCGGCCATCTCATCGGTGGCCATCCCGGCGAACCGGACGCCGCCGAGGTCGGGTGTACTCCGGGAGTCAGGCCGGCGATTGAATGTCGAGTGTGCAGATCATGATCGCGGAGACACCTGATCAGCCGCCCGCCACAGCTCGACGATCTCGATCTTGTTCATGCCCATCACCGCCTGGGTGGCCCGTTGTGCCCGGCCTGGGTCGGGGTCGTCGACCAGTTCGAGAAGCGCGGTCGGCACCACCTGCCACGAGACGCCGAACCGATCCTTGAGCCACCCGCACGGCCCCTCCTCCCCACCCTCGGACAGGCGCCCCCAGTAGTGGTCGACCTCGTCCTGGTCGGCGCAGAGGATCTGGAAGGAGATGGCCTCGCTGAAGGTGAACTGGGGCCCGCCGTTGAGCCCGACGAACTGCTGCCCGTCCAGGCTGAAGTTGACGGTCATCACGCTGCCCTCCTGTCCAGGCATGTCGGGCCCGTAGCGGGTCACCCCGAGGACCTTGGAGTCGGGGAAGACTGCGGTGTAGTGCGCTGCTGCCTGCTCGGCCTGTCCGTCGAACCACAGGCAGGGAACGGTTTTCGGCATCGGTCATCCTCTCGTGCCCCGGGGCGTTCCCGGACAAGGGTATGACCGTGCCCGCGCGGGAAACTCATCGCCGGCGTGAGGCGTCTGCCGATACAGCTCGGCTCGATGGGTCTTCGCGGGCGTCAGCTCGCGATC
Source organism: Pseudonocardia sp. (assembly GCA_050701075.1). Classification (GTDB taxonomy): domain Bacteria; phylum Actinomycetota; class Actinomycetes; order Mycobacteriales; family Pseudonocardiaceae; genus Pseudonocardia. Next base: position 16,348 of record JBOHEP010000275.1, on the reverse strand, counting down.
GCCAGACCACGGGCGCGCAGCACGCGCCGTTCCAGAGGTCGGAACGCGAGCAGCTCGATGCCGACGCCGACCAGCAGGATCAGGAAGATCGCCGCGATCACCACCGGCATGCTGGTGAAGTCGCTGCCCTCTTTCAGGTACGCACCCAACCCGAAACCCAGCTGCGGTGACGTCGCGATGATCTCGGCGGCCATCAGGGAACGCCAGGAGAACGCCCAGCCCTGCTTGCATCCGGCGAGGTAGCCGGGTAACGCGGCGGGCAGCAGGATCAGCCGGGCCGAGTCGATCCGTCCGGCGCCCATCACCTGCCCGACGCGCGGCAGGATCGGGGGCACCTGGTCGATGCCGGCGACCAGACCGTTCGCGATCGAGGGCACGGCGCCGAGCAGCACGACGAAGTAGATCGTGGCGTCGGTCAGCCCGAACCACAGCACAGCGGCGGGCACCCAGGCGACCGACGGCAGGCTCTGCATACCGGCCAGCAACGGCCCGATCGCGGCGCGCACCACCGGCACCTTCGCGACCAGCAGTCCGAGCGGGGTGGCGATCGCGACCGAAGCGAGGAAGCCGATGACGGCGCGGTGCACCGACGTCCAGGTGATCTCGACGATCTCGCCCTCGGCGACGATGTCAGCGAGCTCGCGCCAGACGTCCAGCGGCGCGGGCAGCTGGTACTCCGGCCAGATCGCCGCAGCCCACAGGATCTGCCACACAGTGATGAACACCGCCAGCGCGATCAGCGGCGGCACTCCGATCGCCAGCGTCCGTCGCCACCTCGGCCGGCGCTGCACCGTCGGGGTGTCGAGGGCGTCCAGCCCGGCGCCGACGGCCGCGGATTCGGGGCTTCCGGTGCCGGGAAGCAGATCAGGCGCGGGCATGGGTGGAGATCACATCCCGCAGCCGTCCGGTGATCTCCTCGGTGAGCCCCTCGCGGTCGGCCCCGTGCTCCTCGATACGCCACTCGCGCACCACGGTGCCGGGCCGCGACGACAGCAGCACGACCCGCTGCCCGAGCCGGACCGCCTCCCGGACGTCGTGGGTGACGAACAGCACCGCGCTGCCGGTGGCCCGCCAGATCCGCTGCAGCTCGCCCTGCAGGAAGTCGCGCGTGATCGCGTCCAGCGCAGCGAAGGGCTCGTCCATCAGCAGCAGGCCACTGTCGACGTCGGATCCCAGCCCTCCCGACTGGGTCGCCGCGATCGCTCGGGCGAGGGCGACCCGCTGGCGCATCCCACCGGAGAGCTCGTGCGGACGCTTGCCGGCCTGCCCACCCAGCCGCACGAGATCGAGAAGCTCGGCCGCCCGGGCCCGCCGTGCAGACCGGCCGACCCCGGCCAGCCGCAGCGGTAGCTCCACGTTGCGTCCGGCGGTGAGCCAGGGCAGCAGGGCGGGCTCCTGGAACATCACAGCCGGGCGGGGGGCGTCGACGGCCACCGATCCGTGCGTCGGCCGGTCCAGCGCGGCAACGAGGTTGAGCAGCGTGGTCTTCCCACAGCCCGACGCCCCGAGCAGCACCACGAACTCACCCGGCTCGACCCGCAGGTCGACCTCGGCCAGCGCCGTGACCGCCGTGTCACCCCGGCCGAAGACCTTCGTCACGCCCCGTAGCGCGACGGCGGAACGGGTACGCGGACCGGCGAGCGGGCGGTCCAGGATTGCGGTCATGACGTGCCTCCGGGCTTGTCGAGTCCTGTGGCGTCGACGGCTGGTCGCCGGGCGGCCGCCAGTTCGGTGTTGAGCGGGCCGACGTCGACGAGGCCGGCCAGGTCAGTGAGCTTGTCGGTGATGGCGGCGGTGACGCTGTCCTGCGCGAGCCGCGGGAACGTCGCGGCGAGCGGGTCGGGCGAGAGGGTGATGTTCTCGAATGCGCGGTCGAGCACCGGGGCGGCCAGCTGGTTGCCCGTGAGCTTCTCCAGTCCCTGGTTCACCAGGGTCTTGGCCCGCGTCTCATCGGTGGCCGCGAGGTCGAGCGCGGCGAGGTGCCCGCGCAGCAGCGCCCGCACGGTGCCCGGGTACTGCTCGAGGAACTCCGTGCGGACGAGCAGCACCGTGGTCGGGAAGTTCCCATCCGGCCACAGCGCCCGCTCGTCGAGCAGCACCCGGGCGCCGGCGTCGAGCGCCAGCCGGGAGCTCCACGGCTCGGGCAGCCAGCCGCCGTCCACGCTGCCCTCGCGGAACGCGTCGAACGTGCGCGGGTTGTCCAGGTTCGTGATCTGCACCTGGTCCGGGCGCCGGCCGATGGACAGTCCGTTCGCCGGCAGCCAGGTCTTGAGCGCGATGTCCTGGGTGTTGCCGGCCTGCGGGGTGGCCAGGGTCGTGCCACGCAGCTGCTCGATGCCGGTGATGTCGGGGCGCACGACCAGCTGGGCGCCGCCCTGGGTCGCGCCCGCTATCAGCCGGACGGCCTCACCGTTGGACTTCGCGAACGCGTTGATCGCCGGGCCCGAGCCGATGTAGGTGACATCGAGTGAGCCGCCGAGCAACGCCGCCACCGCCTCGCCGCCGGCGTTGAAGTTCTGGGTGGCCAGCTTCGTCGCGCCGAGCTCGGCGGTGAACAGGCCCGCCTCGGCGCCGATGAGCGCGGGGGCATGGGTGAGGTTCGGGAAGTAGCCGAGCCGGACCTCGGGCGCGGTGGCGGCGGCGTCGCCGGGGCTGGCCGCGGTGTCATCGGAGTCGGCGCGAGAGCACCCGCTGATGGTCAGCAGGGTGACCAGGGCGAGGATCAGGACGTGCAGGCGGGACATGGTGGAGCCTCTTCTCAGCGGTCGACGGGCCCGGCAGGCGGTACCATCCCGCAGGCAGGCGCGCCGGAGATCGCGTGGCTCAGCGGTGGTGGTGCGGCGTGCTCAGCGACACAGCTCGTCGAACGCGTGGCCGCGCCGTGACGGCCAGAACCGCTCCAGGTCCGCGATGAGGACCAGCGTCGACGACTCCTCGGCGCGCCGGGCGCGCCGCCGCGTGAGCGGTGGGGTCATCGACATGCGTCCATGGTGCGTGGCCGGCGGTCGGGGGACAACACCCCTCCTACAATGCGGGAAGGTGCCTGGTTGTCCGGACTTGGGATCGGATCGCCGCCCCCCCATCAGCCCGCCGCGGCGCTGTGCTGGTCCGGGACGCCGGCCGGTGGCGGGGCCGCCCGGTTCGAGGTCAGCCTGCGACACGCCGTGCTCCGAGGTCCGTGGCCCGGGCGGCAGCCTGGTAGCGGTGGACGATCACGGCCGCGACGTCTGCGGCCGGGCCGAGCGGGTCGGCGACCGCGATCCGGCCCGCCCCGGCGCGCTGTGCCGCGAGCACCACGCGACCCGGGAGCAGCCCAGGGGCCAGGAACCACTGCGCCACCGCGATCCGCCGCGCGCCACCGGCGCGTAACGCGGCGACCGCGGACGGCACCGTCGGCTCGGCGGCCGCGGCGAATGCCGCGCTGCCTCCGCTCCAGCCGAACCGCTGCGTCCATCCCGCGACCAGCCGGTGGACGACCGCGTTCGCCGGGGCGTGCGAGGAGCCCGCGCCGGCGAGTACGACGCCGAGGTCGGGATCGTCGAGCGGGCCCGTCACCTCGGCGAGGCGGTGCAACGCGGTGTCGACGAGCCGGGGGTCCTCGCCGAGCACGTCGGCGACCGTGATCTCCAGGCCGGGCCGTCGGGCGTGCCGCACCGCCCCCGGCACGTCGACCCGGGCGTGGAACGCGTGGCCCAGCAGCAGCGGCACCACGACGGCCCGCCGGTGACCCTCGGCGCACACCGCACCGAGGACGTCCCCGAGCCGGGGTGCTGAGAAATCCAGGAAGCAGAGCCGGATGTCGAGGTCCGCGCGCTGGTGGCGCACCAGGCCCGTCAGCGCGGCGACCGTCGTCGCCGACCACGGGTCGCGGCTGCCGTGTGCGACGGCGACGAGCGGCGGGGTGTCCGTCACTACTGGTCCGGAGCCCCGACGAGCACCAGCGGGGTACCGACCAGGCCCGCCGCGAGGGTGTTCCCCGTCGGCGGGTCGATGAGCAGGAAGCTCCCGGTCGCGCGGATGTCGGCGTAGTCGTCGACGGGCAGCGGGTCGGCCGTGCGCAGCGAGACACCCGCGATGTCGTTGATCTCCAGTTGGGCGGGCGGCTCGACGAAGGTGAGACTGTCGGTGTCCAGTCGCTGCGCCAGCGCGCCGACGATCACCTGGGTGGTTCGGGTGCCGTGCTTGAGCAGCAGCCGGGCGCCGGCGCGCAGGGGCTTGTCCGCCAGCCAGCACAGCGTGGCGTCGAACTCGTCGGTGACGCGCGGGGGCGCGTCCGCGGCGGCGAGGACGTCCCCGCGGGAGATGTCGATGTCGTCGACGAGCAGTACGGTGACGCTGCGACCGGCGCCGGCCGCGCTCAGCGGGCCGTCGGCGGTCTCCACCGAGGCGACCGTGGTGCGGGCACCGCCGGGCAGCACCACGACCTCGTCGCCTGGAGCGACGGTGCCCGCCGCGACCTGGCCCGCGTAACCGCGGTAGTCGTGCAGGTCGCCCCAGCGCGTAGCTCCTGCGGAGCGCGCGTCGGCACCGCGCGTAGCTCCCGCGGAGCGCGCGTCGGCACCGCGCGGGCGGATCACGTACTGCACCGGCATCCGGAACGGCGCATCGACCTCCGGGCCGGTGACCGGCACCGACTCCAGATGACCGAGCAGCGTCGGGCCGTCGTACCAAGGGGTGCTCGACGAGCGCTCGACGACGTTGTCGCCGATCAGTGCGCAGAGCGGGATCGTCACGACCGCGTCGTCGCTGAACCCCAGGGAGCGGGCGAGGCCGGTGAATTCCTTGGCGATGGCGACGAGCACGGCCTCGTCGTAGCCGACCAGGTCGATCTTGTTGATGGCCAGCACCAGGCGGGGGACGCGCAGCAGGGCGAGCACCGCGGCGTGCCGGCGGGTCTGCTCCACGACACCGCGGCGGGCGTCGACGAGGAGCACCGCGAGTTCGGCGGTGGACGCCCCGGTGACGGTGTTGCGGGTGTACTGGACGTGGCCGGGGGTGTCGGCGAGCACGAACTCGCGGCGTGGCGTGCCGAAGTAACGGTAGGCCACGTCGATCGTGATGCCCTGCTCGCGTTCGGCGCGCAGGCCGTCGACCAGCAGGGAAAGGTCCGGTGTGGACAGCCCCTTGTCCACCGAGGCGCGGCGCACGGCCTCGATCTGGTCGGCCAGCACCGACTTGGTGTCGTAGAGGAGCCGGCCGACTAGCGTGGACTTGCCGTCGTCCACGGATCCCGCGGTGGCGAAACGGAGCAGATCGCGCGTCACGCAGAGGCCCGCACCGGGATTGCGGTCCATCTAGAAGTACCCCTCACGCTTTCGGTCTTCCATCGCCGCCTCGGAGAGGCGGTCATCGGCCCGGGTGGCCCCGCGCTCGGTGAGCCGGGATGCGGTGACCTCGGCGATCACCTCGTCGAGGGTGGCGGCCGTGGAGGCGACGGCCCCGGTGCACGAGCCGTCGCCGACCGTCCGGTAACGCACCGTCTTCTGCTCCAACCGCTCGTCGCCGCGCGGCCCACCCCACGGACCCTCGGCGAGCCACATGCCGTCGCGGCGGAACACCTCGCGCCGGTGGGCATAGTAGATTGACGGCAGCACGATGGCCTCGCGCTGGATGTAGCGCCAGACGTCGAGCTCGGTCCAGTTGGAGATCGGGAACACCCGGACGTGCTCGCCGGGCGCGTGCCGCCCGTTGTAGAGGTTCCACAGCTCAGGGCGTTGCTTGCGTGGGTCCCAGCGGCCGAACCCGTCGCGCAGGCTGATGATCCGCTCCTTGGCCCGGGCGCGCTCCTCGTCGCGACGCCCACCTCCGAACACGGCGTCGAAGCGGTGGGAGTTGATCGAATCCAGGAGCGGGATCGTCTGGAGCGGGTTGCGGGTGCCGTCCGGGCGTTCGACGAGGCGGCCGTCGTCGATCCAGTTCTGGACGTGCGCGACCTCGAGCCGCAGGCCGAGCCGCTCGACCAGACCGTCCCGGAACTCGATCACCTCAGGGTAGTTGTGCCCGGTGTCGATGTGGAGCAGCGGGAACGGCACCGCCGCCGGGGCGAACGCCTTGACGGCCAGGTGCACCAGCAGCGTGGAGTCCTTGCCGCCGGAGAACAGGATCACCGGCCGGTCGAACTCCCCGGCGACCTCGCGGAGGATGTGAATCGACTCCGATTCCAGCGCGTCGAGCGCGTCCAGTGCCCTCGCCGCCGGTGAACCTGCGGTCATCGGGAGGCCCTTTCGTGGCGACAGGTCATACGTGCAGGCCGCATTCGGTCTTGGCCCGGCCGGCCCAGCGGCCCGAGCGGGGGTCGGTGCCCGGGGCAGGTTTGACCGTGCACGGCGCGCAACCGATCGACGGGTAGCCCGCCGCGATCAACGGGTTCACCAGGATCCGGTGGGCGTCGATGTAGGCGTCGATGTCCTCGTCGCTCCAGGCGGCGATCGGGTTGATCTTGACGAGGCCGAACTTGTCGTCCCACGTGACCAGCGGTGTGTTCGCCCGGGTCGGCGCCTCGACGCGGCGGACCCCGGTGACCCAGGCGTCATAGCCGGCCAACGTCCGTCGCAGCGGGACCACCTTGCGCAGAGCGCAGCAGCGGTCGGGTTCGCGGGCGAAGAGGTCCTTGCCGAGCAGCGAGTCCTGCTCAGCCATGTTGTGCTCGGGCTCCGCGTTGACGATGTGCACATCGTAGGTGGCGGCGACGGCGTCGCGGGTGCCGATCGTTTCGGCGAAGTGGTAGCCGGTCTGGAGGAACAGCACGTCAACACCCGGGTGTACGCGGACCGCAAGATCGATCAGCACGGCGTCCTGCATGTTGGATGCGACGATGAAGCGGTCGCCGAACGTCTCGGCGGTCCACCTCAGCACCTGCTCGGCCGATGCCCGCGGGCCGAGCTCCGCCGCTCCCTGCTCGGCGATCTTCCGTAGATCCTCGACGGTGGTGGTACTCACGATGGAACCCCGATCCCGATCATCTTCAGGGAGAAGGTCCGCAGGCAGGCCGCGCAGTACCAGGCGCCGTGGGGCACCCTCTCGGTCTCCTCGGCGGGTCGCAGATCCTCCTCGCCGCAGTACGGGCAGAAGAACGGCACCGCGCGGGTGCTCATGGCTCGATCCTGACGAGCAGACCGTGCTGAGTGCTCACCTGAGGTCGGCCTCCTCGGCCCGCAGCACCCACTGCGCGAACCGCTCGCCGGGCTCGCGCTGGTCGACGAACCGCCGGACGATCCGGTCGACGTAGTCGCCGAGCTCGGCGCTGGTGACCTTGAGCCCGCGCAGCTTGCGCCCGAACCCGGCGTCGAGCCCGAGCCCACCGCCGAGGTGCACCTGGAAACCCTCCACCTGGCTGCCGTCGGCGGCGGTGACGATCTGGCCCTTGAGCCCGATATCGGCCACCTGGGTGCGGGCGCAGGAGTTCGGACAGCCGTTGAGGTGGATCGAGATCGGCGTGTCGAGGGTGTCCCGCACCTCGGCGAGACGCTTCTCCAGCTCCTCGACCAGGCGGATCGCCCGCTCCTTCGTCTCGACGATGGCGAGCTTGCAGAACTCGATGCCGGTGCACGCCATCGTCGCCCGTCGCCACGGTGAGGGGTCGGCCTGCAACCCGAGCGCGGCGAGTTCCGAGGTGAGCGGCCCGACATGCTGGTCTGCGACGTCCAGTACGACGATCTTCTGCTGCGCGGTGAGCCGCACCCGCCCCGACCCGGCTGCCTCGACGGCCTTGGCCAGCGAGATCAGCGTGGTGCCCGACACCCGGCCCGACGACGGCGCGACCCCGATGTAGTTGCGGCCGTCGGTCTGGCGGTGCACGCCGACGTGGTCGATGGGGCGATCGGGTGTGGCGGGCGCGGGTCCGTCGATGAGCGTGCGACCCAGGTACTCCGATTGGAGAACCTCACGGAACCTCTCAGCGCCCCAGTCCGCCACCAGGAACTTGATCCGGGCGCGGTGGCGCAGCCGGCGGTAGCCGTAGTCGCGGAACACCGACACGATCCCGCACCACACGTCGGGGATCTCCTCGAGCGGCACCCAGGCTCCGAGCCGCTGCGCGATCTTCGGGTTCGTCGAGAGGCCCCCGCCGACCCAGACGTCGAAGCCCGGGCCGTGTTCGGGATGTACCACGCCGACGAAGGAGACGTCGTTGACCTCGTGCGCGACGTCCTGTTGCCAGGAGATCGCCGTCTTGAACTTGCGCGGGAGGTTGGAGAACTCGGGGTTGCCGACGTAGCGGCGCACGATCTCGGCGATCGCGGGCTCCGGGTCGAGAACCTCGTCGGCGGAGATCCCGGCCACCGGTGAGCCGAGGATCACCCGGGGGGTGTCGCCGCACGCCTCGGTGGTGAGCATGCCGAGGCCTTCGAGTCGCTCCCAGATCGCGGGCATGTCCTCGATCCGGATCCAGTGGTACTGGATGTTCTGCCGGTCGGTGACGTCGGCGGTGTCGCGGGCGTAGCGCTGGGAGACTTCACCCAGCGCGAGTAGCTGCTCGGTGGTCAGCGCCCCGCCGTCGAGGCGGACGCGCAACATGAAGTACCTGTCGTCGAGCTCCTCGGGTTCCAGGGCCGCGGTGCGGCCACCGTCGATCCCGGGCTTGCGCTGGGTGTAGAGGCCCCACCAGCGCATCCGGCCGCGCAGGTCGGCGGGATCGATCGAGTCGAAGCCCCGCTTGGAGTAGATGTTCTCGATCCGCGCGCGGACGTTGAGGCCGTCGTCGTCGCGCTTGGTGCGCTCGTTGGGGTTGAGCGGCTCGCGGTGGCCGAGCTTCCACTGGCCCTCGCCGCGTTTACGCCCTGCTCGTGATGTCTGAGTCGGTGTGGTGGGGGGCATTGCGGGCCTCCAGGTCGCCGCCGCGCGCCACTGACCCTGGAGAGGACGGCGCCCGGCGCCGTGGTGGGAGAGGGCGGCGCGGGACTAGCGGCTGCCGCGACAGAGAGCGCTGCTGACCCGGTGCAGGTCCACGTGGCGGCGGGCCACGAGTCGCAAGGTCAGCGCTGTCATCCCGTCAGAGTGCCACCTGGCCCACCGGGTTGCCAGCGGCGTCCGCATGATGGGAGCCGGGTCACACTGCCGGCTGATCCGGGTTGACGCGGATCACCTGGCGCGCCGTCGAGAATCTCCCCACCGCTCGCAGCCCAGCCATCAGGTTGCGCAGGACGATCGGCGTCCACCGCTCGGCGAACACCTCCGCGGCGAGCGCGATCGAGTAGTACTCGCCGTATCCTCGGCACCGGAAACCTAGAGGTCTCGATATCACAGGAGACCACGGCGGGTCGGCTGGGACCGTGCCCTCGCCGACGCCGGCCTCGTCGACGTACACGCGTTCAGCTACTTCCTCGACCTGCCCGCTCGCTCCACCGAGCCGGTCCGCGCGACCGTGACGCGGAGGCTGTCCGGGGTCGGCCGCCGTGACGACGTGTTCGTGCTGGTCGCACACAGTTTACGTGGGGAGCGCCCCGCATTCCAGTGCGCGCGCGCCGCCTGGCTGGGCCTTGGACTACCAGCGGAAACTGTCGGTCCTTGCTGGGAAGCTCCGAGCCGTGCCACTCAAGATCGGGGAGATCATCAAGCTGATCGAGGCTGATGGCTGGTATCTGGTCGCCGTCCAGGGTAGCCACCGCCAGTTCAGACATCCGACGAAGCCGGGTCGCGTGACTGTGCCGGGCAAGCCGAGTCGGGAGTTGTACCTGGAATTGGAGAGGAGCATCCTGAAACAGGCAGGCCTGTCGAGGAGGAAGCCGAAGTGACCAGCTACGTGATTCTGATCGATGAGACCCCCGACGGGGGCTTCGGCGCGTGGGCACCGGATCTGCCCGGATGTGTCGCCCTGGGTGACTCCTACCAAGAGTGCGTGTCCGAGATGCGTGAGGCCGTCGCCTTCCACCTCGACGGGATACGAGCCGACGGTCAGCCCATCCCTCCAGCATCGACGAGGGCGACGACGGTCGAAGCCGCCTGAGCTTGTCGTTTGACCGGACCCTCAGCGCACAACACCGCATCGGTCAGCTCGAACAACGCGTCCACCCGCGCGGTCAGACAGCCGTGAAACTCCCGACGGAACACCTCGAGATCACCCAGACGCGCTGGTCGCCATCCACCCCGGACACCACCACCTGTGCCATTCTGTCGCTCGCGGCCACCGCCATCACTGACGGCTGATCGCCAAGACCGAGCAGGCGGAACTCGGCGACCCCGGACCACCAGACCCACAATCCAAGCACCAGAATAAAACTTGATCTAGAAGTACCCCTTGACAACAAATAGAAGCGTCTGTGACAACGCCGGAAGGGCGGTTGTGCAGGAGCTGTCGCTCACCGTCGGCCGCGACGAGGCGGTGGGAGTCGTTGGCGAGTCGGGATCGGGCAAGACGACGTTGGCCCGCGCTACTCGGCGCGGTGAGCCCGGGGTTGGTTCGGGTGTCCTGTCCATGCCGGGTTCTCAACGGGGCCTCGGAAGAGCTCCCCGACCCTCTTGGACTGATCGGTGGATGGTTTCGAGAGCACGACCGTCCAGTGCGGGTGGTCGAGTGTCGGGAGCAGGGTCGGCGACCTGGGACATGCCAGGATTATTCATCACCACATCTGGTTCCTGATCATCTGACTTGGCCACTCGTCGCCACCCGGCGTCGATCGGCCGACAGGGTCGCCGCAACGACGTGCCCGGTCCGGTAGTACAGCCCGTGTGGCTGCGGGGGGTGCTGACCATCTCGATGTCCCCCGGCGGTGACCAGGTCACCAGGGGGTACATGCGACTGAGTAGTGAATTTCCCGGTTCGGCCTAGCAGCGTCGGTTCGTGGCAGACTGGGTCTCCGTGTCCTCCCAGCCGCCCTTCGGCCTTTACGTGCACGTGCCGTTCTGTGCGGCCCGGTGCGGCTACTGCGACTTCAACACCTACACGGCGTCTGAGCTGGCCGGTTCCGGCGCGTCCCCGGACGGCTGGCTGGACGCCGTGCGCCGGGAGCTGGATCTGGCGCGCAGCGTCGTCGGGCCGCGCCGGGTCGACACCGTGTTCGTCGGGGGCGGCACCCCGTCGCTGCTCGGGGCGGAGCGGCTGGGGGAGGTGCTCGCGGCGGTCCGGTCGACGTTCGGACTCGTCGCCGGCGCCGAGGTGACCACCGAGGCCAACCCGGAGTCGACGTCACCGGAGTTCTTCGCGGGAATCGTCGAGGCCGGGTTCACGCGGGTGTCGCTGGGGATGCAGTCCGCCGCCGCGCACGTGCTGCGCGTGCTGGACCGCCGGCACACCCCCGGGCGGGCCGTGGTCGCCGCCCGGGAGGCGCGCGTCGCCGGGTTCACGCACGTCAATCTGGATCTGATCTACGCTACCCCGGGGGAGTCCGAGGCCGACCTGCGTGCGTCGCTCGACGCCGTGCTCGACGCGGGCGTCGACCACGTGTCGGCCTACGCGCTGATCGTCGAGGACGGCACGGCGATGGCCCGCAAGGTCGCTCGTGGCGAGCTCCCCGCGCCGGACGACGACGTGGCCGCCGCTCGTTACGAGATGATCGACCACACGCTGTCCGAGGCCGGCATGCGCTGGTACGAGGTGTCGAGCTGGGCGTCCTCGGCGACCGGGGACTGCCGGCACAATCTCGGCTACTGGCTCGACGGTGACTGGTGGGGTGTCGGACCGGGAGCACACTCACACCTCGACGGGCGGCGCTGGTGGAACGTCAAGCATCCGGCCCGCTACGCCGCCCTGCTCGGTGCCGGCGGGTCACCCGAGGCCGGGCGGGAGGAGCTGACCGAGGATGAGCGCTATACCGAGCGGATCATGCTGCGGCTGCGTCTGGCGTCCGGGCTGCCGCTGGACATGCTCGACCTCGCCGGCCGGGCGGCCGTCGTCCGGGTCGCGGCCGACGGGCTGCTGTCGGGCCCGGACCTGGCCGACGGTCGGGCGGTCCTCACCCCCCGCGGCCGCCTACTGGCAGACGGGGTCATCCGCACCCTCCTCGCCGGAGTCCCCGCGTGACGCCGCGCGCCGGGTCGCTCCCGCGCGCGAGTCGCGCGAGCGCACGCTCGGACAGGTCCCGGCCTGCGTCAGCGTGCGCTCACGGCGATCATGAGTCGGGGCCGTGCCGATGAGCCCGCGACGGCTGCTGCTCGTCGGGCTGGTGGCGGTGCTCGTGCTTGCCGCGGGTGTCGTCGTGGGTGTTCGGGCGCTCAGCGGCGGCGCGCCCGACGTCGACCCGATCGCCCGACCGGAGCAGGATAGGCCCGGCCCGGTGCTGCTCGTTCCGGGCTACGGCGGTAACCGGGGTGGCCTGCTCGAGCTCGCCGAACGGATCGAGGCCACCGGGCGCGACGCCGAGGTGTTGACCCTGGCCGGTGACGGTACCGCTGACCTGTCGGCGCAGGTCGGGTTGCTCGACGAGGCCGTGTCCCGGGTGTTGGCCGGTGGGGCGCCGTCGGTGGACGTGATCGGTTACTCGGCGGGTGGGGTCGTTGCGGGGCTGTGGGTCGCGCGGGAGGACGGCGCGGCGAAGGCCCGGCGCATCGTCACCCTCGGCGCACCGCTGGACGGCACCACCCTGGCCGCGGTCGCGGCCGCCACGTCTCCGGACGCCTGCCCCACCGCCTGCCGCCAGCTCGCCCCCGGCAGCGCCGTGCTCGCCGAACTGGACCGCGCCCGCGTCGGCTCCGCGCTGCCGTGGCTCTCGGTGTGGACCGTCGACGACCAGACCGTCGTGCCGCCCGAGACGGCCCGGCTGGACGGTGCGGTGAACGTGGCGGTCCAGTCGGTCTGCGCGGGCGCCCGGGTCGGGCACTCCGCGCTGCCGACCGACCCCGTCGTCACCGGGCTGGTGCTGCGGGCCATCTCCGCCGAGCCGATCTCGGGCGCCGGGGACTGCGCGGCGCTCCGGGCCGCCGGGGTGGGTTGAGCGCAGGCCACCGGGTCTTGATCGGGGGCTGGAACGCTGAGCAGCGAATTTCCCGGTTGTGCGTTCCCATCTGCTGATCATGGAGTGAGCTGATTGCGCTGCTCGCCGCGCTGGGATCGACCTCGTGCACGGTGCTGTGCCGGGCCCGGCCTCGTCGAACTCAAACATCGCCATGCCGGGGGGAGCGTAATCCTCAGCTGGTGACGTCCTTGGTCGCGAAGTTCGCCCACGCCGCCCCGAACGCGACGAGCACGTACCCGGCCTGCACACTCGCCCCGTCGCGGAGGTCGGTCCACAGGACGGGGTCGCGGTAGAGGTCGATCCAGGCGAGCCAGTGCGCGGTGGGCAGGAACGGCTCGATCGCCGCGGCGGCGTCCAATGGTTGCAGGGCCGCGCTGGTGACCACGACCGCGAGCACGCCGAGCGCGGCAGCCAGCGGGGAGTCGGTGAGGGTGGAGAAGAACAGCCCGACCGCGCCGAGCGCGAGCATGCAGAGCGCGAGGTAGCCGACCGTCGCGGCCGTGCGCCCGGCCAGCTCCAGCGGGCTGAGCACCGCCCCGGACAGGGACGTGATCCCCCCGGCACCGCCGAGCGCCGCGTCCGGACCGAAGCCGAACGCGGCCACCCCGACGACATAGCTCGTGACGGTCACCAGCAGCACCGCGAGCAGCACGAACGCCGCCACCGACACCAGTTTCGCGACCAGCAGGTGCAGCCGCCCGACCGGGCGCGCAAGCAGGTAGCGCAACATCCCGGTGCTCGCCTCCCCGGCCACCGCGTCGCCCGCCACGACGGCCACGGTGATCGGCAGGAACACCGGCAGCACCAGGGCCAGCGCGGCCGCCGGGAAGAGCTGTCCGTTGCTCACCACCGCGGACAGGAACGCGCCTCCGCGTCCGGGCGGTGGGGCCAGCCCGGTGCTCGCCAGCATGACCGCGACCAGCGCCGGCAACGCACACAGCAGTGCCCAGCACAGCCACACCCGGCGGCGGCGCAGCAGCAGCGCCAGCTCGACCGCGATCACCGCGGTCCGACCGGCGGGCGCCGGCCCCGGTGCCGGAGTGCGCCGTCCGGAGGCCGCGGTCGGTTGTCCCTCCGGTCCGGATGCCGCGGCGCGCTGTCCACCCGATCCTGAGGCCGCTGTCGGTTGTCCACCCGATCTCCGGAGCGCCGCTCGTCGTCCACCCGGTCGGTGCCGTTACCGGTCAGTTCCAGCACCACCTGCTCCAGGCTCCGCCGCTGTGCCACCAGCTCGGTCACCCGGATCCCGGCACCGACCAGCCGGGCGTTGAGCGCGCCCGGGTCGTCATGGCGCACTACGAGAGCGTCGCCCCGCCGATGCAGCACCCGGCCGTCGAGCAGCCCGATCACCGCGTCCGGATCGGGCGTGCGCACCAGCACCCGGCCGGTCGGGGCCCGCAGCGCCGCGAGCTCCTGGTCGAGCACCAGCCGCCCGGCGTCCATCACCCCGACCCGCGTGCACAACGCCTCCACCTCGGTGAGCAGGTGGCTGGACAGCACGACGGTGGTACCTGCCGCGTTCAGCTCCAACAGCAATGACCGGATCTCGCCGATACCTCGCGGGTCCAGGCCGTTCGTCGGCTCGTCGAGAAGCAGCAGCTCCGGGCCTCGCAGCAGGGCCGCGGCGATCCCGAGCCGTTGCCGCATGCCCAGCGAGTAGGCCCGCACCGGGCGGCGGTCCACCCCGGCCAGGCCGACGCGCTCCAGCGCCTCGTCGACGCGGGCCCGGCGGCCGCGGCGACGCCCGCCCAGGCCGGCGGCGTCGAGCAGCGCGAGGTTGGTCCGTCCCGACAGGTGCGGCCACGCGGCAGGGCCCTCCACCAGCGCCCCGACCCGGGGAAGCACCTGCGCGGCGTGCCGCGGCATCGACCGCCCCAGCAGTTCCACCGCCCCGACCGTGGGGTGGACGAGCCCGAGCAGCATCCGGACCAGCGTGGTCTTGCCCGACCCGTTCGGTCCGAGCAGCCCGAACCGCGCCCCGGCCGGCACCCGCAGGTTCATGTCGCGCACGGCGGTCACGCCGCCGTACCGCTTGGTCGCCCCGATGGTCTCGATCACCGTGGTCACGGCCGCCTCCGCGCCTGCGCCAGGTCGACCGCGGCCCGCTCCAGCACCTCGGGGGTCACCGTTCCGACGAGCAGCGCGCCTCCGCCCCGGTTCCCGACCCGGACGACGACCGACAGCAGTGGAGTCGCCAGCCGCACCGCCCGGCCGGACGGCACATCCACCGGGACGCCACCGGCGACGGCCGATCCGTCGATCCCGCGCTCGGCGATCCCGCGGCTCACCGGGACGAGCGCGAACCCGGCCAGTCCCACGCCGTAGAGCCCGACGCCCGGCAGGTCCGCGTCGGCGGTGCCGGACAGCGGCACCCGATCCCGCCCGGCCAGCCGCCGCGGTGGTGGCGGTGCGTCCAGTACCCGCAACGCCCCGCTGATGTCCGCGGCGCCGGCTGTGACGAACCCGGCACCCGGGGGGACGGTCGGGACGAGCTCGGTGGGGTCGGGGGAGCGCTCGGTCACCTCGCGCAGCTCGGTCGCCAGCAGTGCGACGGTGCCGGCGGGTTCACCCCGGGCGCCGACCTCCACCCGCAGCGGGAGCCCGGTCGCCGGGTCGGCCCACACGTCGACGCGTCCGACGGTGGTGTCCGGGTCGGTCGGGGCCAGTCGCAGCCCGGCCGCGGTTCGCCCGGCGATCCGGCGGGTGGGCAGGGGGGTCACCGGATCGTCCGGGGCGAGCGCGAGCAGGCGTCGGGCCAGCTCCGGGGGCAGCAGGTCCGCGGCCCGGGGCAGGCGGAGCGGAGTGGCCCCGACGACCTCGGTGAGCTGGTCGAACCCGAAGTCCCAGACGTACTCGCGGCCGTCGATGCGATAGGTGTCGCGTTCCCCGACCGGGGTGAGCTCGTCGACCCGGAACCGATCCGGGCCGTCGACGAACGCCCGGATCCGGGTGGTGCCGGTGAACAGCGCCGTCGTGGACTCCAATTGCGGCAGCTCCGGGAGCCCGAGGCGCCCGGTGCTCTCCGCGTAGCCGACATAGGACCGCGTGCTGGCCAGGATCAGTGCCCGCAGCGCCGCGACGTCGGTGTCGCCCGCGACGCCCACCGCAAGTACGGCGCCGGCGGCGCCGAGCCCGATCAACCCGACGGTGCCGGCGGCGACCAGGAGCCATCGTCGGCTGAATCGATGCGCGGCAGCCATATGAACCCACGATGCCACGACGGACGTGTCTGCGTCGTGGCGCTCGATGAGGTAACGCCTGGTTCGTGAGCGTCGACACTCCGGCGGGCGCCTAGACTGGGGCGATCGGGCGACACCCGAGGCAGGAGGTGGCGGTGAACGCCGACGAGCGACGCTTCGCCGTGCTGCGGGCGATCGTCGCCGACTACGTCTCCACACACGAGCCGGTAGCGTCCAAGATGATCGTCGAACGGCACAATCTCGGGGTGTCCAGCGCCACCG
>JBOHEP010000274.1:0-2140 GCA_050701075.1 Pseudonocardia sp. | reverse complement strand
ATGGAGCAGACCGGGCACGTAGCGAAGTGGGTGGACCAGCTCGACGACATGGCGGTGGAGACCACCGACGCGATGCTGCGCGCCGCAGGGTCGGTGCAGGCGCCGACGGTGCGGGTGCTGGTCGATGACATCGCGCCGGCGTTCGTCGGGCAGCTGGGGTGTCGGCCGTTCTACCGCGGCTCCGACGCGCACACGGCGGTCGCGGTGATGGGCCTGTTCGGGTCCATGCTCGACGCGTCGCGGCTGCTGATCAGCTACGAGCACTCCGACATGGCGCTCGCCTGGCAGGACCCGGGCGCCGAGGACGCACCGACCGGGGTGGTGGTTGTCGACGCCGCCCGCGACCCGCGCCAGGACCCGGACGGCGGGCACACCATCCGCTGGCATCCGGTGCGCTACACGATGGGCACCGACAGCCAGGGCGGTCCGTCGGTGCTGCCGACGTGGGGCCCGCCCGCCCGCTACCCGGGTGGTCGGCTGCCCGCGGCGGTTTCCCAGCTCCTCGCGGTCTGGCGGGAACCCCGCCCGTGGGCGGATGAGGAGTTCCTGCGGGTTTTGGCCGGCTGGGAGCAGACCGGCTACACGACGCGCTGGATCGAGCGCCCCGCCGGCGAGCGGCACCAGCCGCGGTGGATGCGGCTGCTCGCCCCCGTCATGTAGCCCGCTCCGAGCGGACGGCATGTCGGCGGCGCGGCCGGGGGCCGGGCTGGTCATCGCTGGAGGGCGTCGCACCCGTCGCCGGCGTCACGGTCACGGGCGGGAGGCTGCTCGTCCTGCTCGTTCCACCGGATCAGTTCCTCGCGGCGCTGCTCGTCGGGATCGACACCCGCATCCGCCGTGTCCGCGACGACGTCGGAGTCGGCGTTGTTCTGCTCGTCGTCGGCCAGCGCGGCGGCCTCGGCGGCGCGGCGGGCGTCGACCTCGGCGACGGCGAGCCGGGCCCGGTCCACGGTTGCGCTCGTCTCGTCCCGCGGCGGAACCCGGCGCCGCTGCGCCGGGTCTGACCGCTCTGCCGCGTCCGGGGTGGACGTCTCGCGGATGTCGGGCACGACCAGTTCGGGCGGCTCGACGTCGTCGAGATCGCCGCCGTCGAGATCGCGGTCGTCGATCGGGTCCGCCTCGCGGTCCTGGTCGGCAGCCCCGTCCCCGTCAGCGTCGGTGTCGCGGTGGTTCGTGTCGCGGTCGTCGGCAGGTGCGTTGCGGGCCAGCTCCGGGTGGACGTCCGTCGCCGTCTCGTCCGGCTCGGTTGTGCGGTCGGCGTCGTCGCCGCGCCGCGCGGCGGGCCGTCGGCCGTCGTGCTGCTGGTCCTCGAGGTGCTGGTCGTCGCGTTGTGCGGTGTCGGGGTGCAGATCGGCGTCGGGCAGGTACGCGTCGGTGAGGTCGTGCTCGGTGATGAGCCGGTCGGGGTCGGCGGCGAGTTTCGCGGCGTGGTCGGCGTCGAGCCAGTCCTGTGCGGTGACCCGGTCGTCGGGTGAGTCGACGTCGATGCCGCGCCAGCTCAGCGCCAGCCGGGCGCGTTCGCCCTGTTCGCGGGTGACGGTGGTCTCAATCAGCCACAGTGAGCGGGCGTCGTCCGCGGCGGTCAGGTCCGCGACCTGTTCGGCAAGTTGGGCAGCCTGCTCCCGCGCGGTGTCGGCGGCGGTGCGGAGCTGCGCGGCCTGGTGTGGGTCGGGGTCGGCGTCCGCGCGGGCCTGCCACAGGGTGGCGTCGGCGCGGGCGGTGCGCAGCGCTTCGTGGGTGGCGTCGAGTTCGTCGGCGACGTACCGCGGTGCCCACGCCTCCTCGCGGCGGGCGGCGATCACTCGGGCGCGGAGCCGGCCCTCACTCATCTGCTCTTCGTCGGCGCCGGCGTCGGGCAGATCCAGCGCCTGGTGTGCGGCGCGGAACACGGCGTGCTTCTCGACCAGCCCGGCGGGTGGGGCGGCGCCGAGAGGGTCGGCGTCGTCGGTGTGGTCGACCAGTTCGCGGTAGGACCCGGCCCATCCGGCCCGGGACTCCCACGCTGCCCGCCCGGCCGGGTCGCCTGCCGCGTCCGGGACCGGGCCGAGGGCCTCGCGGGCCCACTGGGGCGGGTCGGTGGCGAGCTGGGCGCCGAGTTCGTCGCGGCGGCTGTCCGCGGCGGCGGCGAGCGCGGCCAGCC
>JBOHEP010000273.1:0-19360 GCA_050701075.1 Pseudonocardia sp. | reverse complement strand
CGCTAGCGTATCCGGCCATGGACACCCCGGCGCGGAGCGTCAACGTCGACACGGTCGTGGACCACCCGCTGGCCAAGGCGCGCCTCTCCACCCTGCGCGACGCCCGCACCGACAACGCGGCATTCCGGGCCGCGCTGCGCGACCTGACCATCATGCTGATCTACGAGGCCACCCGGGACGCCCCGGTGGCCGCCGCTCCGCTGCACACGCCGGTGGCCCGCACGCTGGGATACCGGCTCGCGAACCCGCCGCTGCTGGTGCCGGTGCTGCGCGCCGGGTTGGGGATGGTCGACGCCGCCCAGGCGCTGATGCCCGAGGCTCAAACGGGGTTCGTCGGCCTGGCCCGCGACGAGCAGACCCATCGGCCGGTGCCGTATATGGAGTCGTTGCCCGAGTCGCTTGCCGGCCGGCCGGTGTTCGTTCTGGACCCGATGCTCGCCACCGGCGGATCGATTGCCTACACCATCAGGCTGCTCGTCGAGCGCGGCGCGACCGACGTCACAGCGATCTGCGTGCTGGCTGCCCCCGAGGGGCTCGATCACCTGCAGGCGAGCGGGCTGTCCGTGCGGGTGGTCACGGCGAGCATCGACGAGCGGCTCAACGACTCCGCGTTCATCGTGCCCGGCCTGGGTGACGCGGGTGACCGGCAGTTCGGCGCGGTATAGCGTGAGGGCAGGCCCCTCACCTGTCCCATCTCACGCGTGGTTGAGGACGGAACGTGCAGGCGGGGGCGGCACGTGCAGCCGGAGGGGCGGCGGGAGTGGCCGGGGGGCGGCGCACGCGGCACGGGGACGGTGCGGGGAGCTCAGGCCGCAGGAGATCGGGCGCCATCAGCTCGGGATTCCGTGGGCAGCCCGGCCTCGACCCAGCCCTGGATGCCGTCGCGGTACATGCGGACGTTCGAATACCCCAGGTTCTCCAGCCGGCTCGCGACGTCATGGCTGTTGCCGCAGGACGCGTTCGAGCAGTAGGTGACGATCGCCGCATCGCGATCAGGGAGCAGGGCCGCAGCGCGCTCGGCCACCTCGTCCGCCACCAGGTTGAGCGCGCCGGGCAGGTGGGCCTGGGCGTAGTAGCTCGCGGGCAAGGCGTCGACGACGATGGCGGCGTCGGCGGCGATGGCGTCGCGGAGCTCGTCACGGGTGATCGATGCAGTCATGGCTGGACCTTCCTCTCTGAACCGGACTACAGTCCGGTCATGTCCCTCGAAGTTACTGGACCGCAGTCCGGTTCGTCAAGGACGATCGAGCTCGGCCGGCTCGAGCCCCCACGGGAGCGGGTCGACGCCGCGCGCAACCGGCGTCGGATCCTCGACGCCGCCGCCCGGCTCTTCGCCGAGCTCGGTGTCGACGGCGTCAGCCTGGACGCCGTGGCGGCGGCAGCCGGCGTCGGCAAGGGGACGGTCTTCCGGCGATTCGGTGACAGGTCCGGGCTCGCCGTCGCGCTGCTCGACGAGCGCGAACGCGAGCTCCAGCAGGCGATCCTGTCCGGGCCGCCGCCGCTGGGACCCGGAGCGCCGCCGCGACAGCGTTCCGCCGCCTTCACCCGCGCCTATCTTGACTACGTCCTCGACTCCCCGGAGCTGGTGCGCATGTCCGAGACCGCCAGCGTGGGTGCCCGGTTCCGGATCGGGGCCTTCGGTTTCTGGCACGCGCACGTGCGGATCCTGCTCCGGGAGGCCGGTCACCCCGACCCGCTCGCTGGTGTGCTCGCGCACGCGCTGCTCGCCCCGCTGGCCGCCGACCACCTGCTGGCGCAGCTCGCCGGGGGAACGTCGCGGACGAATCTTGTCGAAGGACTCGTCCGGCATGCTGAGGTGGTCGTCGGAGGTGAGACGGCTGATGTCAGCGGTAACTCACAGGTCGGGTGAGATCGTCGCCGCGACCGTCGCGCCGAGCTCCCAGCACCCCGCGCGAGCCGCCGCGTCGGGCGCTCCGATCACCTCCACCGCGACAGCGGCGCGTGTCCAGCCCATCCCGTCCGCGATCGATCCGACCGCCCGCACCGCACCTTCGACACCGAGGTTGCCGTGCACGTAGAAGCCGTAGGGCAGGCCGCGGGTGTCGTCAGCACAGACGTAGTAGACGAGATCGAAGAAGTGCTTCAACGCCCCGGACATGTAGCCGATGTTCGCCGGGGTGCCGAGCACCACTGCGTCGGCGGCCAGCAGATCCGAGGCTGTGGCGGCCAGCGCGGCGCGACGGACGACCTCGACGCCGGTGATCTCCGGGTCGTTCGCCCCGCGCACCACGGCGTCGAGCAGCTCCGCCGTCGCAGGGGACGGTGTGTGATGGACGATCAACAGCCGGGACATGCCAGCAGCTCCCGCACCTCGGCCCGCAGCGTGTCCATCCGCTGTTGCGCCACGGCTCGCGCGCCGGTCAGGTCGCCGTCGACCGTCTCGACGACCTCCAGGTACGCCTTGAGCTTCGGCTCGGTACCCGAGGGTCGCACCACGACCCGTTCGCCGGCCCGGCGCAGCACCAGCACGTCCGGCGCAGGTCGCTCGACGGCCCAGCCCGACGGTGGCGCGGCGCGCAGCCGCTCGTCGGCGGCGGCTCGAGCGGCAGTGCCGAGATGCAACGCGAACCCCTCGGTGCGGTGCACACCGTGGGTGGTGGCGAGCTCGTCGAGCCGGTCGAGCAGCGTGTCCCCGCAGGCCCGCAGACCGGCGGCGAGGTCGCAGGCCAGCACCGCGGCGGCGATGCCGTCCTTGTCGCGCACCGCGTCCGGGTCGACGCAGTAGCCCAGCGCCTCCTCGTACCCGTACACCAGTCCGGGTCCACCGCGGACGATCCACTTGAAGCCGGTCAGCGTCTCGGCGTACCGCGCCCCGTGGTGCGCCGCGACCGCGGCGAGCATCGACGACGAGACCACCGTGGTCGCCACCAGCGGATCGTGGTAGCCACCCGCTCGCAGCAGATGGTCCCCGAGCAGTACCCCGGTCTCGTCACCGGAGAGCATCCGCCACGTCCGGTCCGGCAGCGCGACGCCCAGCGCGCACCGGTCGGCGTCCGGATCGAGCGCGACGGCCAGGTCCGCGCCCACCTCGGCGGCCAGGGCGAGCAGGGCGTCGGTGGTGCCGGGCTCCTCCGGGTTGGGAACGGCGACGGTCGGGAAATCCGGGTCGGGCGCGGCCTGAGAGCCGACGACGTGCACGTCGGTGAACCCGGCACGGTGCAGCGCGTGTACCGCCGGGGCGCCGCCGACGCCGTGCAGCGGGGTGAGCGCCACCCGCAACGTCCGGCCGGTGCCCCGTGGGAGTGAGCCGACGCGATCCAGGTAGGCCTCCAGCAGGTCGTCGCCGACCACCGGGACCCTGCTGTTCACCGGTATCGTCACCGCGGCGGGCACCGCGGTGATCGCCGCCTCGATCTCGGTGTCCGACGGCGGGGCGAGCTGGGCGCCGTCCTGGAGGTAGACCTTGTAACCGTTGTCCGCGGCCGGGTTGTGCGAGGCCGTGATCTGCACTCCGGCCACTGCACCGAGTCGGCGGACGGCGAACGCGAGCACCGGGGTGGGCAGCGGCTCCGGCAGCACCGTGGCGGCGAACCCGGCCGCCGTGAGCACCTGTGCCGCGGCCTCGCAGAACACCGCCGAGCCGTGCCGGGCGTCGCGACCGAGCACCACGGTCCCGCCGCCGCGCCCCTGGGCGTGCAGCCACGCCGCGAGCCCCGCCGTCGTCCGGCGCACCACCGCGATGTTCATCCCGGTCGGACCCGCCCGGACCGGCCCGCGCAACCCGGCGGTACCGAAGCGCAACCCGGTCATCCGGTCGGCGAGGTCGGTGACGGCTGCGGGTTCGCCGAACATCGCCGCGGCCACCACGCGCCGGAGCTCCGCGCGGGTGCCGGGGTCGGGGTCGTCGGCGATCCAGCGCAGCGCCGCCTCCCGCAGGTCGGGGGTGAGACTCACGACAGCGCCGGGTCGGCGGGCGCGGCGCCGGAGCTGCGCGCCGGGTCGGCGGGCGCTCCGCCGGAGCTGCGCGCTGGGTCGACGGGTGCTCCGCCGGAGCTGCGCGCGATCAGTTCGCGTAACATCCCGCCCGTCCGACCGGCCGCCGCGAGCCCGGCGGCGAGCACCTCGTGGTGGTCCAGCGGCTCCCCGGTCATACCGGCGGCCAGGTTGGTCACCAACGACAACCCGAACACCTCCATTCCCTCGGCGCGCGCGGTGATCGCCTCGAGCACGGTGGACATGCCGACCAGGTCCGCGCCGAGCCCGCGGAGCATCCGGATCTCGGCCGGCGTCTCGAAGTGCGGACCGGGAAGCCCGGCATACACGCCTTCGGTGAGCGTCGGGTCGATCTCCCGGGCCAGGTCGCGCAACCGTCGGGAGTAGAGATCGGTGAGGTCCACGAAACGCGGCCCGACCAGCGACGACGTCGCAGTCAGGTTGAGGTGGTCGGAGACGAGCACAGGCTGGCCCACCGACATGCCCTCCCGGATCCCGCCCGCGGCGTTGGTGAGCACCACGGTCCGGCAGCCGGCCGCGGCGGCGGTACGAACGCCGTGCACGACCGCGTCCACCCCGTGCCCCTCGTAGAGGTGCGTGCGGCCGAGCAGCACCAGAACCTGCCGATCGCCGACGGATACCGAACGGATCGTCCCGCCCAGCCCGATGACGGCCGGTGGCACGAAACCGGGCAGGTCGGCCATCGCGATCTCATGGGCAGGCTCGCCGATGAGGTCGGCGGCCGGGCGCCAACCGGACCCGAGTACGACGGCGACGTCGTGAGTCAGTACCCCGGTGGCCCCGGCCAGCACGGCGGCGGCCTCGGATTCGAGCGTGGGGACGTCCGCAGCGGGCGCGATCATCCCGGCAGCCTACGACGACCCGTCCGCGCTACGCCGTGGTCGGGACGAACGCGGCGGTCAGCACGTCGAACAGGGCCGCGGCGGTGTCCTCGCCCCGCCCGCCGGGCACGGTCAACCGTACTGTCCACACCTCGTCCGAGAGGGATTCAGGCGGCACCAGCCGTACCCACGACGTGCGTCGCCAGGATCCCTCCTCGGTACGGTAGACGAGTTGTGTGGAGCCGTCCGGCAAGGGCGCGGGCGGCTCCGAAACCACCGCGTCGACGCCGAGCAGTTCGGCCGTCAGCCCGTCGGTCACCGCCGTCGCGGAGCTCGCCCGTTGCACGGTGAGCTCCGCACCGTCGTCCGGGCTGACGAAGCTCACAGATGTCGGTCCGTCCACGACCTCGTAGCGGTACTGCACCCACTCCAAGGGGACCCGGGCGGTGAAACCCAGCGGGTCGACATGGTCGCGTAGCTCGGTTCGCGCAGTGGTGACGGTGACGGTGGACAGCGGCGACTGCCCGGCCAGCACCCGGGTGCCCGCCCAGCCGCTTGCGGCGCCCGCCAGCACGACCGCCGCCCCGGCCAGCGCGATGCCCACCGCGGCCCAGCCCGAGGCCCGTACCGGCTCGGCCACCGAGCGGCGCAGCGAGGAGCGATCATCGGAGTGCTCCGGGGCATTCGCCTGCCAGGGCAGCGGGCCGGGTGCCGCGGCCAGGGGTGCGGCCGACACCGAGGACAGAGCCCCGGCCGCGTACTCGGGTGCGCGCGGCCCGTTCGTCCCGGGCTCAGCGGGCCGATCGATCAGGGCGTCCAGCGCGGAGGAGCCCGGAGATCCGGGGTAGCGCGGGTCGTCCGGGTCGGAGACGAGCGGGCGCAACCGGTGCCGGACGTCCTCGAGGGACATCCGCCGCGCCGGGTCCTTGACCATCAGCGCGGCGATCACGTCGGCCACCGGTCCGGTGCCGCGCGGTCGGGGGACCTCGCCGTCCACCACCTCGGTGATCGTCGAGACCGGGTCCCCGCGCACGTCGTAGGGCGGACGACCCTCGATCGCGGTGAACAGGGTGGCGCCGAGTCCCCACAGGTCCGCCGCGGGCGTCACGGGCTGACCGGCTGCCACCTCGGGGGCGATGTAGGCGGGTGACCCGAGCACGAGTCCGGCCACGGTCATCGGGGTGTCCGCGGAGTTGCGGGCGATGCCGAAGTCGGTCAGCTTGACCCGGCCGTCGTCGGCGATCAGCACGTTGGCCGGTTTGACGTCGCGGTGGGTGATCCCGGCGCGGTGCGCGGCTCGCAGTGCGGCTGCCGTGGTGAACCCGACGACCGCGGCCTGCCGGCCGGTCAGCACCCCCTGCTCGACGATCATCGTCGCGAGGTTGCGGGACGGCACCATCTCCAGCACCATCATGGGCTCGCCGTCGACATCGACCACGTCGAACACGGTGATGACGTTGGGGTGCGAGAGCCCGCCCAGCGCCCGGGCCTCGCGCAACATGCGCTCACGCATGTCCAGGGCCTCGCGCTCGGGGACGCCGGGCGGAACCTTGAGCTCCTTGACGGCGACGTGCCGGCGCAACACCTCGTCGAAGGCCGACCAGACGGTGCCCATGGCACCGGCCCCGAGCTGGCTGCCGAGCCGGTATCGGCCACCGTTGCGGCGCTGCCGGCCGTTCTCGGGTGTCGACACGAGCTCATTCTGACCGTTCGTGGGTGCGTAGCGCGGTCGCCCCCCGACGTGCGGAGCCTGCCGGATCCCCCGATCGTCCCGCGTGTCGTTTCCAGAGGATCGGGTAGTCAGCGGACGTGCCCGATGTGGAGATCGCACCATGGCGATGTACGGCGCCAATACCGTTCGGCGCACCCGGCAGCCGTCGTGCACCACCGGCGTTCCGCCCGTCCGCAGCAAGCCGGGGACCCCTTGGCGAAGATCCGGTCGGAAGGCTGATACCGAATGGTGCACCGCCTTCTGTATCAGGATTATGTGGTCATGCTCATTGAAGCAGCGGGTCACACGGTGACCCGAGGGCTCGTGAAAGGCGGTGGTGACCGGTGACTCTGCTGGAGTGGCACAGCGACGTCGTGCCGACCGTCCCCGCCGTGGTCGATCTCGGGGCCGGTACCGGACCGGCCTGGCTGGATTCCTGGCTGTCGGCGCACAGCGGCAGCGTCGTGTCCTGGCGTCGTTCGCTGCATGCGATCCCGGAGCTGGCCCGCACCGAACACCGTTCCACGGCGCTCGTGTCGCGGCAGCTGATGGCCGCAGGTCTGGAGCCGCGCACCCTTCCCTGCGGCACCGGCCTGATCTGCGACGTGGGCTTCGGCGATCACTGCGTCGCGCTGCGCGCCGACCTGGACGCGCTGCCCCTGAACGAGGACACCGGCCTGCCCTTCGCCTCGACGGTCGAGGGTGTGATGCACGCCTGCGGGCACGACGCCCATACCGCGATGCTGCTCGGGGCCGGGCTGGCGATGGCCTCCGCGCCTTCGCTCCCCGGCCGGGTGCGGCTGATCTTCCAGCCGGCCGAGGAGGTGCAGCCGGGCGGGGCGCTGGACGCCGTCGCCGACGGTGTCATGGACGGCGTGGAGCGGATCTTCTCGTTGCACTGCGACCCGCGTCTGGAGGTCGGCAAGCTCGGCACCAAGGTCGGGCCGATCACGTCGGCCTGCGACATGCTGAAGATCCGGTTGACGTCACCGGGCGGGCACACCTCGCGCCCGCACCTCACCGCCGACCTCGTGCAGGCTCTCGGGCTGCTCATCACCCAGCTCCCGCTGCTGCTCACCCGTCAGGTCGACCCGCGCTCGGGAACCATCCTGGTCTGGGGTGCGGTGCAGGCCGGTGAGGCGTCGAACGCGATTCCCGAGCACGGTGACCTGCGCGGCACCCTGCGAACAGCCGACCATGCCACATGGGGGGAGTTGGAAGGCAAGATCCGCACCCTTGTCGCGGCGCTGCTCGCGCCCACCGGTGTCGGCTATGTCCTCGAGCACGTCCGCGGGGTGCCGCCGGTCGTGAATGAGGAGATCAGCGCCGCCATCCTGGCCGACTCCGCGAGGTTCATCCGCGGGCCTGATGCCGCATGCGGCACCGAGCAGTCAAGCGGCGGCGAGGACTTCGCCTGGTACCTCGAACACGTCCCGGGCGCGATGGCCCGTCTCGGCGTCTGGCCCGGCCACGGCCCCATGCGCGACATTCACCAGTCCACCTTCGACCTGGACGAGCGTGCCCTCCCCTTCGGCGTCCGCATCCTCACCCAATCCGCCCTGATCGCCCTGACATAGCCCCGCGAGTTGCCCGATCCGGCACGGCGAGTTGTCCGATCCGGCACGGCGAGTTGTCCGATCGGGCACGGCGAGTTGTCCGATCGGGCACGGCGAGTTGTCCGATCGGGCACGGCTGAGCAGTTGTCCACAAGCGGCTCCAGTTGTCCACAGCTGGCGATCCCGTTCGTTCGGCGTCGTGCGGATGCTTGATCGTTGTTCGTATGAGATTTCCTCTGACCGGCCTTCATGGTGCGTATCTCAGGCGCGACTTCATCGAGCAGTGCGGGCGCCGTCGTCTCGCTAATGCGATAAAGACCGGCGAGGTCCGGCCACTCTGGGCAGGCGTCGTTGTCCAAGCTGCGCGGCTGCTTGATCCCCGCAGTCGGGCGGCAGCGGCCCAGTTATCCGCCGGCCCGCGCGCGGTTCTCACCGGCTCGACAGCCGCGTTCCTGCACGGATGCACGTCGGTGGATATGTCGCAGACCCACGTGGTGCTGCCCTACGGACACGGGGTCCGCAGCCGGGCGGGTCTCGTCGTGCATCACGCCGGCTTTCTCGTAGAGGACACCGTCGATATCAAGGGCCTGCGTGTCCTTTCACTGGACCGCGTGATCGCCAACGAGATCTGCACGAGCGAACCTCGAGATGCGATCGCGCTCGCGGACGAGGCACTGCGGCTCGCGGGCGGGCAGCACGAGGAGTTGCGGACGCGGATCGTGCAGCGAATCCACGGCAGGCAGGACCCGCGAGGAACTGTGAGCGGTGCGCACCTGCTCGACCTCGCGACGCCGCGCGCCGAGTCCGCGCCGGAGAGTTGGCTCCGACTGATGCTGATCGACCATGGCTTTCCCCTGCCGGAAGTGAACTGGAACATCCGATCGCCGGCGGGTCAGGAGATCTACCGGCTCGACCTTGCGTGGCCGTCCGTGCGGATCGCTGTCGAGTACGACGGTTACGCGACACATGCCGGCCGCGAGGTGGAGGACGAAGCGCGCGATGCCGATCTCCGGCGGAGGGGCTGGATCGTCGTCCGCGTCCGGGCCGCTGATCTCGCCGATCTGAGTCGTGTGGAGCAGGAGCTGACGGAAGCATTCGCCGCACGCGGCTACGTGTGGTGACCAACCGTCGTTGCGGGATCGTGTCGGATCGGCGAACTCGCCGTGTTGGTTTGCGGAACTCGCCGTGCTGGGTTGCGGAACTCGCGGTCAGAGGGATTTGCGGCTGGGGCGGCTGCGGAGGGCGGCCACGTAGTCGTCGGGGGCGCCGGCTTGCTCCGCCGCGTCGGCCAACACGCCCAGGTACCGCGCTGACGGCTCGCCACCTTCGTAGGCGTCCAGGACGTAGATCCACGCCAACACGTCGCTCTCCAGGGTGTGTACCCGCAGCCGCAGCTTCTTGTGCAGGCCGAGCTCGCCGCCTTCCCAGCGGTCGAGCTGCGCGGCATCGTGGTCCGGCACGTCATAGAGCACGACGAACACCTGCGAGCTGGGATGCTCGACGACCGTGGCGAGCGCGCCCTCCCAGGCGAAGTCCTCGCCACCGAACGTCAGCCGCCACCCCACCAGCCACCCGGTGCCCGCCATCGGCGAGTGTGGGGCGCGCTCTTTCATCTGGGCCGGATCCATGTTCGACCCATAGGCGGCGTACAGCGGCACCTGCTCAGACTAGTGCGGAGCCCGAACGCCCTGCCGGGGGACCTCGGCGTATGGCCCGCGTAGCGTGATGGCGTGATCGGGCTTCGAGGTCGCCATCGGACTCACCATCGTGTCGATGTCCTGCCCACCCCGGCGCGGACGAGCGCCGACGAGGAGTGACGTGATCCGGATCGTGATCATGGGTGGGGGTCCGGCGGGCTATGAAGCGGCACTGGTCGCGTCCCAGCACGGCAGCGACGTCGTGGTCGTTGAGCGCGACGGCATGGGCGGTGCGTGCGTGCTCGACGACTGCGTCCCGTCCAAGACGTTCATCTCCTCGGCCGCCATCCGGGTCGATCTGCATCGTGGCGCTGACCTGGGGTTGCTCGTCGATCGCGAGGCTGCGGTGGTCGACCTCCCGACGGTTCACCGACGAGTCAGGGCGCTCGCGCTCGCCCAGTCCACCGACGTGCGGGAGCATCTGGAGCGGAAAGGTGTCCGGATCATCCAGGGCACCGCGGCCTTCACGGACCGGCCGCACGGCCGGGCGTCGCATCTCGTCGAGGTCCGGACGCCCGACGGCGGCTGCGAGGACCTGCCCGCCGACGTCGTGCTCATCGCCACCGGCGCCACCCCGCGCATCCTCGACGACGCCAGGCCCGACGGCGAGCGCATCCTCACCTGGTGCCAGCTCTACGACCTCGACGAGCTGCCCGAGCACCTCGTCGTGATCGGCTCCGGGGTCACCGGGGCGGAGTTCGTGTCGGCCTACGTCGAGCTCGGGACCGCGGTGACGCTCGTCTCCAGCCGCGACCGCGTGCTCCCCGATGAGGATGTCGACGCCTCCGCCGTACTGCGGGACGTGTTCGTCGAACGCGGGGTCCGTATCCTCGCCCAGGCCCGCGCCGAGTCGGTGGCTCGCGACGACTCGGGGGCCGGCGGAGTGCTCGTCACCCTCGCCGACGGCGCCACCGTGCGCGGCTCGCACGCGTTGATGACCGTCGGTTCGGTGCCCAACACGGTCGATCTGGGGCTGGCGAAGATCGGAATCGAGATCGACCGGGGCGGGTTCATCCCGGTCGATCGCGTCTCCCGCACGAGTGTTCCCGGTGTGTACGCCGCGGGTGACTGCACGGGTGTGCTGATGCTCGCCTCCGTCGCGGCCATGCAGGGCCGGATCGCGATGTGGCACGCGCTGGGCGAAGGTGTCGCGCCGATCAAGCTCAAGACGGTGGCGGCCGCTGTCTTCACCCGCCCGGAGATCGCGACCGTCGGCATCAGCCAACGCGCGATCGACGACGGCGAAGTGCCGGCCCGCACGATCATGTTGCCGCTGGCCACCAATCCGCGGGCGAAGATGCAGGGACTGCGCCGGGGCTTCGTCAAGCTGTTCTGCCGCCCGGCGACCGGCGTGGTCATCGGCGGCGTGGTGGTGGCGCCGGTGGCCAGCGAGCTGATCCTGCCCATCGCGTTGGCCGTCCGGCACGGTCTCACCGTCGACGATCTGGCCTACACGTTCTCGGTGTACCCGTCGCTGTCCGGCTCGATCACCGAGGCCGGCCGGCAGCTGATGCGCGGCGGCGACCTGGACTGACGGTGTCGGGTGAAACGGAGTGGGCGGCGTCGGTGTGTCCCGCTATCTTCAGACGTATGCCCGGTTGACGCTCGGTCCCGCCCGAGGCCCGTCCGCTTGCCCGCCGCATGGTCGGGTGGGCGGTGCTGGCCGATTCCATCCCGATCTACCCGCTCTATGCGCTGCTGTTCGCCGACACCGGAATGTCCGTCGCACAGATCTCCGCCCTGTTCGCGATCTGGTCGGCCGTCGGGGTGCTTGCCGAGGTGCCGTCCGGGGCGCTCGCGGATCGGTTCTCCCGGCGCGGCTGCCTCGTCGCTGCCGGGCTGCTGCAGGCGATCGGCTACGTCAGCTGGATCCTGCTGCCGGGCTTCCCCGGGTTCGCGGTCGGCTTCGTGCTCTGGGGCCTCGGTGGTTCGCTCGTGTCCGGCGCGCAGGAGGCACTGCTCTACGACGGCCTCGCCGCGGTCGGTGAGCAGGAGCAGTACGCCCGGATCAACGGCTGGGTCTGCGCGGCCGAGCTGATCGGGCAGTTCCCGGCCGCCCTCGCCGCCACCGTGCTGTTCGCGGCTGGCGGGTTCCCGTTGGTCGGGTGGGTGAGCGTCGGCACCTGCCTCACAGCGGCGATCGTCGCGGCCCGGCTGCCGGAGCCCCAGCGCACCGCCGCCCCCGCCGACGAGCTCGGCTACCTCGCGACGCTCCGTGCCGGGCTCGTCGAGGCCTCGTCCAGACCCGGGGTGCCGGCCGTCCTCGTCGCGGCAGCCCTGGTCGGTGGTTTCGACGCCGTCGAGGAGTACTTCCCGTTGATCCTCGCCGGCTGGGGTGTGCCAACGGTGATCATTCCGCTGGCGGACCTGCCCATCGTGCTGGCCGGCGTGATCGGGGCGGCCATGGCCGGCAATGCGAACCGGCTGCGACCGGGATCACTGGCGATCCTGTTCGGCGTCGCGATGGTGCTGTTCGGAGCTGCCGGTCTTGTCGGGCATCCGGCCGGGATCGCCGCGGTCGCCGTGTTCTACGGCATGTACAGGGCGGTGCTGGTGGTCGTGGACGCGCGTCTGCAGGACCGCATCGAGAGCCGGTCGCGAGCAACGGTCACATCGGTGGCCGGAGTGGGTACAGAACTCGCGACCTTGGGGCTCTACGGCGCCTGGGCGCTCGGCGGGGTGCCGTTTCTGGCGGTCTTCGGTGTGCTGCTCGCGCTGGCCCTACCGCGCTTGATGCGCGCCCCGACGGCTCGTATCGGCGGGAAGTGACGATCTAGTGGCGGACCGTTGCAACGCCGACGAGAGCCGGCGCGGCTGTAGCCGCACCGGCCCTCGTGAGTCGGCCCTCAGCTCGTCCGGCGCAGCGGAGTCCGGCAGCTGGCCAGGGGGCAGGGGGGCGTGCGTGGTAATCGGTCGATCAGGTCGGCCTCGGTGCTCGTCCGGGCGAACGGCCAGTGCCCGGCAAAGCGTTGGAGGTACCAGTAGAGGAACAGATAGTCGGGTTCGGCGGTGTCGGCGACGAACGTCGCTCGGCCCGGCAGATGGTCGATCCAGCGGGCGAACGCGGTCGTGGCGAGGGCGGGTGGTCGGCTGGCCCGGCGGGTGGTGAGCCAGTCCTCGGCCCGATCCCGCCAGATCTGGAGGTCGATCGGGTGCAGGGTGGCACCGGGTAGTTCGCGCACGTTCGTGGTGAACGTGCTGATCAGGCTCCCGTGTTCGGAGCAGTCGGAGTAGGCGGCAGAGGAGATGGTGAGCAGGGAATGGGGGCCGGGGATCGGCCCGTCGGTGTGGATATGACTGATCACGTAGGAGTAGGGGGGCATGAACGGATCCTGGGTCGCCTGACGGGACATGGGCGTGTTCGCGGCGCGGCCAAGGCCTGCGTGGCGAACGGATCCGCGGCGCGGTCTTCCGCGTGGCGGAGTGACCGGGCCCCGTGGGTGGACACACGGGTACATCACTGCTGTCCGCTATGCACTTGTTCAGCACGGTGCGGTGTCGCTGTGGAAAGAACCTGGCAGCTCCACGCTAGGCTGTGGCAGGTTCCGAGGTCAACCGTCGGTCGCCGAGCGGGAGACGATCCACATGTCGACCCGCCGGTCAGTCCTTGATCTCGCAGATGACCGTGCCCTGGGAGACGGAGCTGCCGCTCTCGGCGATCAGCCCGGTGATCGTGCCGTTCTTGTGCGCGGTGACCGGGTTCTCCATCTTCATCGCCTCCAGCACGACGACCAGGTCGCCCGTCGAGACGGGATCGCCGTCGGACACCGCGACCTTGATGACCGTGCCCTGCATCGGGGCGGTGACCGCGTCACCGGGGACCTTCGCGCCACTCTTACCGGCACCACGCCTGCGCGGTGAGGCCTTGGCCGCCTCGCTGCCCCCGAATGCGAGATCGCTGGGCAGAGACACCTCGAGCCGGCGCCCACCGACCTCGACGACGACGGTCTGTCGCGCGGCTGTCTCCTCGTCCGCACCCTCGCCTGCCTCGAACGGGACGACCGTGTTGTCCCAATCCGTCTCGATCCACCGGGTATGGACGGTGAAGCCCTCCTCGGTCGTCGCGGCGAACGCCGGGTCGTCGACCACGAGCCGGTGGAACGGGAGGACGGTCGCCATACCGTCCACCTGGAACTCGGCCAGCGCGCGCCGGGAGCGCTCCAGGGCCTGCGCCCGATCGGACCCGGTGACGATCAGCTTGGCCAGCAGCGAGTCGAACTGGCCGCCGATCACCGAACCGGACTCGACGCCCGCGTCCACCCGCACGCCCGGACCGGCCGGGAACGAGATCGACGTGACGGTGCCGGGCGCGGGCAGGAAGTCGCGCCCGGCGTCCTCGCCGTTGATCCGGAACTCGATCGAGTGCCCGCGCGGCACCGGGTCCTCCAGCAGGCTCAGCTCCATGCCCTCTGCGATGCGGAACTGCTCGCGCACCAGGTCGAGCCCGGAGGTCTCCTCCGATACCGGGTGTTCGACCTGCAGCCGGGTGTTGACCTCCAGGACCGAGATCAGCCCGTCCTGCCCGACGAGGAACTCCACGGTGCCGGCGCCGTGATAGCCGGCTTCCTTGCAGATGGCCTTCGCCGCGTCGTGGATGATCTTTCGCTGCTCGTCGGTGAGGAACGGCGCGGGGGCCTCCTCGACGAGCTTCTGGAACCTGCGCTGCAACGAGCAGTCGCGAGTACCGACCACGATGACGTTGCCATGGGTGTCGGCGAGCACCTGCGCTTCGACGTGGCGTGGTTTGTCCAGGTAGCGCTCGACGAAGCACTCGCCGCGGCCGAACGCCGCGGTGGCCTCACGGACCGCGGAGTCGTAGGCCTGCGCGATCTCCCTGTGCTCCCGGGCGACCTTCATGCCACGCCCGCCACCACCGAACGCCGCCTTGATCGCGACGGGCAGGCCGTGCTCCTCGGCGAACGCCTCGACCTCGTCGGGTCCGGTCACCGGGTCATTGGTTCCGGGAACGAGCGGGGCGCCCGCGCGGGTGGCGATGTGCCGGGCCGTGACCTTGTCGCCGAGGTCGCGGATCGCCGCCGCGGTGGGACCGATCCAGATGAGACCGGCGTCGATCACGGCCTGGGCGAAGTCGGCGTTCTCGCTGAGGAAGCCGTAGCCGGGGTGGATCGCGTCGGCACCGGCGTCAGCGGCGGCGGCGAGCAGCTTGTCGAACACGAGGTAGGACTCTGCCGCCGTGCTACCACGCAGGGTGAACGCCTCGTCGGCCAGCCGGACGAACGGGGCTTCCCGGTCGGGGTCGGCGTACACGGCGACGCTGGTCAGGCCGGCGTCCCGGCAGGCCCGGATCACTCGGACCGCGATCTCTCCGCGATTGGCGACGAGAATCTTGCTCAAGCGCGGCACGGCCGGCCTCCTGGTGGTGCTCGGCCGGGTCGGGATGCTCCGGCGCGTTGTTACCGGTGAGTGTAGAAGGCCGTCTGGGTCCGCCGAACCTGATGGCTGCATACCCGTTGCCGAAATCCGCTCACCGCGAGCGACGTCGTGGAGCGGTTCGGGCGACGGAACTGTGTCCCGTTCGGCAGCATCGCGCGGGGGTGTCCGCTCGTTTCCACTGTGTCGCCGGACACCACCGGAAGGTTGACATGTGGAGGTATGCGTAGTGAGAGCTCCGTTCCGATGGCTCGCGGTCATCGCGACCTTGATCGCCATCTCCTTCCTCGTGTCGACGACTGCGTCCGCGTCTGCGCAGACCGCTCCTGCGGGAGGTCAGTCGGTGTCTGCGACCAACGCCGAAGGGGTGATGACCGGTGAGATCAGCTGGCTGCGTCCGAACGAGATAGCCTGGGCGGCGACCATCGAGTCGATCCGGGGCAACCCCGTCTTCGTGGAGTATCGGCCGGTCTACGACGGGGTTTCCGATCGGAACTGGCTACCGCTCACGAAAAGCACAACGATGTCCCAGACGTTCGATGGCACGATCGTGCGACCGCAGGCGACGTCGATCGACGGGGTGCAGTTCCGAACCTGCTTCGACCGACCCGAACCCGAGCCCAGCCTCTGCGGCGACGGCGACCTGCATCGCGTCTACCGCCGGTAGGTTCAACCCCCCGGAGCGGTGCGACGCCTTGACGGGCCGGCGGGCGGCTTCGGCCCAGCCGCACCCCGCGGCTGGGACCGCCCGTCGCAGCACTGGGTGGTCTCCCGTGCGGCCAGTTCGTCGGCGGCTCCCGGGACTGAGCATGCCGTTCCTGTGTAGCTCCCGGGCGAGGCCTGAGCCGTCGCTCAGCGGTCCGACGGGCTCTTGGCCGTCGGCGTGAACGGCGAAGACGCGGGTCCAGTCCGAGCCGAGCGACACGACGAGCAACGGCTACGCCTTCGCCGCCAGCTCGCCCGTTTCCGCAGCAGGGCGCGGCGGGCGGCGTGCAGTCGAGAGCGATCGAACCCGTCATGCGGTGGGCGGCCGGCGACGAGCACTGCAGCGAGTTGATCCTGCTGTGCGGCCAGGCCTGGCGCCGCTGGCTGGTCAGGAGGTCCGCCGTGCTCGATCGGCGAACTCACCGTGCTCGATCGGCGAACTCGCCGTGTTCGATCGGCGAACTCGCGGTGGTGGGTAGCTGTCGGGGTCACGCCGTCGCGGCCCGGACCTGTTTCTTGATCCGCCCGAGCATCGCCGCCATGCCGCGCAGCCGCAGCGGGCTGACCGCCTCGGCCAGCCCGAGCTTGACATAGAAGTCGTCCGGCACGGCGAGCACGTCGGCGGCAGGCTCTCCGTCCAGTCCGACGTGCATGATCGAGGCGAACCCGCGGGTGGTGGGCGCCTCCGGTGGCGCGGAGAAGAACAGGTGGACCGCTCGCTCGGGACTCTCGGAGGCGGGCTGCACCTCCACCGCCAGGAAAAGCGGCGACTGGCACTCGTGCACCTGCTCCATCGTGTCAGACAGGTCACGAGCGTCGGCGTAGCGCTCCGGGAGGTCGGGCAGCTCTCGAGACAGCTCCAGCAGCAGTTGGAGCCGGTCACGCGGCCCGACGTCGGAGAACTCCTCCACCAGCTCCGCCAGCTGCGCAGGCAGGCTCATAAAAGACCGCGTTCCGCGCCGGTGACGATCGGGACCCGCACCGAGTTTCCCCACTCGGTCCAACTGCCGTCGTAGTTGCGCACCTGGGAGAAGCCGAGCAGATGGGTGAGCACGAACCAGGTGTGGCTGGAGCGCTCGCCGATGCGGCAGTAGGCCACCACGTCGTCGTCGGCCTTGAGGCCCTGCTCCTCCAGGTAGATGGCCTCCAGATCGGTGCGAGGTTTGAATGTGGCATCCTCGGCTGCGGCCCGGGCCCACGGCACGCTCGCGGCGCCGGGGATGTGGCCACCGCGGACCGCGCCCTCCTGGGGGTAGTCGGGCATGTGCAGCAGCTCGCCGGAGTACTCGCCCGGAGAGCGCACATCCACCAGCGCGTTTTCCGCACCCACCCCGCCGAGGTGGGCGAGCACGTCGTCCTTGAAGGCCCGGATGGTCGCGTCGTCCCGCTCGATCACTGGATATTCGACGGCATCGGGCTTGGGCGCCTCGGTGGTCATCTCACGCCCCTCGGCCACCCACTTGGCCCGGCCGCCGTCGAGAATGCGCACGTCGGGATGGCCGAACAGGCTGAACACCCACAGCGCGTAGGTGGCCCACCAGTTGTTCTTGTCGCCGTAGAAGACGACGGTGGTGTCGCGGGAGATACCGCGCTCGCCGCAGAGCTGCGCGAATCCGGTGCCGTCGACGTAGTCGCGGGTGACCGGGTCGTTCAGCTCGGTGTGCCAGTCGACCTTGACCGAGCCGGGGATGTGCCCGGTGTCGTAGAGCAGGACGTCCTCGTCGGACTCGACGACCACGAGACCGGCAGTGGGCACAGTGCCGAGGTTCGCGGCGAGCCAGTCGGTGGTGACCAGGCGTTCCGGGTGGGCGTATGCGGCCAGCTTCGGGTCGGTGTCGTTCTCGAGAGCCATGGACGGAAGGTTAGTCCGCTCGCGGCCGTTTCGGGACGCGGCATCAGCACTGCCACAGGTCCGTGACCCGGACGCCGATGCCGGCGAGCAGTTGCCGGAGGAGCGGCAGGCTGATCCCGATGACGTTGGAGTGGTCGCCGTCGATGCCCTCGACGAACCAGCCGCCGAACCCGTCGATGGTGAACCCACCCGCCACGGCGAGCGGCTCGCCGGTGGCCAGGTACGCGTCCAGCTCCGCCGGGTCCGGCATGGCGAAGCGGACCGTGGTGACCGCGTGCCCCTCGGTCACCCGGTCGATCTCGCCGTCGACCAGGCGCAGGACCGCATGTCCGGTGACGAGTTCGCCGGTGCCGCCGCCCATGGCCAGCCAGCGCGCGCGTGCCTCGTCGTTGTCCGCGGGCTTGCCGACCAGCTCGCCGCCCATGTGCAGCATCGAGTCGCAGCCGATGACGAGCGCGTCCGGCTCGGCCGCGGCGACCCGGCGTGCCACCATCGTCGCCTTCGCCCCGGCCAGGGCCGTCACCTTCGCGGCGGGCGTCGCGCCGGGCATCGCGAGTAGCAGTGCATCCTCGTCCAGGGCCGAGACCTCCACCAGCGGGTCGAGCCCGGCGCCGCGCAACAGGCCGAGCCGGGCGGGGGAGGCGGAGGCCAGCACGACACGCACGGGGTCCGACCCTACGGCCAGCGGAAACGGCGAACGTCGCCGGCTGGTGGACGCCCTCGGATGCCAATGTGGAGTTGCCGTGTACCGTCCCATTTCACGTCGTGAGCAAGCTCCCCAAGATTAGTCTTCTCGGCCGCATCCGGTTAGGCCGTTCGGCCTAATGGGGTGGCCTGCGGAAGGAGAATGATGCGATCGAACATGTGGACGGCACTTCTCGACCACCTGCCGCGCGGCAACACGCTCGACGAGAAGGACTGGCAGCGGCGCCACCGGCTGCTGGAGCGGGTGCTGCTCGCGCACATGCCAGGGCTGGCCCTGTTCGGTCTGCTCGTGGGCAAGCCCTCGTTGATCGTGCTACTGGCGGTCCTCCCGCTCGTCGCATGCCTGGGTCTCGGTCGGCTCTTCCGCAGCCGGCGCAGGCTCGCCTCGGTGGCCGTCACGGCCGGACTGGTGTGCTCCTCGTCGGCGCTGGTCGGCATGTCGAACGGCGCGATCGAAGCGCATTTCCATTTCTTCATCATCATCGGGTTCATTGCGCTCTACCAGGACTGGGCGCCTTTCCTGTTCAACATCGCATTCACGGCGCTGAGTCATGGCCTGGGCACGATGTATCAGGACACGCTGTTCTTCAGCCATGCTGAGGGCCAGGCGAACCCGTGGCTGTGGGCGGGGATCCACAGTGGCGCGGTGCTGGCCGCCTGCGTCGGAATGACGGTGTTCTGCCGGTTCACCGAGGAGTCGCAGCAGGAGAGGAACGCGCTGGAACGGGAGCTGGCCGAACGGGAGCTCGGGCGGCGACAGTTCACCTCGGACCTGCTGGTCAACCTGGCCCGGCGCAACCAGAGCATGCTCTACCGGCAACTCGACATCATCAACCAGCTCGAGGAGACCGAGCAGGATCCGGATGCCCTCGCCGAGCTCTTCCGCCTCGACCACCTCGCCACCCGGGTGCGCCGCAACGCGGAGAGCCTGCTGGTGCTCTCCGGTG
>JBOHEP010000272.1:0-2276 GCA_050701075.1 Pseudonocardia sp. | reverse complement strand
GCTCGCGAAGCTGCTCGCCTACCTGCGCCTCGACGCCCGGCTGCACCGCTACGTGTTCGACCTCGACACCGGCACCACCACCGAGACCCAACTCGACGACGCCAACACCGAGTTCCCCTCCATCGACACCCGGCGGTGCGGGCGACCGAGCCGCTACGCCTACACCGTGCACATCGCCGACACCGAGACCGTGCTGTTCGACGGGTTGCTGCGCTACGACCGGGAGACCGGGGAGCGGCAGGACTACCGGTTCGGCCCCGGTCGGTTCGGCAGTGAGGCTCCCTTCGCCCCGCGCGACGGGAGTGTGGCCGAGGACGACGGGTATCTCGTCAGCTTCGTCACCGATGAGCGCGAGGGACGGTCGCAGGTGCAGATCCTCGACGCGGCAGACCTGGCGGCCGGGCCGGTGGGGCGAGTGCTGCTCCCGCAGCGGGTGCCGGTGGGGTTCCACGCGACGTGGGTGCGGGCCGACCAACTGCGTGCCGGCTCCTGAGGATAAGCCCGCAACGCGGAGGCAGATCACAGCTACTCAGCCAGCTCCTCGGCGGCCTGGTCAGCCGCCTCCGCGGCGGTGGATCGGTGTACCTCGACCGCACCCTTCTCCAGGTCGATCGGCCCGAGCCGCCATTTCTGACCGTCACCAGCCTCACTCGCCTCGTCGAGGATCTTCGGCCCCGGAAACATCTCACCGAGCACGCCCATGCGGTCACCGTATGCTGGCGGGCGATCCGCGCGAGCCGCACGTTCGATCGAACCAATCGTTGGAACGTACGGTTCGCGCAGCTCAGACGGCGACTGGAACCTGACGGCCAACCTTGGATACCCGCACCACCGGCCGGGGATGCCCGCGCCACCGGCCGACCGGAGACGACGTCATACGCTGATCAGGCTGAATACTTACCTTTGAACAACCCCGTAGCTTTCGGTCTCCCTCGGCCCGTCGACCACGTGACCCGCTGGTGAACCAGCTCGACGAGGTCACGGAGCTGCTCGGAGTTGAGCCCTGTTGTACGGCGGAATCGTAACGGTCTTTCCTGACATGAACAGCGGCTGTGATAACCACTTCTTAGTGCATGGAGAGACCGTTGCCTTGACGACACGCCGACACGATCGACTAATCTGACCTAAAGATCGACTTCTGAAGATCGACTCGGGCGTTCCAGCGTTCCAGTAATCGCTGGTGGCCTCCATCGCCACCAGCTCCACCCACTCGCACCGCAACCAGTCCACCAGCTCCAGCAGCGAGGATGACAGCGTGGCGTACTCGCGGATCTCCTGACGCCGCCGGCCCGGTCGGTCTTCGTGCGGAACCCGCACACAGGCCATCAGGGCAGCCTTGCCCAGATCGAGTGCGGCTACCCGCTCGACCAACTCGACCGGCTCATCGGTCGACTCTATGTCCGCACCCCAACCACGCTCGTCACGGAAGACCAGGCGTGGCTGTCCGGGGAGCCAGCGGGGCAGGAACAGAGGCGAACTCTCGTGCTCGAGGCAACAATGCAGAGGCCCCTCACAACAGCTCCCAGCGTCAGACTATTCAACGGCCTCGGGTGAGGCACCAAGCAACCACGACGTCACAGGCAGCCACAGACCAGATTTTCAGCCCGGCACGGACGGCCCCGCCAGGGGCATTTTGGACTATTCAGCAGCCCCGGTCGGCGTCAGCGCTGCGTGGCCGGTAGTTCGTCCGTCCGGCGTGTCGGCTTGATTTTGCCGGTGATGTAGCGATCATGTGCTGGTGTCCGGGCCGTTGCCGTCCTCTGTGGAGGAGCTGGCTGGGCTGGTCATCGAGCTGCGGTCGACGAACGCGGGTCTGCGTGAGGTGATCGCCGCGCAGGCCGCGGCGCTGCGCGGGGCTGACGCGATGGAGATGCTCCAGGCGCAGCTCGCGGCGCAGGCGCAGCAGATCGCGGGGCAGGAGGCGGCGTTGGCGGCGCAGGCCGCGGAGTTGGCCGAGCTCAAGCAGCGGCTGGGCAAGGACTCCTCGACCTCGAACAAGCCACCGTCCTCAGATTCGCCCTACCGCAAGCCCGAGCGCCGCTCCATCACGGCGCTGCGCGGGACGCGACCCCGGTAAACAGAAAGGTGCGCCGGGCTCGGCGATGGGGCTGGTGGACAACCCGAACGAGACCATCATCTGTGACCCGGTTAGCTGCGCGGATTGTGGCGCGGACCTGTCCGGGGCGCCGGTGACCGGGACGGCGCGCCGCCAGGTCACCGACGTGAGACCGCCGCCACCGCCGTGGGTCACCGAGTACCAGATCATCACCCGGGCC
>JBOHEP010000271.1:0-48644 GCA_050701075.1 Pseudonocardia sp. | reverse complement strand
GAGCGTCACTCGGACGGCGTCGGCGAGGACGTTCATGCCGCGCTCTAGCCCGCGGCGCGCCTCCTCGTCGAAAGCGATCATCTTCGCCATGGGGGTGTGGTCCTCCGATTGGGATGACACGAAAGTCGAACCGAGCCTGGCGCCCGCGACGGACGACCGACAACCCTGCGCCGGTCTCACCAGCCCGATCTGGCACTCGGACATGCCGAGTGCCAATGCCGTTTTTAGCACTCGGCGCCTGGGAGTGCAAGCCGACGGGCCACGGCCGGCCCGTCCGGCGTCATCCGGGGCGGTCCGGCAGGATGCCGGCGTGGTGAGTTCCGTGAACCCGGTCCGGACGGTCGAGGAGCACCGTGCGGTGGTGGCGGCGCTCATCCCGGCGGCACCGATCGAGCAGGTCCCGCTGGCCGAGGCCCGGGCCCGGGTCCTGGGCGCGGACCTCGTCTCGCCGATCGCCCTGCCCTCGTTCGACAACTCCGCGATGGACGGCTACGCGGTGCGCGCCGCGGACGTCTCCGGCGCCTCCGATGCCATCCCCGTGGAGCTGCCGGTGGCCGCCGACATCCCCGCCGGACGCACCGATGTGCCGCCGCTCGAACCGGGCACCGCGCACCGCATCATGACCGGTGCCGCGATGCCGGTGGGGGCGGACACGGTGGTGCAGGTCGAGCACACCGACCGGGGAACGCTCCAGGTGCGGATCAGGAGTGCGCCCGCGCCGGGCAACGCCGTTCGCCGCACCGCCGAGGACGTCTCGGCCGGCTCGGTCGTCCTGCCCGCCGGGACGGTGCTCGCCGCACCGCAGATCGGTCTGGCCGCCGCGGTCGGATACGCGATGCTGCCGGTCCGCCGCCGGCCGACCGTGCTCGTGTTGTCCACCGGGTCCGAGCTGGTCGCCCAGGGCACGCCGCTGCTTCCCGGGCAGATCTACGAGTCCAACGGGCCGATGCTCGCCGCCGCGGTGGAGGTCGCGGGTGGCAGCGCCGAGCTGCTGCGGTTCGTGCCCGACGACGTGGAGCAGTTCATCGACACGCTGGCCCGACGTCTCGGCTCCGGTCCGGTGGACCTCGTGCTGACCTCGGGCGGGGTGAGCGCGGGGGCCTACGAGGTGGTGAAGGACGCCTTCACCGGGCGCGGGGTGGAGTTCGCCAGGGTCGCGATGCAGCCGGGCGGGCCGCAGGGTGCTGGCAGGCTGGCCGGCCTCGGCGGCGTCGGCGGCGGCGCCGGCGTCGGCGTCGGCGTGGTGACGCTGCCGGGCAACCCGGTCAGCGCACAGGTGTCCTTCGAGGTCTTCGTGCGCCCGGCGCTGCGCGCCGCGTTGGGCCATCCGCATCCGCGGCGGCCCGTCGTCCGTGCCGGGGTGGGTGAGCGGCTGAGGTCTCCGGCCGGGAAACGGCAGTTCCGTCGGGGGGTGCTCGACGCGGTGGGCGGGACGGTGCGCGAGGTGGGCTCGGCCCCGTCGCACCTGCTGGGCGCGTTGGCCAGAGCGGACTGCTTCATCGTGCTACCGGAGGACGTCACCGAGCTTGCGGCGGGTGCCACGGCCGAGGTGTGGTTACTGGACGGGTGATCCATCGGGAATTCGGTGTTGCTTCCGGGGAATTGTGGTGTACTTCACAACGATGGCCTGCAACACTCGGGGGTCCCGGAACGTCTTACCTAGTGAGTGTTCGTCCAATCGGTGCACATCACGGTCTTCCTCTCGCTGCGCTGTGGACGATCGATCGGATGCTCATGGATACTGCATGCGAGCCCGGGCTACACAGGGTTCGTCACAAAGGACCTACCGCCCGTCGCTGGGGAGCGGACGAGCGGTTCCACGGCCGGGGTCGCTGTCTCGGGGGATGGCGGCCCCGGCCCTTTGTGTGCGTGCGCCCGCGTAGCGTGGCCGCCGGCGTGCGGCAGCACGGGTCCGTCCGCCTCGCCCACCATTCGCCCTTGCCGAGGAGTCGAGCCGATCCATGCCCGATGAGATCGGGACGCCCCAGCCGTCCCCGTCCGGATTCTCGTCCCCGTCCGGATTCTCGCTGTCCCATGTCGCGCGGCTGATCCGGGACGCGGTGCCGCCGATGCACCCGGGCGGCGCTCCGCTGGTCGCGGGCGTCGGGGCCGCGGCGGCCCTGGCCCGGATGGTCACCGGCCGCGGGGCTCTGGTGGGTGCGCTCGCCACGGTGGCCACCGCCGCCTTCTTCCGCGACCCGCATCGCGTGCCCCCCACCCGCTCCGGTGTGGTACTGGCCGCCGCGGACGGCACCGTCTGCCTCATCGGGGATGTCGTGCCACCGCTGGAGCTGGACCTTCCGCGGGTGCCCGCCCCACGGGTGAGTGTGTTCCTGTCCGTGCTCGACGTGCATGTGCAGAAGGTTCCGTTGGACGGTCGGGTGATCGCCGTGGAGTACCGCCCTGGCACCTTCCTCTCGGCGGACCTGGACAAGGCCAGCGAGGACAACGAGCGCAACGCGTTGCTACTCGAGGCAACCGACGGCTCGCGAATCGGAGTCGTGCAGATTGCGGGGCTGCTCGCCCGCCGCATCGTCTGTGACGTCGGCCCGGGTGACGAGGTCGCGGTCGGCGAGACCTACGGGCTCATCCGGTTCGGGTCCCGGGTCGACACCTATCTTCCGGCGGGTTCTGCGGTCATGGTCTCGGTCGGGCAGCGTACGGTCGGTGGCGAGACGGTGCTCGCCGAGCTGCCGAGCGCCCCGACCCGGATGGGCTGAGCCGGTGCCTTCTCCCTACGCCCCCGGCGTCCGGCTGGTGCCCAACGCGGTCACCGTCCTCGCGCTGTGCAGTGGGTTGTCCGCGGTCTACTTCGCGTTGAGCGGCCGCTTCGAGCTGAGCGTGGCCGCGGTCGGTGCGGCGGCCCTGTGCGACGCCCTGGACGGGCAGCTGGCCCGGATGCTCGATGCGAGCAGCCGGATCGGCGCCGAGCTCGACTCCCTGGCCGACCTGGTGTCGTTCGGGGTGTCGCCGGCACTGGTGATGTACGTCTGGCAGTTGGAGGGAAGCCGATTCGGCTGGGTCGTGGCGCTGGTGTTCGCGGTGTGCATGGCGCTGCGGCTGGCCCGGTTCAACACGCTCATCGACGCCGAGGACAAGTACCCGTTCGCCAAGGAGTTCTTCGTCGGCGTGCCCGCTCCCGCCGCGGCGCTGGTTGCCGGCCTGCCCCTGTTCCTGTTCCTCAACTTCGGCGCGGGCTGGTGGTCCGCACCGCTGACCGTCGGGCTGTGTGCACTGGTGGCCGCCGGGCTGATGGTCAGCAGACTTCCGACGATCTCACTCAAGACCTTGCGGGTGCCGACGCGGTTGATAGCGCCGCTGCTGGTGCTCGTCGGGCTCGGCTCGGCGCTGGTCATCACCGCCCCGTTCCTCGGGCTGGCCGCCGCGTCCGTCGCGTACATCGCGCTGCTGCCATACACCCTCTACCGGTACCGTTGGCTCGCGAGCCACCCCGAGGCGTGGGACATGCCGGTGCGCGAGCGGCGGGCGGTGGCGCGCGCCGCACGCTCGGCGCGGCGGTTGGGATTGCGGCCACCGCTGCGCAGGCGGGTGGCCGGGCGGGCCAG
This sequence comes from Pseudonocardia sp., assembly GCA_050701075.1. GTDB lineage: Bacteria > Actinomycetota > Actinomycetes > Mycobacteriales > Pseudonocardiaceae > Pseudonocardia. The sequence goes on along the minus strand of JBOHEP010000271.1, from coordinate 45,078 downwards.
CGCGATGGCGCGGGCGGTGCGCCGGCGGGGCGATGACACCGGGGCGACGTCGCGCAGCCGCCATCGCAACGGTTCGGCTGAGGTTCCAGGTCAGGCGCCAGGTCACGCGCCGGGCCGACCCCGAAGCAGGCTGCGCCTTGGCCTGCGCCGCGCCCGCCGCCGCTGACCGCCGGTTCTGCCCGCGGCCCTTCCGCCGTTAGCGTTCTCGTGTGCCCGCTCCCAGTATTGCCCTTGTTGCTCGGCTCGCGGCTTCCGCTGCGGACGCCCGCCGCGGGGTGGTGCGGTTGCATCCCGAGGTTCTCTCCGCGCTCGGCCTGCGTTCCTGGGACGCCGTCACCCTCACCGGCGCGCGGGTGACCACCGCGCTCGTCGCCCCGAGCCCGGCCGCCGGCCCTCCCGGCCAGGCGACGCTGGACGATGTCACGCTCTCCAACGCGGGCCTCTCCGACGGTGCGAGCGTCGTGGTCGTGCCGGCCAGGGTCGAACCGGCGCGGCGGGTGCTGCTCACCGGGTCCCGACTGGCCCGGGCGGCGCTCACCCCGGAGACGGTGCGGTTGGCGCTGCTCGGCAAGGTCGTCACGGTCGGCGACGCCGTCTCGCTGCTCCCGCAGGACGTCGAGCCGGTACCCGACTTCGACGTGCCGGCGGCGCGACGGCGGCTCGCGGGTGCGGTCGGCAGCGCGTGGACGACCGAGCTGCTCAGCGTCGCCGCAGCCGATCCGGTGGGGGCGGTCACGGTTCACCCGTCCACCGTGGTGGGGTGGCAGGACGGTCCGGCGACCGGCGGCTCCGCCGGCGCGGCACATTCCCCGGTGACTCGGGCTCCGAGCCCGGGGCCCGCGCCGACATCGCCGGCCGGGTCGGCCGAACCGGTCCCGGAGATCGACGAGCTGATCGGCAACACCGATGCCGCGCGCCGGCTCGTCGAATGGTTCGAGCTGACCTTCGACCGGCCCGAGCTGCTCGTCCGGCTCGGTGGGCGCGCCCGGCTGGGTGTACTCGTCGTCGGGCCCGAGGGTGTCGGTAAGGCCACCCTGGTGCGCAGCGCCGCGGCCGCGGTCGGTGCTTCCTGGGTGGAGCTCTCGGCTCCCGGTGCCGCGGCCCTCGAAGCCGGTGCCGCGTCGGCCCGGGTGCAGGAGGCGGTGGACGCCGCACGCAGATCGGCCCAGGGCGCTACGCCGACGGTGCTGGTGCTCAACGACGTCCACGCCCTGCTGCCCGCCGCCGCGTCACCCCCGCTCGCCACCCTGGTGCTCGACGCGCTGCGCGAGGTGATCGGTACGCCGGGACTGGCGCTGGTCGCCACCACATCGGCACCGGAGTCGCTGGATCCGCGGCTGCGTGCCCCGGACCTCGTCGATCGCGAGTTGGGGCTCGCGCTGCCCGACCTGCGCACCCGCACGGAGCTGTTGCGTCGCCTGCTGACCGGGGTGCCGGTGGCCGAGGGTGTGGATCTCAAGCCCGTCGCCGAGCGCACGCCGGGGTTCGTGGTCGCGGATCTCGTCGCGGTTCGGCGAGAGGCGGCGGTGCTGGCGGCGCTGCGCCATCGCGGATCGGGTGACGGGTACGCCCCTGGGTCGGCGCCGCCGCTGATCCTGGCCCAGGATCTGCTCGACGCCGTCGCCTCCGTCCGTCCGATCTCGATGTCATCCTCGGACACGCTGCAGACCGGTGGCCTCACCCTCGACCAGGTCGGCGACATGGTCGAAATCAAGCAGGCCCTGACCGAAGCGGTGTTGTGGCCGCTGCGGTACCCGGACTCGTTCGCCCGGCTCGGCGTCGCCGCGCCGCGCGGTGTGCTGGTGTACGGGCCGCCCGGCTGCGGGAAGACGTTCCTGCTGCGCGCCCTGGCCGGAACGGGGCAGCTCAACGTGCTGGCGGTGAAGGGTGCGGAGCTGCTGGACAAGTACGTGGGCGAGTCCGAGCGGGCGGTCCGCGAACTGTTCCGCAAGGCTGCCGACGCCGCTCCCGCACTGATCTTCCTCGACGAGGTCGACGCGCTGGCGCCGCGCCGCGGACAGTCCTCGGACTCAGGCGTGGCCGACCGCGTGGTGGCGGCGTTGCTCACCGAGCTGGACGGCGCCGAGCCCCTGCGCAACGTGATCGTGGTCGGGGCGACGAACCGGCCCGAGCTGATCGACCCCGCGCTGCTGCGTCCCGGCCGGCTGGAACGTCTGGTCTACGTGCCCCCGCCGGACGGGCCCGCACGCGCGGACATCCTGCGCGCGGCCGGTCGGAACATCCCGTTCACCGCCGACGTCGACCTCGACGCCCTGGCCGAGGAGCTCGAGGGTTACTCGGCGGCCGACTGCGCCGCGCTGCTGCGTGAGGCGGCGCTCACGGCGATGCGGGAGTCACTGGACGCCGCACAGGTGACGGGCGCGCACATCGCCGCGGCCCGCGCCACCGTGCCCCCCTCACTGGACATCGCCCAGCTCGCAGCCCTGCAGGCCTACGCCGATCACCGGATGTGATGGGGCGGCACGGCTCAGCGGCGCTGATAGTCGTTCGTGACGATGACGATGAGGCCGGGGCTTGCGTCCTTCAAGCCTTCGAACCGTTGCAGCACGCGCAATCCGAAATCTGCGCCGAGGGCCTCCGCGGCCGCCTGCTCCCCAGTGCCCGGCCGGTAGTAGACGGTGCTGGTCGGGATGATGCCGTCCGGGTAGTTGCTGACCGAGGTGACCTTCCAGCCGGCGCCGCGGAAGTCCGTGGCGGCCTGGTCGGCCAAACCGGAGATGAGGCTGTTGTTGTAGACCCGCAGCGGGGCCCGGACGGATGTCGCGCCCTTGCCGCCGCCGATCGCATCCGGCGCACGCGACGGCGGCGGGGCGGACGGAACCGGGAGCGCGCTCACCTCCGGTGGCGCGGACGAGCTCGGCGGGGCTCCGGTGGTGGGGATGGCTCCGGTCGATGGGGCGGGCGCCGCGGTGGCCGACGGGGACGGTGTGGCACCCGGAATGCCCTCGTCGCCCCCGAAGACCAGGGTGGCGAGCCCGATGATCCCGGCGATGACGGCGACGCCGAGCAGGACGAAGCCGGCGGTCCGCAACGGTGAGGAGCCCCCGGACGGGCTGGGTGCGGTCACGACGACCTCCGAATGGGCAGGGGACCGGTCAGTGACCGGGACGGCAAGAGATCATGGTGTCCTCACCAGGGCCCAATTCCCAGGCGACGCGCCGCGCGAGTGCGCTGCCGACTGGCCCGCAGTCGGCGCAGCCGCTTGACCAGCAGCGGCTCGGCGGCGAGCGCTTCGGGTTTGTCGACGAGCGCGTTGAGCACCTGGTAGTACCGGGTGGCGGACATGTCGAACAGCTCGCGGATCGCCTGTTCCTTGGCGCCGGCGTACTTCCACCACTGGCCTTCGAACGCCAGGATCTCGTGCTCCCTGCGGTCCAACTCGCGGACGGTACGGGCCGTGGTGGGTAACCGACGGGGTTGCATGGCGGACGACATCGCGCTCCTTGGGAGATCCCGCCGGCATCCGGCTGACCGAATCACACAGGTGTCATTCGATGAGACCATTCAATCATGGGGGACCGACAACGACTGGGCAGGGACGCGCCCGGAGTTTGGCGCCCTGGCCCCGTCCGCGGCAGGCGCGCAGCCCCGTCCCCGACGGGTTAAGGTCGTCCGCCGTGGCCGTCCGACCCATCCGCATCATCGGTGATCCCGTCCTGCGCACCCGCACCCGCCCCGTTGACGTCTTCGACGAGGCGCTGCGTGCGCTGGTCGCCGACATGTTCGAGACGATGGCCGCGGCGGACGGCGTCGGGCTCGCGGCGAACCAGGTCGGGATGGACCTGCGGCTGTTCGTTCTCGACTGTCCGGACGAGGAGCGCCAGGTGATGATGCGCGGCGTCGTGGTCAACCCCGTGCTCGAGACCTCGGATCTCCCGGAGACGATGCCCGACCCGGAGGGCGACGACGAAGGCTGCCTCTCGGTGCCGGCCGAACAGTTCCCGACCGGACGCGCGGACTGGGCCCGGGTCACCGGGGTGGACCTGGACGGAGCACCGGTGCTCGTCGAGGGGCACGGATTTCTGGCTCGCTGCCTCCAACACGAGGTGGACCATCTCGACGGCGTGATCTACACCGACCGGCTCGTCGGCCGCAACGCCCGCGCCGCGCGCAAGGCGCTCAAGAGCAAAGGTTGGGGGATTCCGGGCCTCGCCTGGAATCCTGCGACACAGCATGCCGAGGACGCCTGACCCCTGACCTACCGGATGTCGTCGAGGCGGAGCTCGAACGCGAAGGGCTCGGTGGTCCGGAACGTCCCGGTGACGACGCCGCTGTCTGCGTAGCCGAACTCGCCGGCGAGGTGGCAGGCCAGCAGCGTCACCGGCTCGCCGAGCTCGACGATCCAGTAGTGCGGGATGCCGGCGTCGGCGTACTCGCCGCGTTTGGTGACGTGATCGAGACGGCGCGAGCCCGGGGACACGAGCTCCACCACCACGAGCACCTCGGACGCCCGGACGACACAGCCTTCGCGTCGGACCCGGAGTCGGGCATCGCGGTGCACGACGATCAGATCGGGCCTGCGGACGAACCCGGGTGCGGCTCGCGGAGCGAGTTCGAGATCGACATCGATGTCCTGCACGGCCACCAGATGCTGCGGCAGCTGCTGCCGCAGCGCGAGCCCCGTCATGAAACTCCTCCCGGGTCGCCGGCCATTTTGGCATACGAGTCCGACAGAACCTGGTGCCGCGGACGCACTGCGAGTTAACGTCGTCGACCATGCAGCCCATCATCGGCGCCACCCCGCCGCGGGTCATGACGATCGCCGGCACCGACTCGGGCGGTGGCGCCGGCGTCGCCGCCGACCTGCGCACCTTCGCCGCATGCGGGGTGCACGGCTGTCTCGCTGTCACCGCGGTGACCGTGCAGAACTCGATCGGTGTCACCGGGGTGCACACCGTGCCCGCGGAGATCGTCGCCGCACAGATCGAGGCCGTGGCCGGCGACATCGGCCTCGACGGGGTGAAGACCGGGATGCTCGCGGGCTCGGAGATCATCGAGGCGGTGACGGCGGCGTGCGACCGGACGGGCATCGGTTCGGGTGGGCGCACACCGCTGGTGGTCGACCCGGTGGCCGCGTCGATGCACGGCGACCCATTGCTCGCAGACGACGCCCTGGAGGCGTTCCGTTCGTTGCTCTTCCCCCGGGCCACCGTGATCACCCCGAACCTCGACGAGGTGCGGTTGCTCGTCGGCATCGATGTGCACGACCGCGCGGCTCAGTACGAGGCGGCCAAGGTGTTGCACGGGCTCGGTCCGCGGTACGTGCTGGTCAAGGGCGGGCACCTGCGTGCGGACGCCGACGGATGTGTCGATCTGCTCTACGACGGCGACACGTTCACCGAGCTGCCCGGCCCGCGGTTCGACACCGACCACACCCACGGCGGCGGGGACAGCATGGCCGCGGCGATCACCGCCGGGCTGGCCCGCGGGCTGGCCGTGCCCGACGCGGTCGCGCTGGGCAAGCGTTACATCGTCGAGGCGGTCCGGCACGCCTATCCGCTCGGGGCCGGTCACGGCCCCGTCTCACCGCTGTGGGCGATCCGCCCGTGGTGGGACAGCGCTCCCCCCGCTGCGAGCGGCACTTTCGTCCAGTAGGACTGACCGAAAGTGCCGCTCGTTCGGCCGGCGGCGGCTACCAGAGGGAGATGCGCTCCTCGGCGGGGCGGAACAGCTTGTCCGACGGCGTGACGTCGAACGCATCGTAGAATCCGGGCAGGTTCGTGACCACACCGTTGCTGCGGTACTGGGCAGGGCTGTGCGGGTCGGTGAGCAACTGCTTGCGCAGCGCTTCGTCACGGATCTTCCCGCGCCACACCTGCGCGTTGCCGATGAAGAACCGCTGATCACCGGTGAAACCGTCGAGCACCGGGGCCGGCCCGCCGGCGAGCGAACGCCGGTAGGCCTTGAACGCAACCGCCATTCCGGACAGGTCGGCGATGTTCTCCCCGAGCGTGAGCTCACCGTTGACGGTGCTGCCCTCCAACGGGCTGTACGCCCCGTACTGGGCCACCAGCCGCGCCGTCCGCTCGGAGAACCGTGTCATGTCTTCGGGTGTCCACCAGTCACGCAGGTTGCCGGTGCCGTCGAACTTGCGGCCCTGATCGTCGAACCCGTGGCTGATCTCGTGCCCGATCACCGCGCCGATCCCGCCGTAGTTGACCGCATCGTCGGCCTTGGCGTCGAAGAACGGCGGTTGCAGGATCCCGGCCGGGAAGATGATCTCGTTCATCGGCGGGCTGTAGTAGGCGTTGACGGTCTGCGGGGTCGCGAACCACTCGTTGCGGTCGACCGGTTTGCCCAGCTTGGCCAGTCTCCGGTTGAACTCGACCTCCGCGGAGCGCTGCACGTTGCCGAGGAGGTCGTCGCGGCGGATCTCCAGGGCCGAGTAGTCCTTCCACGTCGCCGGATAACCGATCTTGACCGCGAACTTGGACAGCTTGTCGCGCGCCTCGGCCTTGGTGGTTTCGCTCATCCAGTCCAGCTCGTCGATCGACGTGCGGAACTCGGCGATCAGGTTGGCGACCAGCGCGTCGATCCGCTGCTTGGCATCCGGCGGGAAGTGCCGCTCGACGTAGCGTTTGCCGACCGCCTCGCCCATCACGATGTCGAGCACCGACACCGCCCGCTTCCAGCGGGGACGCTGCTCCTTCTGGTCCACGAGCAACTTGCCGTGGAACTCGAACGCCGCATCGGTGAACGCGGTGCCCAGGTACGGGGCGTACCCGTCGACGACGGTGAACCGCAGGTAGGACTTCCAGTCCTCCAGCGCCACCTCGGTCGTGGCGGCGCCCAGCGCGGTGAAGAAGCTCGGCTCGCCGACCACCAGCTCGGTGACGGGCGCGCCGGCCGAGTCGAGGTAGCGCGACCAGTCCAGTCCGGGCGCCTGCGCAACCGGGAGCTTGTTGTACGTGGCGACCGGGTCGCGCAGCTCCACGTTCGTCCACTGCGCCTGCGCGAGCCGGGTCTCCAACGCCATCACCGCCGGTGCCGCGGCCTTGGCGTCGGGGACGCCGGCCAGGGTGAGCATCTGCGTGACGTAGTCGGAGAAGCGTCCCTTGATCATGGTGAACCGGTCGTTGGCGACGAGGTAGTAGTCGCGGTCGGGCAGCGTCAAACCGGCCTGGTCGACACCGACGACGTAGGCCGTTGCGTTGCCGATGTCCTGCAGCACGGAGAAGCCGACCGGGCTCGGCAGGCCGGAACGGGCCCGGTACCCGAAGTACGCCGGCAGGTCCGCGGGGCTCGCCAGAGCGTCGATCCGGGCGAGCTCGGCGGCCAGCGGCGTCGCACCGAGTGCGTCGAGGCGTGGGGTGTCCAGGAAGCTCGCGTACAGGTCGGCGATCTTCTGTGACTCCGAACCCGGCTGGTCAGCCGCTGCGTCAAGCTCCTCGGCGATCGTCGCGACGTCGACGTCGGCCTTCTCCCGGAGGATGTCGAACGCCCCGTACCGGACTCGGTCAGGTGGTATCTCGGTCGACGCCAGCCAGCCGCCGTTGACGAAGCCGAACAGGTCGTCCTGCGGCCGAACGGTGCGGTCGAACCCGGCCAAGTCCACTCCGGAGACCGGGGGCGGGGGCGGCGGACTCGTGCAGCTCGTCGTCACCGCCAGGATCGTGAAAGCCGCGGTGATCGCGGCAGCGCGCCTCATGACTCCACAACATAGGTGCCGTTGCTCCGACCGGACCAGCGCCCACCCGGTTCAGCGTCCCGGCCGCGGAGGTGAGCTCCTCAGGTCACCAGCCCGGCGTCCTGCGCGGCGATCGCCGCCTGCACTCGGGAGCGCAGCCCCAGCTTGCCGAGCACCCGCGAGACGTGGGTCTTCGTGGTCGCCTCGGTGATCACCAGTGCGGCGGCGATCTCGGCGTTGGACAGGCCGCGGCCCAGGCACGTCAGCACGTCGGTCTCGCGCGGGGTGAGCTCGGCGAGACCCGGCGGATCGGGTCGCCGCGCCGGGGCGGCCAGCCGGGCGATGACCCGGCGGGTGACCTCCGGCGCGAGCACGCCGTCGCCGCGGGCAACCGCCTGCACCGCGTCCAGCAGCCGGGGCGCGTCGACCGACTTGAGCAGGAATCCCGCCGCCCCGGCGGCCAGCGCCGCGTCGACGTGATCATCCAGGTCGAACGTGGTGAGCACGAGGACCTCGCAGTGCCGACCTGTGTCGGTGAGCGCCCCGTCGGCGCTCCGCGCGGCGACCAGCCGGCGGGTGGCCTCGATGCCGTCGACACCCGGCATCCGGATGTCCATCAGCACGACGTCGGGGCGCAGCGCGGTCGCGACGCGCACCGCGGCCAGCCCGTCACCGGCCTCGCCGACCACCTCGATGTCCGGCGCCGAGTCCAGGATCATCATCAACCCGGTCCGGATCGCGGCCTGGTCGTCTGCGACCACCACCCGCACCGGGCGTATGGGTGGTCCGCTTGCATGATCGCCGGGAGTCGACGGTTCGCTCACGACGCCGTCACCGCCCCGATCGCGCTGGGCTGCCGTGGCAACACCGCGCGAACCTGCCATTGCGACCCCTCCGGCCCGGCCAGGACCCGACCACCCACGGCCCGGGCGCGCTCGCTCAACCCGAGCAGCCCCACGCCGCTGCCACCGCCGGACGGTGCACCCGGCACGAGGGCGTTGGCCAGCTCGATCACCAGGTCGCCGCCGGCGTGGCGCAGCCCGAGCCGTACCGAGCTGCTCGGGGCATGCTTGGCCGCGTTGGTCAGCGACTCCTGCACGATCCGGTACGCGGCCAGGTCGACCGCGGCTGCGACGTGCGCGTCGGCGGGGCGCTGGTCGTCCAGCTCGACGGCGAGCCCGGCCGCGCCCGCCGCGTGCAGGAGCGTGCCGAGCTGATCGAGGCCGGCGGGTGCGGTGCGCGGATCGGCGTCGCCGTCGGACCGGAGCAGTCCGATCATGGTGCGCATCTCGGCGAGGGAGGCCACGCTGTCGCGGCGCACCCCCATGAGCACGCGGCGCAGCGTCGCCCGATCCGGGTCCGGAAGGGTCAGCGCGGCCTCGGACTGGATCGCGATCGCGGAGAGCTGCCCGGCGATCACGTCGTGCAGGTCCCGGGCCATCCTGGCGCGCTCGGCGGCGACGGCGGCGGCCCGATCCAGCTCGGCCGTCCGCCGGACCTGCTCGGCGCGGTCGCGCTCGACGTCGGCGAGCTCGCGGTGGTGGCGCACCTCATTGGCCCAGAGCGCGGGCACGCCGAGCGGCCCCAAGAGTTTCAGCAGGGTCATGACCGCGGCACTCAGTCCCCCGGTGAGCAGGCTCGCCCCGCTCGTCGCGACCAGCACGGCGCCTGCCGCACCGATGACGGCCCAACTGATGCGCCGCGAGCTGTACAGGACGGCGCAGTAGAGCAGGTCCATGAAAGCGATCCACACCCCGAAGCCGGTCAGGCCGACCACCAGCGGTCCCGCCATCAACGCGGCGGTGCCGATCGCCAGCCCGAGAACCGGCCGGCTGCGTCGTTGGGTCTCACCGATGCACGCGACCAGCAGCGCCAGCACATCGGCCCATCGCGGTAGGCCCCCGTTCGACCACCACGCGACGCCGGCGTCCGGCACGGCCAGCACGAGGAGTAGCCCGGCGGCGAGAAATCCGCCCGCGACCCCGAGATCGCGCACGCGGAGGCTGGCGGTCACCGGTACATCCCAGCACGTCCTGGCCCGGCGCGCGTCGATCGAAGGGTGTACGTCGGCCCGGCACGGATCATCATCTCGCCCGACGCCGCAGGCTGTCGCGGTCGGCAGGATATCCGGGCATGGGGGATTTCATCACGCACAACCCGCTCGTGCTGCTGATCGGCGCGTGCGAGGTCGGTTTCTGGGTGCTGGTCGTTGCTGGGCTCGTGGCGCGATACCTGTTGCGGGCCTCACGGCTCAGCACCGTCCTGCTCATCGGCGTGCCGATCGTCGACGTCGTGCTCGTGGTCGCGTCGTTGGCCGACCTAACCGGTGGCTCGCCGCCGGGCCTCGCACACGGTCTGGCGGCGGTCTACCTCGGTTTCACCGTGGCGTTCGGACACTCACTGATTCGCTGGGCCGACGCGCGCTTCGCGCACCGGTACGCCGGTGGGCCAACACCGCCGAAGCCGCCGCGGTACGGGACGGCGAAGGTCGTCCACGAGTGGCGGGAGTGGGGAAAGCTCGCGCTGGCCTGGGGGATCGCCGTCGGGGTGCTGTTCGTGATGGCCACGGTCGCCGGTACCGGCGTGCCCGTGCCGCTCGAGTGGGGCGAGGACCCGATGTGGAGCTGGGCCGCCCGGCTCGTACCGGTCGTGGTGATCTGGTTCGTGGGCTGGCCGTTGTGGACCACGCTGTCGCCGCCGAGCGAACCGGAGGCGGCCGATGTCCGCCACTGACGTCACATCGCGGCTGAGGACGAACCGGATCGGCGCTCTGCTTCGGCGAAACCTGCCTCGTGGTCCACAATGCGGCTGTGAGTACACCGTCGGAACGCCTGTGGGCGCGCCGCGCGGAGTGGGACGAGCACCGGTCGCCTCCGGGTGAGCGGGCGGGGCCCCTGTCGCACGGGCGGGTCGGCGTCCCCATGACACTGGCTGTCACCGCACACCGGATCATCGAGGGAACCGAGCTGCGCGCCGCCGTGGCCGATTTCCTCGACGATCTCCGGTGGGCCCACGACGAGGTCGACGTGGCCGGTCGGGTCGACGTCGAGCCCAGGCTGGTCACCTCGCACGTCGACGCCTATCTCGGTGCCCTGGCCGAGCACGTTACCGGGTTGCACAGGCTGGTCGCGCCGGCGTGGACCAGGAAGCCGGAGCGGTTCCTCGACCACTTCTGGTGGCCGTCGCGAACCGTCGGCCTGCAGGCGCGCGCCCTGGTCGAGTCTCCCGCCGCATTCCGTCGGCGGGGGATATTCATCGGCCGCAGCACGTTGCGGCGGGTCTGATGGATCGGGAGCTGATCGTCGCGGCTCTCACCGCCTTGGGTGCCCGGCTTGCCGCGGCGGGCATGACGGCCGACCTCTACGTCGTGGGTGGTGCCGCGATCGCCCTGGCGTACGACGAGCGCCGGGCGACCAGAGACATCGATGCGGTGTTCATCCCCAAGGTCGAGGTGTACCGAGCTGCTCACCAGGTTGCGGAGGAGCTCGAACTACCGGCAGGCTGGTTGAACGACGCGGTCAAGGGATTCCTGCTCGGGCCTGATCCCTTCCCGACCGAGAGCCTCGAGCTCCCCGGTCTGCGGTGCGAGATCGCGAGCGCCGAGATGGTGCTCGTACTCAAGGCGCTGGCACACCGCGTCGGAGAGGACGACGACGACCTGCGGCTGCTGGCGGAGAAGGCCGGCCTCGGGTCGGCGACGGAGGTGCTGGACCTCGTGGAGCGGGTGGCCGGCGCCCGACTGCTCACCGCGCAGGTCCAGTTCTTCGTCGAGGCGGTGATGGATGCGGAATCGGGAACCTAGCGGCCGGTGATCTTGAGCCTGGACGGGCCTGCCGAGGTGGATCATGCCGATTGAGAACCCGGCTCCGCAGTCGGCACGCCTGACGGTTCCAAGACACCGATCAAGCGCTCGGCACCGTCCGCCCACCGGATCCCACACCACCCCCACACGTGAACCGCTCGATCTCAGGCCGGCAGGGCGGCCAGATACCGGATTCCGGAGATGCTGGGTAGGAAGCAGTAGGCGGCGCCGCGAGTCGTCACGAAACGGGAGAAGCCGGCGAGCACCACAGGGCCCTCCGGGCGAGGTATCGTGAAGCTCCCCATCCCGTCGGCGTGCGCGCCGAGCAGCGGGTCCTTGGTGCGGCCGAGCCCGGCGGTGAATCTGCCGTCATTGACCCAGTCCGACATCAGGAACTCGAATTGATCGCGCAGGCTGACGCCGATGAACAGACCGAGCAGGCCGCGGTCGTGGCCGTCTCTCGGGTGCGCCGGATCGTAGGGAGGTCCGTACGGAACCCCTCGTCGGATGATGCGGCGCAGGTGGGCGTTACCGGCGACGCGTTGCCCGCGCGGGTACATCCGGCGTGCGTGCGATCCGATCGGGCACCGGTAACCGCGCTCGTCACCGTACCTCCCGACGTAGTCGAAGTTGTTGAGGGCGTCGAGGGGAATCGCTGGCTCGGGGGTGTCTGTGTTCGGCGAAAGGACCAGAGGCGTGCCATTGCGCCAACGTCCACAGAGTTTCGCCGCGATGAGCTCGGCTGACATCCCGGTCCGGGTGACCTGCTCGGTGAGGAACTCTGCGAACGCGTCGACGTTCTGTTCCAGAACGCGAAAGGCGGCGAAAGTACCGTTGGCTCCCAGTTGCGCCGGTGTCGGTACCGGATAGGTGAAGCCGACGTGTTGGCTGGGATACCCCAGAAGGAACTCACCGACCGGGGCCCGGGGTAGTTGGTCCGGAAGCCCGGCGAGGGGCACCCCTTCGACGGTGGGCTGGGAGAAGCCATCGCGGTAGCCGAAATGCACGACGTCCCCGGGAGGCAACATCTGGCCGTCGTGGCGGCCCAGTTCGACGAGACCCGGCGACCACGCCTGCATCAACTGCTTCGTCGTGGATTCGAGTGCGTCGGCTGACCGGGTGAACACCGACATCAGGATGTGTAGCCCGGGGTCGGTCAACCAGGGCAGCCAGTGGCCGGGGGCGCTGGTGCCGGTGTCGCCGACCTCAGCCGCCCGAGCCGCCGCGCCCGCGACGTACTCCGGCGGAAAGCTGTCCAGGGACTCCCGGGCCACCCCGAGCGCAGCCAGGCCGGGGAAGGTGATGCCGAGGTTGATGCAGCTGTCCGGCTTCACGGCCCATGGCGCGGCCGTCGTGACCGACGGCATGACCGAATCATCGTCGGCGAGTACGCCAAGAAACGCGCGCGCGGCGCCGGCCCTCCGTATTCTCAGGCCGAGATACCGAACCATCGGCATGGCGTAACCGCGCAGGACAAGGCCCTGAACATCTGCTAGGTCGACCGCTACCATGCCCATCCCCCCACCTTGAGGCTGGATCAGCCGGAGACGTTCTTCGTCTCGAGGATGTCGAGTACCGTGTGATCGGGATAGGCACTGTAGAAAGGTTCCACGCAGCGCAAATCGTACGCCCGGACAAACTCGATGAACTCCTGGCGGTAAGCCTGCACGGGCAAGCTCGGAGCGTCTTCCACATGCTGCAGAAGGGCGTTGAAAACATCGCCGATCTCGTTCAGAAAATCATTGAGATAGTCCTCAAAATCGCCATCGTATGCGGTGATCACCGCGAGCAGGTCGCTACTGAGGAAGACGAACCTGGCGAAATGGACGGTACCGATCCGGTCGAGCGCCAGGACAACCGGGTTCTGCTCCCGAGGCAAGGACTGGATGTGTTCGACCCGCTGCCGGAGTGCGGCGAGGTCCGCCGGGGACTTCGCCTTCATCACCAACGTCAGTGGATTCTGGGTCGGCTGCGCCGGTCGCTGTCCCGTCATGACATCACCCCTGTCGTCGTTCTGCTGTGACCCCGCTGATGTCCTGGAGGACGAGATGGCCTCGCCTGATACCGATAACCGGGCACGGAGCGGTCATCGGGAGTTGACCTGGGCCTGCAGACCGTCGAGGAAGACATCGAGCCCGTACTCGAAGCCGTCTGGGCGGCGCACACCCTCCAGATGCCGGCTGACGGCCACGATGGAGGGGATCTGCTCGGGTGGCAGCGCTGTGTAGTAGCCGACGGTTCCGTCTTCGTGCGATGTCGGGCCGGGAAGCGGGGCAGTTCGGCCCATCTGGTGGAAACCGACGGTGTAGGTGTAGAGCGCGAAGAAGGCATCGGCGGCGTCGGCCGAGGAGAACCCTGCCTCGAGCAGGAGCCCGAGCACACGTTCCATGACCATCAGGCTGTGCGGGCCCAGCCGGATCTGAGTGCTGTAGACGCGCACGAGATTGGTATGCGCGGACAGCGCCGTGTGGTAGCTGCACGCCAGCGTCCGTAGCTGTGCGGACCAGTCGCCTTCGGCGGGCGAGCAGTCGACCTCGCCGAGCATGAGGTCGACCATGAGGTCGGTCAGCTCGTCCTTGTCGCGAACGTGGTTGTACAGGGCCATCGTCGAGACCTTGAGCTCGGTGGCCAGTGCCCGCATGGTCAGGGCGGGCAGCCCCTGCTCGTCGACCAGGCGCAGCGCGGTCCGCACGATTCGGGGTCGGGTCAGCGGTGCCCGTCCCTTCTCGTCCTTGCTGGGGTCGACTCCGACCCAGGTCGGCTGCTCGGCGCGGGCTCGGGGGGCGCTCGTTCGTTCGGACAACGGTCTTCCTTTCGACGTGGGCACTCGACGTGCGGGCCACTCGACGCACTGGACGTACACCGTGCATCTGAGCCCGACGGCGGTGTCGGTCTCGAGCAAATATCACTTGACGTCGTACGTTTTAACGTACATGGTACGTCACATATGCAGTGTACACGACAGGGATGGACGGTCCGGCCAAGCGGACGGCATCCACGGCGATCACGGCGAACGGGTTGCTTGAGCGACCTCGTGCGGTGATCGGCAAGCACCGGGGCGACCCGGTGCAGAACTCCCCGATCGTCCTCGGCAAGCAGACTCAGAAGAGGCGTTTGCGATGACCTCGACCACAGAGCTCGCACCATCCAAGGATCAACTCCGCGGTCTGCCGGTCTCCGAGACGGGCAATGCCGAGCTGCTGTCGGCGGCCCGCGACGGAGACCCGACGGCCTGGGAGGAAATTGTCTGCCGCTACGGCAGGATCGTCATGGCGAGGGTGTGCTCGTACCGACTCCAGCCCACCGACGCTCTGGACGCAGTGCAGATGACCTGGCTCCGGCTGGCGGAGAGCCTTCACCAGATCAGGTTCCCAGACCGGCTCGGTGGGTGGCTGGCCACCACTGCCGGTCGGGAGTGCCTGCGCATTCTCCGCCAGTCGAAGCACACCGCGTACGCCACTGAGTCAATGATGGAAAGCATTGCCGACCCGTCTTCGTGCCTGGAGGAGAACATCGTCGACGCGGACACGGCACAGCTGCTCTGGGACCTCGTCGCCGAGCTGCCATCACGCCGCCGCCGTCTCCTGAAGGCGCTGTTCACCGACGACCCACGGCCTTACTGTGAGGTCGCCGAAGCCGTCGGAATCCCGACCGGCAGTATCGGACCGACCCGTGCCCGGGCATTGCGGCAACTTCGGCAACTGGCCGACGAACGTGGACTCGGACTGCTGGTCTGATCGCCAGAACCGGGGTAGGTCACACGTTGACGACGAGCCAGCCGCCGTGAACGCCACCGCCAGCATCCGCCGCCGTGCCAGCCGCAGCGTCTCAGCAACCCGACGTTCGCGGATATCCACCCTCCGCGCCACTCCCGGCATGACCCTCCCTTCGGGCACGCCGAACGGTGCTGCTTGCCGAATGGCATCCGTGTCATTAGCGTCCCCGACATGGCTCCCATCGAGATCACCCCGCTGCCCGCAGAGCCCGCAGACGAGCCGCTCGTCGAGGAGACCCTTGTGGAGGAGGTTTCGATCGACGGTATGTGCGGTGTCTACTGAGACCGCGCCGGTGAGTGCCGGGCGGGTGGGCCCCAGGGGCCCGGCGTCTTCCGGTGCGGCCCACCGCCCGGTGTTCGACCCGCGGCTGCCGTACCGGTGCAGTGCGAGCGTGGCCCTGCGGCCCGAGCCGTTCGGCGCGCTCGTCTACCACTTCGGCACCAGGCGGCTGTCGTTCCTCAAGACCCGGCAGCTGGTCGACGTCGTCTCCGGCCTGGAACGCCATCCCGACGTGCATGCCGCGATCGACGGGGCTGGCGTGAGCGAGTCCCAGCGTCCCGCGTACCTGCGTGCCCTGGCCGGTCTGGCCGCGAACGGAACCATCGAGGAGCGCGGGTGAACCAAGCGGGCAGTTCTCACCTCCGGTCACGTTCGGAGCAGGCAGACTCGGAGGGTCGGTCCCTGAAGCTGGTCGAGCACCTCCAGTACGGCCTGAACTCACCGATCTGCCTGACCTGGGAGCTCACCTACGCCTGCAACCTGGCGTGCGTGCACTGCCTGTCGTCGTCCGGCCGGCGCGACCCGCGCGAGCTGAGCACCGCCGAGGCCAAGTGCGTGATCGACGAGCTGCAGAGGATGCAGGTCTTCTACGTCAACATCGGCGGCGGTGAGCCGACCGTCCGGCCCGACTTCTGGGAGCTGCTCGACTACTCGATCGACACAGGAGTCGGGGTCAAGTTCTCCACCAATGGCATCAAGCTCGACAAGAAGCGTGCCGCCCAGCTCGCCCGCACCGACTACGTCGACGTGCAGATCTCTTTGGACGGTGCCACGGCCGACGTCAACGACCACGTCCGCGGGCCCGGCTCCTACGACACCGCGCTGCGGGCGTTGGAGAACCTGGCGGAGGCGGGTTTCGGCCAGCCCAAGATCAGCGTGGTGATGACGCGGCAGAACGTCGACCAGCTCGACGAGCTCAAGGCGCTTGCCGACAGGTTCGGCGCGCAGCTGCGGATCACCCGGCTGCGCCCGTCCGGTCGCGGCGTCGACGTCTGGGACGAGCTGCACCCCACCGCCGCCCAGCAGCGCCGGCTCTACGACTGGCTGGTCGCATGCGGCGAGCACGTGCTGACCGGCGATTCGTTCTTCCACCTCTCCGCCTACGGCGAGGCACTTCCCGGGCTGAACCTGTGCGGCGCGGGGCGGGTGGTCTGCCTGATCGACCCGATCGGCGACGTCTACGCGTGCCCGTTCGCGATCCATGAGCAGTTCCTGGCCGGCAACGTTCGGTCGCCGGGCGGGTTCGGTGAGGTCTGGCGGTACTCGGAGCTGTTCGCCGAGCTGCGGAAGCCGCAGACCGGTGGCGTGTGCCAGTCGTGCATGCATTACGACTCGTGTCAGGGCGGGTGCATGGCGGCCAAGTTCTTCACCGGGTTACCACTCGACGGGCCTGATCCGGAGTGCGTGCGCGGGTTCGGCGAGCATGCCCTCGCCGCGCGGGACGCGTCGACGTCGATCCCGAGGTCGGATGTGGACCACAGCCGGTCGGCACCGCGGAGCGTGCGGGGCCCGGTGCCGGTGAGCATCGGACTCGGCCGCCCGGACCGAGCATGCGACGAGAGCCCGCTCACCGGGATGCCCGTTCCCGGCGTCGCCGGTGCCTGAGGACGAACGGCACCTTCGTCCGAGCGTGCCGCCCACCCGGGATGCTCGTGCCTGCCGGCTCGGGCATCCTGGTGCACCGGATCGGTGACTGCCTGGCACCGCAGCGGGTACCCGCCGCGGTCGTCGAAGGTCAGCGGGTGGGGATGGCGCTGTGGCTCCGAAGAATGTGATCCCGGAGGATGTCGGGAGGCTGGGGGAGCGCACCTGGACCGAGCTTGACGACCCGGCGCCGCGCACGCTACTCGTGCCCGTCGGCTCGCTGGAGCAGCATGGGCCGCACCTGCCGTTGGACACCGACACCCGGCTCGCGGCCGCCGTCGCCCGCCGGGCCGCTGCCGGTGACCCCGCGATGCTGCTGGCCCCACCGGTGGCCTACGGAGCATCCGGGGAGCACGAAGGCTTCGCCGGGACGATGTCGATCGGGCACGTTGCGCTGCGGTTGCTGCTGGTCGAGCTCGGGCGATCGGCACGACTGTGGGCGTCGCGGCTGGTGTTCGTCAACGGACACGGGGGCAACCTACCGACGGTGCCTGACGCCGTCGCGCTGCTGCGTTTCGAGGGGTCCGACGCGGCCTGGTTCGGATGCACAGTGCCCGACGGGGACGCCCACGCCGGCCGCACCGAGACGTCGGTGCTGCTCGCGCTGGCGCCCGACCTGGTGCGGAGTGCTTCGGCGGTGGTCGGGAACGTTGCGCCGCTGCAGACGCTGTTCCCCGCGCTCGTGCGCGGTGGCGTGGCTGCGGTCAGCCCCAACGGGGTGCTCGGCGACCCCGCCGGGGCGTCGGCAGCGGAGGGCGAGCGGCTCCTCGCGGGGATGGTGGACACGCTACGCACGCGGATGGTCCGCTGGGCACCGGACGCCCGCGGCCGCCTCGCCTGATCCATAGAACGCTGATCCATAGAACGCTGATCCACCGAACGCTGATCCACCGAACGCTGAACGACTGATCGGCAGGCCGCTGCTCAGCCTGACCGGGCGAGCAGCAGCGGGACGAGCTGCTCCTCGGCCGACAGCGAGCCGTGCTGGCCAGGGAGCTTGGAGATCTTCGGTTCGGCCGTCGAGCGAACCACTGCCGCCGAACCGCGCAGCGCCACCACCACGTCGCCGATCCGATCCGCCATCGGCCCGGCCAGCGGGCCGAACCAGCCCTCGGTCACGGCCTGGTCGCGCGCCACCACCCACGCCGCATCCCCGAGTACCGCGCGCCAGGTGGCGAGCACGTCGGCGGTCGCGCCCGGTCGGGTGTAGACGTGCCGGGCCCGGGTGTCACCCCCGAGCAGTTCGACGTCGCGGCGGAGGTCGTCGTCGGTGTCGGCGTCGAAGATCCGGTCGACGCTCACCATGCCGTGGTCACCGGTGATCGCCAGCACCGAGTCGGACGGGAGGTGCTCGGCGATCAACGCGGCCAACCGGTCGATCTGCGAGAGCTGCAGGCGCCACGGCAACGAGCCGGGGCCGTGGACGTGCCCGAGGGAGTCGAGGTCGGCATGGTAGCCGTAGCAGAGCCGCCGTCCCGGGCCGGTGAGCGCACCTATCATCTCGGCGGCCAGGTCGCCAAGGGCGTGCACGCCGCGGAACGTCCCGCCGCGCAGGGCGGCCCGGGTCAGTCCGGAGTTCCGGAACATCCGGGCCGAGACGACCGTCACCTGTATGCCGTCCGCCGCCGCTCGCTCCAGCACAGTGGGCAGCGGCTGCACCTCCTCCGGTGGCAGCCACCTACGAAGGTCGGTGGCCTTGCGCGTGCCGTGAGAGCGCCAGTTCAGGGAATCCAGCAGGACCCCGGGCCCGGCTCGGAACGAGATCCCGACCAGCCCGTGCGCCCCCGGCGGCAACCCGGTGCCCAGCGAGGCGAGGCTGATCGACGTGCTCGACGGGAAGCCGGCCGTGAGCGGCCCGGCGTCGGGCAACGCCGCGAGGAACGGCGCCTCGGCGGCGTGCCGGCGCAACCGCTCGGAACCGAGCCCGTCGATGAGCAGGACACCGGCCGCGCGGACGGGCTCGATCCTCAGTCCGGCATGCTCAACCGGTCCGGGCACTCCGAGGGCACCCAGCAGCGCGGGCAGCACCTCTGCCAGTGAGCGGTGCCCGTACTGCGGCAGGACGCGCTCCTTCTCGCTGCTCACCGGTGCAGCGTGCCAGATGGCCGTGATCGCCACGAGCCGTACCCGAGCATCTCCGGGTGCTCAGGCGACGATCAAGAGTCGACCCCGCCGCCCTCCGCGGTGGAGCGAGAATTCTGCCCGCTGACCGTCTGGTTCTTGTTGCGGCGCGGAGGGCGAGCCGTTGAACCGGGTCGTGACGCTGCTGCGGAACTGATCGATATTAGGCTTGCGGGATGCTCGACGCCGGGATCGGAGACTTCGCCGGACCCACCGACACGGTGCTGCCGCCCGGCCTCCGGGTCGTGCTGGACCGGCGGGCCCGACGCCTCGACGGCGGCGCGGTGCTGCTCGGCGGCGCGCCGCCACGAATGTTGCACCTGGCCCCGGTGGCCCGCGCGCTCCTCGCCGATGGCGGGGCGTTCACCGTTGTGGACGCCACCTCCGCCGCACTGGCCCGCCGGCTGTTGGACGTCGGGATCGCGCACCCGGCGGCCGGTGCTCGCGATGCGACGCCGGCCGACGTCACCGTCGTCGTGCCGGTCAAGGACCGGACGGCGGGGCTCGAGCGACTGCTGGCTGCCCTGTCCCTGGGGTCGGCGGCCATACCTCCGGGACCGGCGGCGGCCCTGTCCCTGGGGTCGGCGGCCATACCTCCGGGACCGGCGGCGGCCCTGCCCCCTGGACCGGGCGGCCCGCCCCCGGGACTGGGCGGCCTGGTCGTGGTGGACGACGGGTCGACCGACCCGGGTTCGGTGCGGGCCGTCGCGGAGCGCTTCGGCGCCCGGCTGTTGCGGTATGACGTGCCGCGCGGACCGGCCGCCGCCCGGAACGCGGGGTTGGCGGTCTGTGCCACACCGCTGGTCGCGTTCCTCGACTCCGACGTCGTGCCCGAGCCGGATTGGCTCCCGCCCCTGCTGGCGTTGTTCGCCGACCCGGCCGTGGGGCTCGCCGCGCCGCGGATCGTCGCGCTCCCCCCGGTCCGCGGGTGGCTGGGTCGGTACGAGGCGGTGCGGTCCTCATTGGATCTGGGTCTCGACCCCGCGCTCGTGGTGCCGCGGTCGCGGGTGGCCTACGTTCCGAGTGCCGCGCTGGTGGTGCGCCGGGTGGCGGTGGGGGAGGGCTTCGACGAGCGGATGCGGGTGGCCGAGGACATCGACCTCGTCCTGCGGCTGTACGGCGCGGGCTGGCGGCTGCGGTACGAGCCCAGCTCCCGGGTCGCGCACGACCACCGGTCCACGCTTTACGCCTGGTGGTCGCGCAAGGCCTACTACGGCACCGGGGCGGCCCCACTCGCGCTTCGCCACCCGGGCGCGGTACCGCCGATGGTGCTGAGTCCCTGGTCGGCAGTGGTCGGTGCGTTGCTGTTGCTGAGCCGGCCACGGGCCTTGCTCTTCGCGGGGCTGGTGTCAGCGGTCGCGGCGGAACGGCTGGCGCGACGGTTGGAGCGGGTGCAACACCCGAGGGCGACGGCGGCCCGGCTGATCGGGTTGTCCACGGTGGCTGCGGTCGCGCAGACCGCGGACGCCGTCAACCGGCACTACTGGCCACTGTCCATGGTGGCCAGCCTCGTATCGGCCCGGGCCCGGTCGACGGTGACGGTGGTGGCGCTGGTCCAGGGTGTCGTGGACTGGCTGCGCCACCGCGGCCGACACCCGGGTGTTCGACCGTCGCTGCCCGGCTATCTCCTGGCCCACCGGATCGACGACCTGGCGTACGGCGCCGGCCTCTGGTGGGGTGCGCTGCGGCACCGGACCGTGGCCCCGCTGTTGCCGGGATGGGCGCGTCACTTGCGATCAGATGCGACCCGATCGACCCCGAGAAGGCATGGGAGGCGCTCAACACCCCGCAGACGGTGGCGCCGTGCTTCCCGGGTGCCGTCATGGACACTTGCGACGGCGACTCGTTCACCGGCACCGTCAAGGTGAAGCTCGGCCCGATCTCGATGACCTACAAGGGCAAGGGCGCCTACACGGTGCGCGACGCCGCCGCGCACCGCGGTGACCAACATGACGATCACCGGGCGACCGGCACAGTTCGGCCGGGGTGTCATCGCCGACGTCGCAGACAAGATCATCGGGCAGTTCGCGGCGTGTGTCGCGGACAAGCTCGCGCCGCAGTGCAGGCCCTGAGTCCGACGGGTAGGTCGCTGGCCGTCGGAGTCGCCGCCGGGGCCAGCTCCAACGGGCGCCGCGGCGTCCGGCAGCGTAGCCACCGTCACCGCCACCGGGCCGGCCCTGTCGTCCACACCGTCGTCGGCCGGAGTCAGCACACCGAGGCCGGTCGCTCAGCCGGCGGGACCGATGCCCAGCGAGATCGACGCGATCGACCTGCTGGACACCGCGGGCGCCCCGGTCCTGAAGCGCCTGGCCCCGGTCCTCGGCGGCGTCGCGCTGGTGCTGCTGGTGGTTTTCCGCCGCCGCCGCTCCCGCTGAGCGCACCGCCGCTGTCCCGGGCTGTTCGGGTTGGTCCAGCGTTCACCGGACGAGGTCGAGGGTCCAGGTGGTGGTTGCGCCGTAGCCGACCGGAGATCATGGTCCGGTTGGATCACGCCCCGATATGTCCAGACCCGAAACTCGCAGTGTGATGTTGAGCCGACCGCTCGCGAGGCCGGTGTCCGGCGCATCGACTCCCGGCAGCAGCTTCGGCACCCCGTGGTAGGCCAGCCTGCTCTCGTCGCCGAAGACGAGCAGGTCGCCGGAGTGCAGCTCCACATCGGTCCACGGCCTGCCGCGGTTCGTGGTGTTCCCGAGCCGGAACACGCACGCTGCGCCGATACTCAGCGACACGACCGGATCGAGGACGTCCTCGTCGCTGTCGCGGTGCAGGCCCATCCGGGCATCGGCGTCGTAGTGGTTGATCAGGGCGATGTCGGGCCGGTAGCGGCGGGCTCGGTCGGAATCTTCGTAGGCCTCGGCCAGAGCGGCCCGGCCGAGGTCGGCGAGCCACTCCGGAAACGGGGTGACGGGTGAGCCGTCCTGGTCGTCGCGGGTGCGGGAGTACCGGTAGGGATACCAGTGCCACCCGAGGCAGACGGTGCGCACCGACATCCGTGCGCCGTTCGGCAGCGCCGCCGCACGGATGCCCGGGCCCTCGGCGGCCCACTCCCGGCAGGCCGTCACGAGGGCGCGTTGTCGGTCGACGCCGAGCCAGCCCGGGACGTGCACAGCACCCGGGGCGAGGGTACGGCGCTCCCGCGGGATCAGCTCGATCATGCCACCTCCGTCGGGGCCGGTCGGCAGTGCCGGCACGGCCGGTACCCGGCCGCGACAGCCGCGCCGATCGTCGCGAACCCGCGCCGGTGCGCGTCGGTGATCCGGCGGGCGTTGTGGCAGGTCGGGAAGCACACCACACCGGTGGTGTCACTGCCGAGGAAGTGCACGCCCTGCTGGGCGAACGCCGCAACCTCATCGACGTTCACGTCCTCCGTGCGCAGTAGCTCCTCCTTGTGGGCGGGACCGAACATGTAGTCGCCGAGCCTGCCGTCCGCACGCACCACGCGGTGGCAGGGGACCAGCAGCGGCACCGGGTTGCGGGCCAGTACCGATCCGACGGCCCGCACCGCGCGTGGGGAGCCGGCCTCGCGGGCGATCCAGCCGTAGGGGCGGGTCTGTCCGGCCGGGACGCGGCTCGTCGCATCGAGCACGGCGCGCTCGAAGTCCGACAGGCCACGCAGATCCAGCCGCGGGGGCGCCGCCGGGCGACCGCGCAGGGCGGGTAGCAGCCCGGCGGGGGCCCGGTCGGCGGGGCGCAGCGGCCGGCCGAACCGGTCGCGGTAGGCCTGCGCGAACGTGTGCGGGTCGCCGCGCACGGACTCCGCCGACCGGACGAACGCCACGCCGTCGCCGGTGAACGCGACGAACACCTCACCGAGCCGGCTGGGCGCGGCCATCCAGCTACCGAACACCTTGTCGGTCAGGCCGGCCTGTGTGGGGGCGGCGAGGCCGCTCAGGGCGGTGATGACGGGGTCGGTTCCGTTGAGCGTCATCGGGATGTCCTTCCTTCCGACGGCCGGTGATCGGTGATCGGCCGTGGTTCGACGAGCGAGTTCCGGAGTCGTTGCCGTCCTCGGGAGATGTGTGACTTGGCTGTACCTTCCGGGCAGCCGAGAACCTCGGCCACCTCGCTGACCGGCAGGTCGACCACGTGGCGGAGCACCACCGCGAGCCGCTGGACGTCGGGCAGCTGTGCGAGCAGCGCACCCAACTCGCGTTGGACCTCGCCCTGCTCGCTCCGTTGCTCCACGGTCGGGCCGGGGACGGAGCCGGGCCGGCTGCGGTCGGCGGTTCCGCGACGGTGACCAACGCGCCGATGGGGGGCTGACGGACGGGGCTGGGCTAACGGGCGTTGTGGAAGATGACGCCCAGCACGTGCCGGTCCCCGCTGTGCACGGCACTGACGCCGTGGCGCATCTGGACGCGGTGGTAGCGGTGGTGTCCACGGGTGCCGAGCTTGGGGCGGTGCCGCACGGGAAAGATCACGGTCTGGCCGAGCCCGGGGCGGGCGACCATCGGCCGGGACTGCTGGCGCGGCCGCTGCTCGACGAACACGCTCTCGCCGCCGGTGAAGTCCTCGTCCGGGCGGCTGAGCATCACCAGGAACTGGAGCGGGAACGTCAGGTCGCCGTACACGTCCTGGTGCAGGCAGTTGTAGCCACCGGGGCCGTAACGCAGCACCAGCGGCGTTGGTTTGTGCTGACCGACGCCCGCGCACTCCTCGATCAGGGCGTTGAGCGTGCCGGGAAACGTGCGCTCGCCGAGCCGCTGCGCCCACCGGTTCGCGATCGCGGCGATCGGCGGGTAGAGCTGCGAACGCAGGGCGTGGACCAGCGAGGGCAGCGGGTCGGCGAAGTAGCGGTAGCTGCCCTCGCCGAACGCGTGCCGGGCCATCACGACGGTGCTGCGGAAGCGGGCGTCGTCGTCGAACATGGCGATCAGCTCCGCGCACTGCTCGGGGGAGAGCAGCGGTGGGGTCATCGCGAAGCCGTCCGCGTCGAGGTGGTGCTCGACAGCGGCCCAGTCCAGGGCGTCGAGCGCCGGGCGGGTTGCGGTGTCTGTGCTCATGTCCCCATCTTCGCGCCAGTTCCAGGCGCGTGCTGGCGGGAATCGGACGGGGGATGCGCGGCTCGGGATCGCTGGTCCTTCGGTGCCGGACCGTTAGCCTGATACCGACGAATGGGGGTACGAGGGTGGGCGAGCCGGCTCCGGTGATCAGAAAACTCGAGAACGCGCTGGCCGACGACGACTTCGCGTGGTCGCTGCTGCTGGTCGGTGAGGACCAGACCGACAAGCTCGCCACCCTCACCGCAGACCTGCGCGGGCCGTTCTCCGAGACCGGCGACGGCAAGCTGGTGACGTCCGGATTCTCGTACTGGGGCATCGGCCCGACGGTCGCCTGGGCGAACGCGTGCAGCGATCCGTTCTACATGGTGATGAAGGTCGGTTCGGAAACCTTCGTGCGGCACTGGAGCGCGATCCGGCCGCACGTGAACAGGGGTGGGTTCCATTTCGTCAGCCTCGGCGTCGGAACCGGGTTGAAGGACCGCACCATCCTGAAGGATCTGTGTCCCGGCCATCCGGAGCTGTTCTACATCCCGGTCGACATGAGCTCGGAGATGTTGCGGCTCGGCACCCAGGTGTCGGTGCGGGACCTGAGGTTTCCGATGTCGCGGGTGCTGCCGATCCAGATCGACTTCTCGATCTCGGTCAACATGGAGGAGATCGGCCAGATGCTGGCCCGGCTGATCGGCGACGACCCGATCCTTTACACGCTGACCGGCAACACCCTGGCCAACTTCGAGAGCGACCTCGACGCTCTGGCCACCATCACCCAGGTGCTGCGACCGCAGGACCGGCTGTTGTTGGAGGTCGCAACCACCGTCCGGATCGATCAGGAGGCCGCGAACGCCGCCGCCGACGAGTACCACCAGACCCGGGCGTTCGCCGAGTTCGTCACCAGCGCCCTGCGCTACAACACCGACCTGAGGATCGACAACGCGCAGCTGAAGTTCCGCGGTTTCATCGAGGCCGACGAGGCGCTGCTCGTCAAGATCATGTTCCAGAACGACACCGGGAAGGAGATCCGGATGGGACTGGCCGACCACACCGAGGTCGTCCTGCCGGTCGGGGACACCATTCGGTTGTACACCACCCGGAAGTACTCCGAGGTGCGCCTGAAGAAGCTGTCGGATGCCTGCCGGCTGGATGTGATCGAGAGCGCGCGGTCGCAGTCGCGGCAGAGCAGGCGACCGAGCCCGTTCGGCCTCGAGCTGCTGTTGCTCGCCCCGCGGGGTGCCGCCACGGCAGCGAGGTCAACGGTCGCCGACGACATGTGGACGCGTTAGCTTGCTCCGCATCGGTCTGGGCGCGGCGCGGTGGCGGACGATCGTCACCCTGACGACGTACGGCCTGCTCGGCGCCACCTTCGTCCTCGGCATCGCCTGGTTCGTGTCGCCGGACAACAGCCGCTGGGAACCCGCGGTCAACACGCTCACGCTCGTGGCGGGGCTCACCGGGATCCTCCTCGAACGGCTGACCTCCGAGGCCGAACGCCGTAGCCAGGTGTTGCAGGCCGTCGCGGACGAGCTCCAGGAGAACACGCGGCTGCTCGCCGATCCACGGTTCTCCGACAGCCAGACCCGTCGCCGCCAGGTCTACCCGCGGCTCGTGGTCTCCGCCGTCGACCTCGCGCTGGTCTCCGGGGCGCTGGCCCGGCAGCGCGACACGGAGCTCTTCGGTCTGCTGCACCGCTGGCGCGACGCCGTGCACGAGCTCAACCGGCGCCTCGACCTGACCGAGATCCGGACCTTCACCGACTCGATCTCCGACGACGAGCTGGAAGCGTTCCGGCGCGCGCTGCACAGCGAGAACAGCTACCTCGCGGCCACTCGCGAGATGCTGGCCAGGCTGATCACCATCCTCGACACCGCCCGCCCGAGCCGGCCGTGACCGGGTCCGGGCGCCACAACGGGCTGACCGACGTGCCCGGCCTGCGAGTCGGGCACGCCGAGCTGACCGGACGGGGGGCGTTGTCGGGCACCACCGTGGTGCTCGCCCCGCCCGGCGGCGCGGTGGGTGGCGTGGATGTGCGCGGTGGCGCGCCCGGTACCCGGGAGACCGATCTGCTCGACCCGCGAAACACCGTGGAACGGGTGCACGCGGTGGTGCTCAGCGGGGGCAGCGCCTTCGGGTTGGCCGCGGTGGAGGGGGTGATGGCGCGGCTGGAGGCGGCGGGTGCGGGTTTCGCGGTGCCGGGTGGGGTGGTGCCGATCGTGCCGGCCGCGGTGGTGTTCGACCTGGGGCGCGGCGGGGACTTCGGGCGCCGCCCGGGCGCCGCGACCGGTGCCGCGGCGTACGACGCTGCCTCCACCGGGCCGGTCGGGCGCGGGGCGGTGGGTGCCGGTGCCGGGGCGGTTGCGGGTGGGTTGAAGGGCGGGGTGGGTACGGCGAGCGTCGTGCTCGACGGTGGGGCGATGGTGGCTGCGTTGGTGGTTGTGAACGCGGCCGGGTCGGCGGTGGATCGGTGGACGGGGGAGCTGCTCGGCGCGCGGGTGGGGCGGCCCGGTGAGTTCCCGGCGGTCTCGGTCGGTATGGCCGGACTCGCTGCGCTGGGTGCCGTCGCCCGTGCCGCGCCCGCCCTGGGAATCGCGACGACCCTCGGCGTCGTGGCCACCGACCTGGCCCTGGACAAGGCCGGGTGTTCCCGGTTGGCCACGATGGGGCACGACGGGCTGGCACAGGCGATCTCGCCGGTGCACACGGCCATGGACGGAGACACCGTGTTCGGCCTGTCGACCGGGGCCCGTCCCGCGCCCGACCTGGCTGGGCTGATCGCGCTACAGGCCGCGGCCGCGGACGTCGTGACCCGGGCGGTGGTGGATGCGCTGCTGGCTGCTCACACGGTGGTGACCGCCGCCGGGACCTACCCGTGCTACCGGGATCTGGCCGGTTCGGCCGACCACCCCGACCCGTGATCTTCGCCGACGGACCGACCCCATGGCGAGTAGATCGCCATGGGGTCGGTCGCTGCGGGTGTCGGCCGCGATCAGAGCATGCAGGTGACCTTGGTCAGCCGTCGAGGCCGTCGGCGCCGTCGATGTCGAGCTCGAAGTCCTCGGAGAAACCGGCCGCGAAGCCCTCGCCACCGTCGCCACCGCCGCCGTCATTGAAGAAGCCGCTCCCGCCGTCACCGCCGTCGCCGCCACCACCGATGGCCACGAAGTCGCTGCCGGCGTCGCCGTCGCCGCCCCTGCCGCCATCGCCGCCCGAGAACAGGCCGTCACTGCCGTTTCCGCCGTCGCCGCCGGCCGCGACGGCACCGAAGCCCGCGTCGGCGTCCGCGTCGCCGCCATCGCCACCCGGCCGCCGACAAAGACGCTGTTGCCGGCGTTGCCGCCGTTGCCACCGCTGGCGTAGGCCACGGCCAGGCTCACCGCGTCGCCATCGCCACCGTTGCCACCGTCACCGCCGACGAGCAGGCCGAAGCCGCCGTCGCCGCCGTTGCCACCGGTACTGACCGCCGCGATGATGCTGCTGGCGAAGCCGTCGCCGCCGTTACCGGCGTCACCACCGAACAGCAGGCCGTTGCCGCCGTTACCACCTTCGCCGCCAGCACCCAGGCCGAGGACGCCGCCGTCACCGATGCCGAGGCCGCCGTCGCCGCCCTCACCGCCGCCGATCAGACCGAATCCACCGTTGCCGCCGTCGCCGCCCAGGCCGACGCCGCTGAGCACACCCTGGCCGAGGCCGAGACCGCCCTCGCCACCGGCGCCGCCCAGCACTCCGCCCTCGCCGCCCTCGCCCCCGTCGCCACCGCGGCCGGTGCCGTTGAACAGGCCGATGCCGATGCCCGCGCCGCCTTCACCGCCGGCGTCGCCCAGCACTGCGCCGAAGCCGCCGGTGCCACCCATGCCTCCCGTGCCCGTACCGTCGCCGAGGAGCCCCACGCCGACGCCGTTACCCCCGGCACCGCCGGTCCCGCCCTGCAGGACCGCGCTGCCGCCGGCTCCGCCGTCGCCCCCGTGCCGGTGCCGTCGATCAGGCCCGCGCTGAAGCCGTCGCCGCCGTTACCGCCGTTGCCGGCAGTGCCGAACACGGCGTTGCCCCCGGCTCCGCCGTCGCCGCCCCAGGCCGGTGCCGTTGAGCCCCACGCCGAGTGCGTCGCCACCGTCGCCGCCGTCGCCCGCGTTGCCGAACAGGCCGGAGTCCCCGCCGGTTCCACCGTTGCCGCCCACGGCGGCGGGCCCGTCGAAGTCGTCGCCACCGTCGCCGGCCATACCGCCGTTGCCGAAGAAGAACCCGCCCTGTCCGCCGTTGCCGCCGTTGCCCCCGACGGTGTCGACGCCGCCCGGGTCGTCGTCGGCTCCATCGGCTCCGTTGCCACCGTTACCCAGGAAGATTCCCGCGTTCCCGCCGTTGCCGCCGGGTGTTGTCGCGTCGGTGCCGTTCCCGACGAACAGCCCCGCGGCGTTCTCGGGTGCCGTGGTGCCGTTTCGGATGCTGGTGACCGCACCATCGACGGCCGTCGACAACTGTTGGAAATCGGCCGGTGTCAGAGCCATGGGAAACACCCTTTCGCGTTCATCGTCGAGCTGGGCTCGTCACGGCCGGGGTCGGCGTGCACAAGAAGGCTAGGTCGGTCTGGCAGCCTGCCCATCGGGCCGAACCCCGCGGTCTGAGGACTGCACGATGGGGGTTGTCCCCTGCGGCGTAGCTGCCCGTCGGGATGATCACCCGGGCGTGGATGTCGCGGCGCACGGGTTCGGGCGGGTCCGGCTCGCGGTCGGGACGAGCTGTCCGCTGGTGCTGCTCAGGGCTTCGGCGAGGTTGTGATCAGCCGAGGGGAACGCCGCAGTCGTTTCACGATCGCCATCTTCGTCTCCGAAGTCCGTGTGGCGGGGGATGCGGAGCCGGGGATGGCGGTCGGCGGTTCCAAAATGTCGATCAGCGCCTCCCTGGCGGTGGAGCCGGGCGGGCAGACTCCACGCCCGGCTCAAGATCGCTCCATACGACCCGATGCCCCCTCCGCGCGCGGTGATCAAGGCGAAACCGTCGTTATTGGAGATCAACTGACAACGGATTGCCCCTGGTCTCTGCGGATTCAGGCCTCACGAGCGCCTCAGGGTGATTTGAAACAGCCCTGGGGGACTCGGTGACGGCCCGTGAACCGCCACGAGAACGTGGGCGTGGCTGTGATCTTCAGCGGTGGGCGCCCCCGCGTTGTGGGCCAGGCTCTCAGGGCGTGGCAGCTGAGTCGCCGCTGGCCACGGGATCGCTCTAGGGTGCCGGGTCGGGACCAGATTGGACTTGGCCCGGATCGGGGCTGACAGGTGCTGTGGTCTCGGTTCCCGAGCCCGTGTCGGTCGGGGTGTCGGGTGTGTCTTCGGTTCCTGAACCTGAGCCGGTCGGGGTGTCGGTTGTGCCCTCGGTTCCCGAATCTGAGCCGGTCGGAGCCGGCGACGAAGTCGTGCCCCCGGTTCCCGGGGTTTCTGTGCCGGTCGGTGGTGTGGTCGAGGAACCGCCGCCGGTTGTGGGTTGGCTGCCGGACGTGGGTTGGCTGCCGGACGTGGGTTGGCTGCCCGACGTGGGTTGGCTGCCCGACGTGGGTTGGCTGCCGGTTGTGGGTTGGCCGCCGGACGCGGGTGCGCCGGAGCCACCACCGGAGTTCGGCTGCCCGGCTGCCGTCCCGCCGCCCGAACCGCCGGTCTGAATGGGTGGCGCCGGTTGTCCGGTGGCCAGGGACGCGCCGGGACCACCGATGTACACGATGCGCATGGTCGGCCGGACGACCGCGGCGACCGCGGTGGGCCGGTTGGGACCGGCGACCGTGGTCACGGTGCGGGGCTCGCCCGTCCAGGGGTCGGTCCCGGAGCCACCGGAACTGCCGCCATCGGACCCGGCGCTGTCGTCGATGACCGTGTCGGCGCTTGCCTCCGGGACACCGGGTGCGGACAGGGCGAACTTCGCAAACGTTCCCAGCGGGAGCGTGTCGGAGGCGACCGTGCCGGCCAGGCCGAAGGTGGCGATACCGCTGATGGCAGCCGCCACGAGCAGGGTGCGCCGGCGAGTCGCCCGATCGGTCTTGCCCACCGGCTCCGGGAGGACGAGCTCGGGGTAGGCGAGCTCCGGCCGGCCCGGGGCGCTCGTGATCGCCTTACCGGCAGGAGCGGTAGTGGTGGCCGGCTGGACGGCGGGTCCGCGGGCGTGCAGGGCGGCGCCGGTGGCGATGATCGTGTTGGGGTCGGCGTCGATGGAGATGGGGCGGCCGAGCTCGGCCGAGAGCAGCTGGGTGATCAGGGGGATGCGGGAGGAACCCCCGACGAGGAGCACGGTGGTGAGCTCGGCGAGGGAGACGTCGGTGGTGTCGATGGCCCGCCGCAACGCTTCGAGGGTCTCGGCCAGGGACGGGCGGACCATGTCGTCGAACTCGGCCCGGGTCAGGCGGACGTGCGTGTGGCCGGTGGGGAGCATGACCGGGATGGTGACCTCGGTGTCGGCGGAGAGCGTCTCCTTGGCCGCGGTGCACTCGCGGCGCAGCCCGGCGACCGCGGCGTGCACGGTGGGGTCGGTCGGGTCGAGCTCGTGCCAGGCGGCGCCGATGGTGCTGACGACGTGGTCGAACACGGCCTGGTCGAAGTCGATGCCGCCGAGGTGGTCGATGCCGGTGGGGCGCCCGAGCACCTCGTAGTCGTGATCGGCGTGCTTGCGGACGACCGCGGCGTCGAAAGTGCCTCCGCCGAGGTCGTAGACGGCCACGACGGCACCCGGGTCGAGGCGTTCGGTGGCCGCGTAGGCGATCGCGGCTGCCTGGGGTTCGGTCATGAAGGTGACCGGGGCGAGACCTTCGGCGACCAGTGCCGCGGCGAGGGTGTCGCGCTTGTGGGGGCCCCATTCGGCGGGGTGGGTGAGGGTGACGGCCGATGCCGGACCGCCTTCGCGGTCGGCGACCTGGGTGAGGATCCAGGCGATGAACCGGGCGGCGACGGTCTCGGCGGGTACTTGCCGGCCGCCGAGCAGGACGGGGGTCCCGTCGCCGATGCGCCGTTTGAACTCGCGGACGACCCGGCCGGGGTCGGTCAGGGCGCGGCGCTCCGCGGCCTCGCCGACGACCAGGGAGCCGTCCTCGGCGAGGAAGACCACCGAGGCCACCGAGGTGGATCGGCCGGCAAGGGGGACCACCTCGGGACGGGGCTCGCCGGCGCGGCACACCGCGGCCGACGAGTACGTCGTCCCGAGATCGATGCCTACCTGGTATGAGCCGACCTGAATCGACATCGGGCGCGTCACGCTTCCCCTCGTGCAGTTCATGGGCGGGGCCGTGCGGTGCTGGCCTCGCTGGACAGGGTGCTCGCGGATCCGGCCCGCGCTCAGGCCGGACGCACCCTGATCGGTTCGTTCTGACCGTACTGAGCCACCGCGGCGTCCAAGTAGGGTGATGCTCCCCCCGTCTGCGGTGGGGGAAATGCCCCCTGCGACTTTGGGCAGCGTTGATCCCGGCCGACGGGGATCGTCGATGGTCGAGGTGGCGACCACGCCCGATCTCGTCGCCGCGGCGTCCGGCGGTACATCTCCGGTAGTCGACATCGCAGCGCGAGCAGGTGACTACCCCGACAGGCCGAAGCCATCTCCGGGGAGCCGCCCCCTGACCCCCGGATCGTTCGAGGGCTTTACCCGGATGGGCCAGGGGCTCGGCGTCCCTAGCGTTCGTGCCGCACCGCCGGAGCCGGCTGTGACGAGCACCAGCTCGAGGATGACCGACGAAAGGTATTCCCCCATGCCTCCCACGCAGCCCAACTTCACCCAACTGCAGACCGATGTCGACGCCGCCGTCGACAGCATCCAGGACAACCCGAACCAGAACGCCGCGTCGCTGTTCATCGGCGACGGCGAAGACGGGGACACCCCGGGTGAGGCCGGCACCGACGCCGCCATCTTCATCGGCAACGGTGGCAACGGAGCTGCCGGCGCCCCCGGTGACGCACTCACCGACGGCGGTGACGGCGGCGCCGGCGGCAACGGTGGCTTCTTCATCGGCAACGGCGGCGACGGTGGCGACGGTGGCGACGACATCGTCGGGTCGGTCAACGCAGGTGGTGACGGTGGGGCCGGTGGCAACGCCGGCCTCATCGGCGACGGTGGTGCCGGTGGTGGCGGTGGCGACGCGGTCGGAGTGGGCGACGACGGTGCTGACAGTGCCGTCCTCTTCGGCACCGCTGACGACGGTGGTGACGGTGTCGGTGTCGGCGGCAACGGCGGTGCCGGAGGCAGCGCGTTCACCGGTGCGGCCGGCGTCGGTGGCGACGGTGGCGGCGGCACCGGTGTCGGCGGCACCGGCGGCACCGGCTTCTTGGGCAATGGTGGTGGCGGCGGCGACGGCACCGGTTTCGGTGGCGACGGTGGCGCCGGTGGTAGCAACTTCTTCGGTGACGGTGGTGCTGGTGGCGTCGGTGGCGACGGTGTCGGTGTCGGCGGCGACGGTGGCCCCGGCCTTATCAACGGTGGTGACGGTGGCGCCGGTACCGGTGGCGCCGGTGACGGTGGCGTCGGTGGCGACACCTTTCTGGGCACCGGTGGTGCAGGTGGCGCGGGCGGCGACAGCGTCGGTGCAGGTGGCGAAGGTGGCTTCGGCGTCTTCGGTGACGGTGGTGATGGTGGTGACGGTAGCGCTTCCGGCGGCTTCGGTGGCGACGGTGGAACCTCCGTACTCGGTGATGGTGGCGCCGGTGGCGCCGGCGGCGCCGGTATTGGTGTGGGCGGCTTGGGCGGTGACGCGGTCCTTGGCTTTGGAGACGACGGCGGCGACGGCGACGGCACCGGTGTCGGCGGTGACGGTGGCGGTGGCGGCGACAGTGACTTCGGAGACGGTGGTGATGGCGGCGTCGGTGGCGCCGGTGCTGGCTTCGGTTTCACCGGCATCGGCGCCGGTGGCGCGGGTGGCGACGGTGGCGACGGCCTCGAGGACGGCGACGGTGGCGACGGTGGCGACGGCGGTGCCGGTGCCGGTGCCGGTGTCTTCGGCATCGGTGTCGGTGGTGATGGTGGTGATGGTGGCTTCGGCGACGACGTCGGTGGCGACGGTGGCGATGGCGGAGACGCCGCCAGCGTCGGCGTCATCAATGCGATCTCCGTGGGCGGCCGGGGTGGCGACGGTGGCTTTGGCGAGGACATCCTCAGTGGCGACGGTGGGGACGGTGGCGACGCCGATGCCCTGAGTCTCCTCGACGGCGCTCTCGC
The DNA here is from genome assembly GCA_050701075.1 of Pseudonocardia sp. Classification (GTDB taxonomy): domain Bacteria; phylum Actinomycetota; class Actinomycetes; order Mycobacteriales; family Pseudonocardiaceae; genus Pseudonocardia. The sequence continues at coordinate 11,637 of JBOHEP010000271.1, read as the reverse complement.
CATCGGTGGTGACGGTGGTGACGGTGGCGCCATCGACGGCCTCGGTGGCGATGGCGGCGACGCCGATGCCATCGACCTCGACCTCGACAACGACGGCCCGATCGAGTTCGAGTTCGACGGCGCCGACGGCCTCGACGGGTGACCTCGGTCGATCGTCGGTGTTGACCTGATCGTGGCGAGGGCGAGTGCATACCGTCCTCGACCACATGACCGGGACCGACCGATCGATGGCGTAATGGCTCCGCCACTCCCGGCCAGGCAGTGGCGGAGCCGCCTGCATGTCGGGCCGGGTCACCCCGTCTCAGCCGCTTGTCCGGGATCGACTGACCGGGCTGGACGCAGACCTCGTCGCGATCAGGCGGGCATGCCAGCGGCTAGGCTCGTCCGGTGAGCTGGCACGACAGCTCCGCTTCCCCGAGCAACGGGCCGGCTGAGCCGCACTCATGATCGCCCCCGGGCAACGACGAGGAGGAGCAATGACAACATCCCCACTGGTCAACGCCCTGGACTCCACAATCGCGGCCATTGCCCCGTATGACCGGCCCGATCTCGAGGCACGTCTGCGGCAGGCCAGGGCCCGGTTGCTCGACGGACGTGTCCGGGTCCTGGTGGTTGGGGAGTTCAAGCAGGGCAAGAGCTTCATGGTCAACGCGCTGGTCCGTGCCGTGGTGTGCCCGGTGCACGACGACATCGCCACCTCGGTGCCCACCGTGGTGAGCCACGGTGAGGTGCCGTCGGTGACCCTCGTCCGTCCGGCCGGCACAGAAGCCGGCTTGCGGGTCGAGCATGTCGACGTTCCGATCGCGAAGCTGGAGGGCTACGTCCGCGAGGCGTCGGATGCCGCGGAGCGGTACAGCCACGTCGAGGTCGCCCTGCCGTGCGAGCTCCTGGCCGGCGGTCTGGAGATCGTCGACACGCCCGGGGTCGGCGGGCTCAACTCGGTGCACGGTGCGGCGACGATGGCCGCATTGCCGTCCGCGGACGCCGTCCTGCTGGTGTCGGATGCCTCGCAGGAGTACACCGCACCGGAGCTGGAGTTCCTCCGCCAGGCCATCCGGGTGTGCCCGAACGTGGCATGCGTGCTCACGAAGATCGATCTGCATCCGGAGTGGCGGCGCATCGCCGAGCTCGACCGGGCGCACCTGAAGGCGGCCGGGATGCAGACCGAGCTGTTCGCGCTGTCCTCCACCGCTCGCTTGGCGGCCATGGAAGCCGACGACCAGGAGCTCGACGCCGAGTCCGGCTTCCCCGCGCTCGTCACGTTCCTCCGTCAGCGCGTCGTGAATGACGCCGACGTGCTTGCCCGTCGCTCCACGGTTCACGACATCATCGCGGTCACCGGCCAGCTGATCGACGGCCTGCGGTCCGAGCAGAGAGCGCAGCAGAACCCCGAGAAGGCCGAGGAACTGATCGCCGAGCTCACCGTGGCACAGCACCGCTCGGCCGCGCTGAAGGAGCGCTCAGCGCGCTGGCAGCACACGCTCAACGACGGCGTCGCCGACCTCAACGCCGACATCGAGTTCGACCTCCGGGACCGGATGCGCGAGATCGTCCGGATCGTGGAGGATGAGATCGACTCCGGCGGCGACCCGAAGAACGTCTGGGACCAGATCTCCTCCTGGGTCGAGCAGCAGGCCGCCACGGCGGCATCGGAGAACTTCGTGTGGGCGACGGAGCGCGCCCGCTGGCTCGCCGAGCTGGTTGCCGGGCACTTCTCGGAGGAGCGCGAGGAGATGCTCCCCGACCTGCGCACCGAGGCCTCCGACGCGCTGAGCTCGGTGCGAGAGATGGCGCTACGTGATCCCGAGCCGTGGAACCTCGGACAGAAGGCGCTCACCGGCATGCGTGGCAGCTACATCGGCATCCTGATGTTCGGCCTGCTCGGCACGTTCATCGGACTGTCGGTGATCAACCCGTTCTCGATCGGCGCGGGTCTCATCCTGGGTGGCAAGTCGATCAGCGATGAGCGCCGGCGCATCATCAGCCGGCGCAAGCACGAGGGTCGCCAAGCCGTTCGACGCTACGCGGACGACGCGATCTTCCAGGTGGGCAAGGACTCCCGGGACATGCTGCGTCAGGTTCAGCGCGACCTGCGCGATCACTTCACCGCACAGGCGGAACAGATGAACCGGTCACTGCAGGACGCGGTGCGCGGCGCGGAGCGCTCGCTGACAAGCACGAAGTCCGTCCGGGACCGCCGGCTGGCCGAGATCCGCTCCGAGCTGGAGTGTTTGACCAAGCTGCGGCAGCAGGCTCGCGCGCTGGTCGGGCCCGGGCAACGCGGCGCCGAGCGAGCGGCGGCTGCACCCGAGGAGGCCGCGGTGGAGCTCGCTCGATGACCCGAGCGGAAACACTGTCCGGCGCACTCGGCGCGGCGCTGCGCCAGGCGATCGAGGTGTATCGCGACGAACCGGAGACGGCCCGTCACCTGCATGGGCACCTCGACCGGCTCGACGAACCGCTGCGGGTCGCCATCGCGGGCAAGGTCAAGGCGGGGAAGTCCACCCTGCTCAACGCCTTGATCGGGGAGCGGGTCGCGCCCACCGATGCGGGGGAGTGCACCCGGGTCATCACCTGGTACCGGGACGGTCGCGGGCCGCGGATCATGCTGCATCCGAAGGCCGGTGCCCCCCGGCAGCTCTCCGTGCAGCGTGACGACGGCGCGCTCGTGATCGACCTGGGCGGCGACCCGGCCGACGAGGTCGAGCGGTTGATCGTCGACTGGCCCTCCCAGCATCTGCGGACCGCGACGCTGATCGACACACCGGGGATGTCGTCGCTGTCGACCGAGGTGGCGCAGCGGTCGGTGATGTTCCTCAACCCGGAGGACGGCACGCCGACCGAGGCCGATGCGGTCGTCTATCTGATGCGCCACCTGCACGCCACGGACGCCCAGTTCCTGGAGGCGTTCCGAGACCAGGACGTGGGGCGGGCGGTGTCGGTCAACACCGTCGGTGTCATCTCGCGCGCGGACGAGATCGGCGGCGGACGGGTGGACGCCATGTCCTCGGCGGCGGCCGTCGCGCAGCGCTACCGCACCGAGCCGGCGCTGCGCGGGTTGTGCCAGAACGTCATCGCGGTCGCCGGGTTGCTCGCCCAGACGGGCCGCACGCTGCGCCAGACCGAGTTCACCGCACTCGCCGAGCTGTCCCGGGTGCCACGCGCGCAGCTGGAGTCGTCGCTGCTCCTGCTCGACCGTTTCCTGGACGATGACGGGCCGCTCGCCGACGCGGTGCCGACCGTGTCGGCGCAGGTCCGGCGCGCGCTGCTGGATCGCTTCGGCGTGTTCGGGATCCGGATCTCGACCCAGCTCATCGGTGCGGGCACGGACACAGCCGCGGCCCTTGCCGCCGAGCTCGTCCGCCGCAGCGGGCTGCACGAGCTGCAGGACGCGCTGCACAACCAGTTCACCAATCGCCGCGACGTGCTCAAGGCGCGGTCCGGTCTGCTGGCGCTGGACCGGGTGCTGCGTGCGGATCCACGGCCCGGCTCGGAGTGGTTGTCCGGAGAGGTCGAGCGGATCGTCACCGGGGCCCATGAGTTCGTCGAGCTGCGGCTGCTCAGCGCGTTGTGGACAGGCGCGGTCATCCTGCCCGACCCGATGCTCCGCGAGGCCGAGCGGCTGCTCGGCGGCCTCGGAGCAGGTCCGGCGGCGCGTCTTGGTCTACCTGCCGGAACTGACCCCGACGAGCTGCGCAAGGCAGCCCTCGAGGCCCTGCTTCGCTGGCAGAGCCAGGCCGAGAACCCGATGTCGGCCCGAACGACCACCTCAGCGTGTCGCGTGGTCGTCCGGACCTGCGAAGGGATGGTGGCGAGCCTGACGGCCTACTAACCGGCCGCCGACAACGGCTCGTCGAGTAGCACCCGCAGCCGGCCGAACAGCTCGGTGCGAGAGCCGACGCCGAGCCGTTGCCGCATCCGGGCCACGTGGTGCTCCACGGTCTTGGCGGAGATGAACAGGCGTTGCCCGATCTGTTTGTGGGTCAGACCGGCGAGGATGAGCTGGCCGATCTCGAGCTCGCGGCCGGTCAGTACCGAATCACCGTTCACTGGTGGGCGCGGCGGCGCGTCGTCGATGCTTGACGTCTCCTGCTCGGTCACCACCGGAGCCGACGCGACTGCACCCCCGCCCGCAAGGGTCGCTGCGTTCTCGCCGGGCTCGGCTGCGGCCGACAGGGTCTCGCCCACCGTCGAGGAGGGGAACAGCGAGCGGGCGCAGGTGTGCAGCGCTGCCACCGCCCGCCTATCGGTCGCCCGTGCCGCGGCCCACCCGGCAAGGTTCGCCCCCTCCCAACGCAGCCCGAGGCCGTGCAGCCCCCGAGCCGCGGCCTGCACCGCGTCGGGGTCGATCTCCTCCCACCGCACCTGCGTCCAGCTTGTCGCGGCCGCAGCGAGCACAGCAATGTAGGGGCTGCTGGACTCCGCGTCGGCCAGCGCCGCCGCGTGCTCCTTCGCTTCCGGGTGCCGCCCGGAGATGACCGCGGCCTGCAGCTCGGACCAGTGCAGCGGCGCGGTCCACAGCTCCGGCTCGCCGAGCTGGGTCAGCAGCTGCCAGGCGTCGTCGAGCTGTGACGCGATCCAGGCCCGCTGCCCGAGCTGGGCGGCGGCGACCGCCAGCTCACCCAGCGGCAGCAGCATGAACAGGTCAACGGGATGGTGCACCAACGCGGTGCGTGCGCGGCTCCAGGCCGAGGCGAGCGCGGTGGCGTCGCCGCATCGCCGCTCGATCGCCACGGCCAGCGCGGTGGCGAAGAGCTCGTCGCGCGGTTCGAGCGTGAGTCCGGGCCGCTTCGAGTGTTCCAGGGCGCGCCGAGCGGTGTCGAGCTGTCCGCGCACCATGGCGAGCCAGCCGTGCAGCAGCAGGTGCCGGATCTGGGCCGGTTTCCCGCCGTGGCGGCCGGCTGCGCCGCGTTGCAGTGCTGCCTCGGCGACCGCCAGCTCCCCGCAGTGCAATGCCACGACGGCGGTGAGCGCCGCGGGTGTGTCGGGCAGGAGCGCAGTCTCGGCGATCGGCTCCAGCAGTACCGATGCGCGGACAAGTTTCGACAGGGCCGTCGGGGCCGAACCCGTGACGCTGGCCACCATCGCGTGGGCCATCATGATTCCGGCTCCGTCGAGCAGGCTCGACGAGCCGCCAGGTTGGACGGCGTCCAGGATCGCGCGGGCGTCGTCCAGCTCACCGGTGCCGATCAGTGCCGGTACGGCCAGCACGGCGCCGTTGGGGTGCAGGCACCGGAGCAGGTCGGCGCTGCGCGGCAGCAGACCGCGGTGGGCCAGCGCCGCGGCCGCGGCGACCAAGGCCTGCTCCCGGTGCGGCGCGCTCGGATCCGAGATCACCTCGTCGGCGAGCTGCAACGCCTGACTCAGGTCACCGGTCAGCGCGACGCCCCGACAGCGGCGGGCGGCCACCGCCGAGGACGGCGCACCGGCTTCGACCGCACCGGCGAACAGGTCGGCTGCCAGGGCGGGCGAGCTGCGCAGCGCCTCGTCACCGGCGGCCTCGAAGATCGTGGCGGCCCGGCTGCCGCTCGCCCCGGTGCCCAGCATCTGGCGGCCGACCTCGAGGATCGAGCCGCCGCGGTCGAGCTGGATCCCGGCGAGCCGGCGCTGCATCTCTCTGGTCCGCAGCACCGGTGTCAGCCGCAGCAGGAGATTGCGGACGAACGGGATCAGCTCGCCGTTCTCGGTGAGCAGCCCGGTGGCCCGGGCCGCCTCCACGGTTCTGACCAGTTCCTCGGGCGCGACGTCCACCAGCGGCATGAGCACCTCGGTCTCCAGCGTCGCGCCGACCGCCATCGCCTCCATCAGGCTGTGCACGCCGGGATCGAGGGCGTCGATGTAATGGCGAAGTCGCTCGGCGAGTGCGGTGGACACGGTGATGCGCTCGGGTCGGCGGAAGCGGCCGGGCCGGCTCGGGTCGTACCGGCCGCCGTCCACCAGCGCCCGGACAACGATGTCGACCAGCACCGGCAGCCCGCCGGACTGCTCGTGGACGAGGTCGATCAGGCTCTCCGGTGGGGTGGCGCCCAGCCGCCCGGCGACGCGGGTGGCGATGGCCGCCCGCTCCAGATGACCGACGACGACGGTGGCCCCCTGCCGTGCTGCCCGACCGCTGAGCGTCGAGAGCGAGCGCGATCCCGACCACGGCCGGTAGGCCACGATGACGCGAGTGTCGTCCGCCTCGGCAAAGGCGCGCAGCCGACCGAGGGTTTGCGCGTCGAGCCGGTGTGCGTCGTCGATGAGCGCGACCTTGCCCGGTTCGAAACCCTCGCCCGACCTCGCCTGCTCGATCCCGACATGCAGCGGGTCGATCCCCGCGCCGCGGTAGGCATGCGCGACCGCGTCGAGCACCATGGTCTTGCCGGTGCCACCGGGACCGACGATCGCTGCGGTCAGTGGCGCCGACGGATCTGCGGTGATGCGATGCAGGAACCGGGTCACCGCCGGCATGCCGACGGTGATCTCTTCCGTGACTGTTGAACCCGCAGAACGCACTCTGATTCCCCCAGGGAGCCTAGTCTTCTACCGAGGACGTCGCCTCTGGGCTAACGGCGTTACACCTGCGTTACCGGGTCGGCGATCTCGTCGACCACGATCGGGGAGTCAGGGGTGGACGAAACCGCTGGTCCGAAGCGCGGGACAGAACCTCGGCGCACGAGCGGCTCGGCGAGGGTGCATTTCAACGTTCACCGAGAAGATCCCCGACGGACACGGTTTCGTCAGCCGCCGGCGAACGGGGGGAGCACGTCGATGGTCGCCCCGTCGGGCAGCGAGGCGGCGCGATCGCGGACGGCCACCTCGTCGACCAGGAAGCTGCACCGCTGCAGGATCTGTGCGAGCTCAGCTCCGCGGCGTGCGCCGAGGGTGACCAGGAGGTCGGCGACGGTTGCCTTCGCCGGCACCGTGACGGGCTCGCTCTCGACGCCCGCAGCCGCCCGGGCCGCCGCGAAGTACCGGACGGTGACCCGGGTCGAGGTGTTCACTCCGGACATCGTGCTCAGCCCCCGATCGCGCTCATCGGACGGTCCGGCTGCAGGAAGCCGGGTTCGTCGATGCCATGTCCGGCGAGCTTGCCCCACATGGCGTCGCGCCAGGTGTCAGCGATCTCGTTGTCCCCGGCGCCACCGCGCAGCATCGCCCGCAGGTCGGTCTCGGTGCGGGCGAACAGGCAGGAACGGACCTGGCCGTCGGCGGTGAGCCGGGTGCGGTCGCACGCGCCGCAGAACGGGCGGGTGACCGAGGCGATCACCCCGACCACCGCCGGTCCGCCGTCGACGAGCCAGCGCTCGGCTGGGGCACCGCCGCGCTCGGTGGGATCCGGGGTGAGCTCGAAGCCGGTGCGCAGCGTCTCCATGATCTCCCCGGCGGTGATCATCTCCGTGCGCTCCCAGCCGTGCTGGGCGTCCAGTGGCATCTGTTCGATGAACCGCAGCTCGTAGCCTCCGGCCACGGCGAAGCGCAGCAGCCCGACGGCCTCATCGTCGTTCATCCCGCGCAGCAACACCGTGTTGATCTTGATGGGATCGAGTCCGGCTGCCCGGGCCGCGGCCAACCCGTCGAGAACGTCGGAGAGCCGGTCGCGGCGGGTGATCGTGGCGAACCGGTCCTGCCGGAGGGTGTCCATCGAGATGTTGAGCCGGTTGACCCCGGCGTCGGCGAGGGCTTGGGCGCGGCGGGCCAGACCGACTCCGTTGGTGGTCAACGAGATGTCGGGCCGCGGCTCGAGCGCGGCGGACGCCGCGATGATGTCTTCGAGACCACGGCGGAGCAGCGGCTCGCCGCCGGTGAAGCGCAGCTCCTGCACCCCCAGATCGCGGACCGCGATGCCGATCAGCGCGACGAGCTCGTCGTCGGTGAGTTGTTCGGCTCTGTCCATCCAGTCCAGGCCCTCGGCCGGCATGCAGTAGGAGCAGCGCAGGTTGCACCGGTCGGTCAGGGAGATCCGCAGGTCTGTCGCGACCCGGCCGAAACTGTCGATCAGACGGGGGTCGTCGGGCCGGGCCGGATCTCGTCGGGATGGCCCCCGCAAGGCGGGAAGACCGAGCTCGGTTACCGTCATCCCACGAGCGTAACCGTCTAAATCGCTGGCTAATCTTACTGTGATCTAGTAGAGGAAGGGCGTTCCGCACCTGCGGGGTGTGGTGGCCATTCGTGTCGTACCTGCTGACCGTATGCTCTCATCGCAGTCCGAGGGACTGTTCCGACCAGGTGTATTCGGCGTCGCTGGGTTGACTCAGGTGTGCCGAGTCAATTCATGGCGGGCCACCGTGCGCAGGTGCACCTCGTCGGGGCCGTCGGCCAGGCGTAGGCAACGGGCCCAGCTGTAGAAGTGGGCGAGCGGGAAGTCGTCGCTCATTCCCCCCCCGCCGTGGATCTGGATGGCGCGGTCGGTGATCGAGCAGACCATCCGCGCCGCGATGACCTTGATCGCCGCGATCTCGGTGGCCGCCCCCTTCGCGCCGCAACGGTCGATCAGCCAGGCGGTCTTCAACACCAGCAGCCGCGCCTGTTCCACCTCGATCCGGGACTGCGCGATCTGCTCCTGCACCACGCCCTGGTCGGCGAGCGGCCGGCCGAAGGCGACCCGCGACGATGCCCGGCGCACCATCAGGTCGATGGCACGCTCGGCCATCCCGATCAGCCGCATGCAGTGGTGGATCCGGCCCGGACCCAGCCGCGCCTGGGCGATCGCGAACCCGCCGCCCTGCTCACCGAGCAGGTTCGCCACCGGCACCCGGACGTCGTGGAGCTCGATCTCGGAATGCCCGTGCTGGTCCTGGTAGCCGAACACCGCCAGGTGCCGCTTGATCTCCACGCCAGGTGTGTCGCGGGGCACCAGCACCATGGACTGCTGGCGGTGCGTGGGTGCGTCCAGGTCGGTCTTGCCCATCACGATGAAGACCGTGCAGCGCTGGTCGGCCGCGCCGGAGATCCACCACTTCTTGCCCGAGATGACGAACGTGTCGCCGTCGCGGTGCATCGTGGTCTGCACGTTGGTGGCGTCGGAGGATGCGACGTCCGGCTCGGTCATCGCGAACGCCGAACGGATCTCCCCGGCCAGCAGCGGCTCCAGCCACTGCTGTTTCTGCTCCGCAGTGGCGAACAGGTGCAGCGTCTCCATGTTGCCGGTGTCCGGGGCCTGGCAGTTGATCGCCTCGGGGGCGATCACCGGTGACCACCCGGAGACCTCGGCGACCGGTGCGTACTCCAGGTTGGACAGCCCCGAGACGCTGGGCAGGAACAGGTTCCACAGCCCGCGCGAGCGCGCCTGGGCCTTGAGCTCCTCGACGATCGGCGGCAGGTCCCACTCGGCCGCCGTGCCGCGACGCTCGGCGCGCCAGGCTTCGTAGCCGGGCTCAGCCGGCAGGACCGATTCGTCGAGGAAGGCCCGCATGCGTTTCGTGTAGTCAGCGGCGACGGCGCTGGGTTCGAAGTCCACGACCTGCACCCAACCACACCCGCATCGGCCGCTGGTCAAACGCGCAACTGCGGACATAGTATCCGCGCCGTGCCGCAGTTCAGGATTTCTGACGCAGCCCGACTCCTCGGTGTCAGCGACGACACCGTCCGGCGCTGGGTGGACGCGGGGACGCTCCCGGCGCGGCCCGATGCCTCGAACCGCAAGGTGATCGACGGGGCCGCGCTGGCCGCGTTCGCCCGCGATCATGCCAACTCCGCCCCCGACCCCTCCGACGTGCAGAGCTCTGCTCGCAACCGGCTGGTCGGGCTGGTCACCTCGGTCATCACGGACAAGGTGATGGCGCAGGTGGACATGCAGTGCGGGCCACACCGGATCGTCTCCCTGATGAGCAGCGAAGCCGTCCGTGAGCTGGACCTCCAGCCCGGCTCGCTGGCCGTCGCAGTGATCAAGTCCACGACCGTTGTGGTGGAGACCCCCGGAGGAACGTCATGAAGAAGATCGCTGTTCTGGCCGCTGGCACGGCCCTGGTGCTGGCCGGTTGTGGCGGTGGGTCACCGGAGCCGGCCGCGGCACCGCCGGCGCAAGCGCGCACCCTGACGGTGTCGGCCGCGGCGTCGCTGACCGACGTGTTCGGCGAGCTGGAGAAGCGGTTCGAGACCGACAACCCCGGCGTCGACGTGGTGATGAACTTCGGGGCGTCCTCCACCCTGGCCGAACAGATCGTCAACGGCGCCCCGGCCGACGTGTTCGCCGCGGCGAGCCCCGCGACGATGAAGACCGTGACGGATGCCGGCCTGGCGGTCGGGGAACAGCCGGTGTTCACCACCAACAAGCTGCAGATCGCGGTGGCGACCGGTAACCCGAAGGGCATCACCGGGTTCGCCGACCTCAACAAGCCCGGGATCATCACCGTCGTGTGCGCGGCGCAGGTGCCCTGTGGGTCGGCCACCGAGAGGGTCGAGCAGGCCACCGGGATCACGCTGACCCCGGCCAGTGAGGAGCCCGACGTCAGGTCCGTGCTCAGCAAGGTGACCTCGGGCAACGCCGATGCCGGCGTCGTCTACGTCACCGACGTCAAGGAGGCCGATGACACGATCGACGGGGTGAGCTTCCCGGAGGCCGACAACGCGATCAACGACTATCCGATCACCGCGCTGCAGAACTCTGTCCACCCCGATCTGGCCATGGCGTTCGTCGCGCTCGTGCGCGGGCCGGACGGGCAGAAGGCGTTGGAGGCGGCCGGCTTCGGGACGACGTGACCACAGCCACTACAGCCACTACCCGCAGGCGGCCCAGAGCAGGTAGGCAGCCCAGCGCCGAGCGGGGGCCCGACCGGCACGTCGTTCCGGTCGGTCTGCCGCGCCTGCTGTGGGTACCGGCACTGATCGGCTTCGCGCTGATCGCGCTCCCGGTGGTCGGCCTGGTCGTCCGGGCCGACCTGGTGCGCTTCCCCGAGTTGGTCACCAGCGAGGAGGCACTGTCCGCGCTCGAGCTGTCGATGCGCACAGCGGCGGCGTCGACGTTCCTGTGCCTGGTCTTCGGGGGTCCGCTGGCCGCGGTGCTGGCCCGCTCCACCGTGCGGGGCCTGCGGCTGATCCGGCCGGTGGTGCTGCTGCCGCTGGTGCTGCCACCCGTGGTGGGCGGGCTGGCGCTGCTGTACACGTTGGGGCGCACCGGGTTCGCGGGCAAGCTGCTCGACGTCGGGTTCGGCATCACGATCCCGTTCACCACGGCGGCGGTCGTACTGGCGCAGACGTTCGTGGCGATGCCCTTCCTGGTGGTGGCATTGGAAGGGGCGTTGCGCACCGTCGGCGAGCGCTACGAGTCGGTCGCGGCGACCCTCGGTGCGTCGCCGGCCACGGTGTTCCGGCGGGTGACGCTACCCCTCGTGCTACCCGGGCTCGGTTCCGGGCTGGTGCTGGCCTTCGCCCGGGCGCTGGGCGAGTTCGGCGCGACGATCGCCTTCGCCGGCAGCCTGCAGGGCACCACCCGCACGTTGCCGTTGCTGGTCTACCAGGAGCGGGAGGTCGACGTGGACGGCGCGATCGCGTTGTCGCTCGTGCTCGTCATCGTCGCGGTGGTGGTGATCGCGGTGGCCCGGCCGCGGGCGGCGGAGGGGTTGCGTTGAGCAGACAGGCCCCGGGCACCGGCGGCGGAGGGGTTGCGTTGAGCGCGCAGGCGCAGGCGCGGGCGCAGGCGCGGGCGCAGGCGCGGGC
>JBOHEP010000270.1:0-1361 GCA_050701075.1 Pseudonocardia sp. | reverse complement strand
GAGCCGTCCTCGCGGACGCGCACGTTGGGGTCGAGGCCGGCGCAGAACAGGTGGCGCGGACGGTCCTCCGGTGAACCCTGGCCACCGCCGCGGGCACTGATCTCACCGGGCGGGCCGGTACTCGCTGGTCCGGGCGGCTCGGGTGCGGGCGCAGGGCTCCCGGACGTCCGGGTCGGCGGCGGCGCACAGCCGGTCGGCGATGCCCGTCGCCGATGCCGTGCCGCACGATCGCGTCGACCGCGCCGAGCAGGCACTCGGTGCGCGCCGTCGCCCGTGACCGGGAGGACTTCTCGACGCGTGACGCGGCCACCGTCGCCCGGGTCGCCACCGACCTCGCTGAGCACGGCGGCGACCCGACCAGCATCACCGACACCAGCTCCGACATGTCCACCGCGTTCATCTCCGGGATCACCCAGCACCTCCCGAACACCACGAAGACCTACGACCGGGTTCCACCTCGCCGCCAAACTCAGCGAGGCGGTCGATCAGGTGCGCCGGACCGAGGTCACCACCCGCCCCGAACTCAAGCACACCCGCTGGCTGTGGCTCAAAACCCACACCAACCTCTCCGCCATGCAACAGGGCGAGCTACACCGGCTGATGCGCCCCCTTCCCCAGCTCGCCACCGCCCGAGCCCTGCGCTGACGCGAGGACTTCCAAGCCTTCTACGACCAGGACCCCAGCCACGCACCCGAGTACCTCCGGCGCTGGTGCGCCAGCGCGAAACGCTCCCACCTCCCACCCCATCAAAGACTTCGTCACCCTCCTGGTCGTCGATCTGGCCGGGGTTTCGGTCAGCCGATATTCACGCGCGGCGGGGCGCGCGTGGAAGACGCATTGGCGCTGTTCCGAGCCGGGGAGCCGCTCGAAGTCGTCGCCGAGGAGTACGGCGTCCCCCATGAGCAGCTCGACGACGCGGTACGTATCGCGACTCGCCCTGCGGTCTGAGCTATGGCATCGGGACATCCCAAGGGGTTGCCCGAACTCTTCCGCCGGGAGCCTCAATGGCCGTGGAAGCGGCGGCGCAGCTGATCGAGCAGCTCGTGATCGGTCAAGCGGTCAGTGCGGACCGCGGTCGGGACTCCTACGGGCGTGCCCGCGTACGTGAACGCCCCGTGTCTCCTGCAGGTCACAGGCCTCAGCGCAGCAGGATCTTCCCGGTTCCGGTCCGCACCGTGCCGATCACCGCCGCGGCACCGCCGAGTTGGGCAACTACCTCGGTGGCCCGGTCGGTCGCCACGCCGAACAACAGCCCACCCGAGGTCTGGGCGTCAGCCAGCAACAGCACGTCGAGCTCGGCGAAAGCCCCGGCGTCGAGAGTGGGCGCCACCCAGTCCCGGTTCCGGCGGCTGCCGCCCGGC
>JBOHEP010000269.1:0-2629 GCA_050701075.1 Pseudonocardia sp. | reverse complement strand
CAGCAGCCAGCGGATGTCGGGGTCGATCCACGCCAGCCGGTACAGCTCGGCGTACTCGGCGAAGTCGGCGATCTCCTCCCCGGGTGGCTCGGAGGTGTCGCGACGGTTCCGGATGAACTCGCGGATCACCTCCGGTGGCTCGTCGGCGTACACCTGGTCGCCGAGCAGCAGAAGCGTGGTCGGCCATTCCGACTCGTCGGACTCCCGGAGCCGCCGGCTGTAGCAGCGCAGGACGTCGACGCCGTGGGTGAGGGTGTGGCGGATGTCGTGCGGCACGCTGGTCCGGCAGGAGCCGAACAGCAGCCGGGTGCGCGCTTGCGGGTCCAGGGTGCGGATCCGGCTGGGTGGCGCCTCGCTGCCGGGGCCCGGCCACACCTGTTCGCCGTCGAGCGCCACGGTGTAGGGCAGCGACGCACCGGTGGGCAGGTCGGTCAGCTCGACGAGGGCGTAGTGATGGTCGTGCACGGTGAAGGTCCGGGTGGAGGTGTCGAGCACCTCGACGGTGCACGGCCCGTCGGTCTCGACCCAGATCGCCGCGCTGTGCTCGTCCACGAACCGCACCATCGGGCCGAGCACGAGCTGCGTCATCGCCACCTCCGGCCGCGACCTTACTGCCGTGGTTCGCTTGCGGCATGCCGCCACTGCTCGTGCTCTCCAACGCAGGCGCCGGCAGCGCCGACGACGCCGTCCTGGATGCGGTGCTCACCGCGCTGCGCGAGGGCGCCGAGGTGCGGAGCGCGCCGATGGGTGACCCTTCCGAGCTGGACGGCCTGCTCGCCGAGCATCCCGGCCATCGACCGGTGGCCGCGGGTGGCGACGGGACGTTGCACCTGCTCGTCGCGGCGCTGCACGCGCGCGGTGAGCTCGCCGACCACGTGCTGGGCCTGGTCCCGATGGGTACCGGCAACGACTTCGCCCGAACCCTCGCCATCCCCGTCGACCCGGTCGAGGCGGCCGGTGTCGTCCTGCGCGGCCGGCCCCGAACTCTCGACCTGCTCACCGACGACGCCGGCGGAGTGGTGGTCAACATGGTGCATCTCGGTATAGGTGCACAGGCGGGCAAGGACGGGACGCCGTTCAAGCCGGCCCTCGGCGCGGCCGCGTACAAGGTGGGTGCGGTGTTGGCCGGGTTCCGCGTCCGCGGTTGGGAGCTGGAGGTGGTCGTCGACGGGCGGACGGTCGCTGACGGTCGCCGCCGGGTGCTGCAGGTCGGCATCGGCAACGGCCGTACCATCGGCGGTGGAACGGCCCTCACCCCGGACGCCGTACCCGACGACGGGCTCGCCGACGTCATGGTGAGTGCCGCGACCGGGGCGCTGTCCCGGCTGCGGTACGCCCGCCTGCTCGCGCGCGGTCGCCACCCCGAGCATCCAGCCGTTGTGGTCGTGCGTGGTCGTGACGTCAGGGTGTCCGGCCCGGCGACGCCGGTGAACTGCGACGGCGAACTCGGTGAGTCGGTGCGCAGCCGGCGCTGGACCGTCCATCCGGGGGCCTGGCGGATCACCGTGCCGTGATCGTTGGATCCCGGGCCTCGATCCAGAACGTCGAGCGGGACGGCGAGTCAGCCTGCCGGACCACCGTGCCGGGCCACGCGCACGCATGCGGGTGGGAGGCTGCGCCACACAGTCGCGCCGGTGCGCACGTCGGCGAAGCTCGCCCTGGTCTGCAGATCCTGGCGGCGCGCGGGAGCCATCCGGCGAGTGATCACGAACTTGGCCTGGGTGAACGCCCCGCCCGGCGCGAGGATCTGCGCGATGAGCCGTGGAATCGGAGCGCAGCGATACGCCTGCCACGGCAGCAGGCTCGACACGAGGTCCGCCTGCCCCAGTCCGTGGTCGGCGAGCACGTCGGGCAGGGCCGCGGCGTCGGCGCAGACGACGGTGACGGCGGGATGCCGCTCGGCGAGCCCGCGCGCGAGCATCGGGTTGATCTCGATGGCGAGGTGGCGGCCGCGGCCCGCGAGCCGCCGCTGGACAGCGTCGGTGACCCGGCCGGTGCCGGCGCCGAGCTCGACGATCAGCGGATCCTCCCGGTCGGGGAACGGCCTTATCATCTCGGCGACGAGGGCGTCGGAGCTGGCGGCGACCGTAGCGATGTGGGTCGGGGTCCGGAGGAACTCGCGAAACAGGATCCTGCTGTCGGCCATGCATGCAGGTTAGGGCGAACCGGCGATCCGCGCGCTCCGCGGCGGTCGTGGATCTCGGGATGGCCGGCCTGGGTGCCGGGGCCGATCGGCCAGGATCGACGACGTGACCCGCCCAACGGTCTTCCACCTGCGGCGCGCCCGTGACCTGATCGACCGGCACTTCGCCGAGCCGCGGCGCGTCAGCCCTGGTCTCGGTGGCGCATTGCGCGAGGCTGTGTTCCGCGACGACTCGGGCAACTTGTTCAGCCTCACCCAGCGGGCCGACCGGACCGGGCAGTGATCGGCCGGATCGCGTCGGTGATCCTCGCGGTCGCCGACCAGGACCAGATGATCGCTTTCTTCGTCGAGCAGCTCGGTTTTCGCTCACCACCGACGCGGAGATGTGGCCGGGTGCACGCTGGGTGGAGGTCAGCCCGCCCGGCGGAGGCACCGGTCTGGTGCTCAACACGGCGAAGGACTTCGGCCGCGAGCCCGATGGCGGCT
>JBOHEP010000268.1:0-3569 GCA_050701075.1 Pseudonocardia sp. | reverse complement strand
GCGTCCCGACTCGCGCGAGAAGCGTCCCGACTCGCGCGAGACGCGTCCCGACTCGCGCGAGAAGCGTCCCGACTCGCGCGAGAAGCGCCCGACCTGCCTGCGGCGACCTCCCGATTCGCTCGCCGGACGTCCCGACCCGCCGGTCCGGGTGGTCGGCCCGGCCTGGCAGGCGGGGCCGAGCCGGGCCGGGCTCGGATAGGCTCTTGACCGTGAGTGTGCTGGAGACGGTGCTCTACTTCGTGTTGCCAACGGCCGGGCTGTACGTCCTGGTCGCGGTTCTGGTCGCGGCCCCGTGGCGGAGGCGGCGGACGCGCTACCGGGCCGGCCGACCGTGGACCTACCCCCCGTTGTGGTGGACGGCCGATCCCGACGGGTCGCACGGACCCGAGCCGGATCCGCAGGCGATGACCGGAAGTCCAGGAGGTGCCCGTGGCAGCTGGTGAGCACACCGGCAACGGCAGCGGTGCCCTCATCATCCCGGCCGACGCCGACCTGCCCGAGGGCGCGGTCGTCACCTCCTCCGGGCGCATCTCGGCCGCCGAGTACTACACCGAGCCGTCGGTTGCCGACGAGCCGTTCACGCCGGTGCAGCTCAGTCGCCTCGACGAGGCGCTGACGCTCGCCAGCCGGGACACCGGGTTGCGCTTCAGCGTCTACCTCGGCGATCTCGGGGCGTCGCCGAACGTGCGGGCCGCGGAGCTGCACGGTGAGCTGGAGGGCTCCGCCGAGGTCGTGTTGGTCGCGGTCAGCCCCGAGCAGCGGGTGGTCGAGGTGCTCACCGGCCCCGCCGCCCGCCTCCGGCTGCCCGACAGCGGATCCAAGCTGGCCGTGATGGCCATGGTGGCCTCGTTCGAGGAGGGCGACCTGTTCGGCGGGCTGCTCGGCGGTCTGCGGATGTTGGCCGACCAGGCCGGCGGGCGCCACCGCGTCCGCTGACCACCGGATACCGGCTCGCCGGCGGCGTGGGCCGCCCGTTCACGACCGGTCGAACTCCCGGGCGCCCAACGCCCGCACGATCCCGGCGCGGCCTTCCGACACCAGCCGGCGCAGTGCCGGCGGGTGGGAGTCATCGGCCAGCCAAGCGTCGGCCGCGTCGACCGTGGTCTTGTCCACAGCCCAGGACGGGAACAGCCCGATCACGACGGACTGGGCCCGCTCGCTGGTCCGCCGCGCCCACACGGCGGCGACCTCAGCGAAGTACCGCTCCACATAGTCGCCGAGCAACCCACGCTGGACGGGGTGGCTGAAGCCACTGATGATCGCCTCCTGCACCGCGTTGGGCAGCTCGTCGTCATGCACGGCGCGCTGCCACGCCTGCTCCTTGGCCTTCGCGGTGGGGACCAGCGCACGGGCCCGCTCGGCCTGGCGCTGCCCGGTGGACGTCGCGTCACGTTCGAGCTCGGAGTCGATCTCGAACGCGCCGGCATCGCCATGCGCCACGACCGCCTGCAGCAGCCGCCAGCGCAGGTCGGTGTCGACGGTGAGGCCGCCGGGTACGTTCACATCCATCAGCCAGCCGTGCATCCGGTCGACCATCTCTCGTGGAAGCACGCTCGTGGCCAGCGCGTTCACGCAGGTGAGCTGGACGTCGGAGCCAGGTGGGGCGGAGTCGAGCCGCAAGCCCAGCGCATCGGTGAGCAGCGGCCAGCCGCGCTCGGCTGCCCACTGTTCGTCGGCGTAGGACGCCACGGCGGTCTGCGCCTGCAACAACAGCCGCGCCACGACGCCGATCTCGGTCTCCGTGCCGAATCCGCCCGCGACCAGCACCGCGAAGTCGCGAGCCTTGAGCTCGGCCTCGCGGGTCATCTCCCATGCCGCTGACCAGCACAGCGTTCGCGAGAGTGGCTCGGCGATGTCACCGATCCGGTCGACGAGGGTGGCCAGTGATCCCGGATCGAGCCGCAACGCGCAGTAGGTGAGGTCGTCGTCGTTGACCAGCACGAGCTGCCCGCACGGCACGCCGACCAGCTCGGGCACCTCGGTTCGCTCGCCGGCGACGTCCACCTCGACGCGGTGGATGCGGACCAGCCTGCCGTCCACATCGTCGTAGACCCCGACCGCGATCCGGTGGGTGCGCAGCTCACCGGCACCCGGCCGCGCGCCGCCCTGGACGACCTCGAAACGGCTGAAGACGGCGGCTGGGCCGTCACCATCGACCTCGAACGCCGGCCGCAGCAGGTTCAGCCCGGTGGTGCGCAGCCACTGGTTGCCCCAGCCGGACAGGTCGCGACCGCTCGCCGCTTCCAGCGCGCCCAGCAGGTCGTCGAAGGTGGCGTTGCCCCAGGCGTGCGCCTGGAAGTAGGCGCGCAGGCCGGCGAGGAACCGCTCCAACCCCACGTAGGCCACGAGCTGCTTGAGTATCGACGCACCCTTGGCGTAGGTGATCCCGTCGAAGTTGACCTCGACGGCTTGGAGGTCGGGGATGTCGGCGGCCACCGGGTGGGTGGAAGGCAGTTGGTCCTGCCGGTACGCCCAGGACTTCTCGACGTTGGCGAAGGTGGTCCAGGCCTGCGTGTACTCCGTGGCCTGGGCCTGGCAGAGCACCGACGCCCAGGTGGCGAAGGACTCGTTGAGCCACAGGTCGTCCCACCATCGCATGGTGACCAGGTCACCGAACCACATGTGCGCCATCTCGTGCAGCAGGGTCTCGGCGCGGCGCTCGTAGAGGAAGCGGGTGACCCGGGAGCGGAAGACGTAGTCCTCCAGGAACGTCACCGCGCCGGCGTTCTCCATCGCCCCGGCGTTGAACTCGGGCACGAAGAGCTGGTCGTACTTGCCGAACGGGTAGTGGATGCCGAACTGCTCGTGATAGAAGTCGAAGCCCTGCTTGGTCTCGGTGAACAGCCGTTCGGCGTCCATGTGCTCGGCCAGCGAGGCGCGGCAGTAGATGCCAAGGGGGATGCCACGCCCCTCATCATCACGGTGCTCGTCGCGCCACTGCGCATACGGCCCGGCGATGAGCGCCACGATATAGGTGCTCATGATCTCGCTCATCGCGAAACGGTGGACGGCGGCGGCGCCCTCGGGGGTGACCTCGGCGACCGCGTTCGAGATGACCTTCCAACCGGCCGGTGCGGTGACCGTCAGCTGGTAGCGCGCCTTGAGGTCGGGCTGGTCGAAGCAGGCGAAGAGGCGCTTGGCGTCGGCCGTCTCGAACTGGGAATAGAGGTACACCCCGCCGTCCACCGGATCGACGAAGCGGTGCAGGCCCTCGCCGGTGTTCATGTACGCACCCGTCGCGACGACACGCAGCTCGTTCTCGGCGGCGAGGTCGGGCAGGGCGATGCCGTCGTCCTCGCGGTAACCGGACACGTCGAGCGCGATCCCGTTGAGGGTGGCGGCGCTGACACCGGCCGCGATCAGGTCGATCCAGCTCGCGGCCCCGGGTTCGCGGCAGCTGAACCGGACCGTGGTCGTCGAGGCGAAGGTGGTGTCGCCGGGTTCGCCGGCACCGTTGGTGAGGTCGAGCTCGACGCGGTAGTCGGCGACCTGGAGCAGTGCGGCCCGTCGCTCGGCGTCGATGCGGGTCAGGTTGGGCGGGGCCATGCGGTCTCGGGACTCCTTCGGAT
>JBOHEP010000267.1:0-3966 GCA_050701075.1 Pseudonocardia sp. | reverse complement strand
TGCGTACGATGCAGCGGCAGTTGCTGGTCCGGCTGGCCGCGGCGGTCGGGAAGGACGTGGTGCGCCGCATCCGGGTGGTGGGCCCCAGCGGGCAGCCGAGCTGGCGGCACGGGTCCCGGCACGTGCGCGGACGGGGCCCCCGCGACACCTACGGTTAGCCGCCGGATGAGGGGCCCCACCCGCCACCCTCCGCGCCACAGCAGATACTTGAGCTGTTCTGGGCCGGATTCCCGCTGCAGCGCGGAGGGCGTGTCACCGACCGCTGTGGCCGACCGTCGGGAACGTCCTGGAGCAGATCAGGACGCCGTGACGTCGCGCCAGTACTGCCACTCCCCCCGGGCAGCCGTCCGGACCTGTCCATGTTCGCAATCGTTGCTCTGCGACGCTCCCAGGGGTGTCCTAGCCGTCGTTCTGTCGGACCCCACCGGTAGAATGGAAGATGTTCCGGGCGGGCCCCATCCGCCCTCGGCGAACTCCGTGTCCGCATCAAGCGCGCACGGCCCCGTGGCGAGGAGACAGGCAGCCCGTGCCGGAGAAGAAGAACTCCTACAGCGCGTCGTCGATCCAGGTTCTCGAGGGTCTGGAGGCGGTGCGCAAGCGACCCGGGATGTACATCGGATCCACCGGCGAACGCGGTCTGCACCACCTGATCTGGGAGGTCGTCGACAACGCCGTCGACGAGGCGATGGCAGGCTACGCCACCCGCGTCGAGGTCACGTTGCAGGTTGACGGCGGCGTGCGGGTGATCGACGATGGTCGTGGCATTCCCGTCGGCATGCACCCGGTGGAGAAGCGTCCCGCGGTGGAGGTCGTCCTCACTGTGTTGCACGCCGGGGGCAAGTTCGACGGCAAGTCCTACGCGGTGTCCGGCGGCTTGCACGGCGTCGGCGTCAGTGTGGTGAACGCGCTGTCGGCGGCGCTGGACGTGGAGATCCACGTCGACCGCCGGGTGTGGCGCCAGCACTACGACCACTCACGCCCCGGCACATTGGTCAAGGGTGAGCCCACCACCCGCAGTGGCACGATCATCACGTTCTACCCCGACCCGGACATCTTCGAGACCACCGTCTTCAACATCGAGATGATCCAGCGCCGGCTCCAGGAGATGGCGTTCCTCAACAAGGGCCTCACCGTCGTCCTGCGCGACGAGCGCAACGGCGACAGCGCAGCGGCCGAGGAACCCGACGCCGAGGGCTACGTCGCCAAGATCAAGGAGTTCACCTTCTGCTACCCGGGTGGCCTCGAGGATTTCGTCGCGCACCTCAACCGCACCAAGGACCCGATTCACAAGAAGCTGGTGTCGTTCTCCGGTGAGGGCACCGGCCACCAGGTCGAGGTGGCGATGCAGTGGAACTCCGGCTACACCGAGTCGGTCTACACCTTCGCCAACACGATCAACACCCATGAGGGCGGCACCCACGAGGAGGGTTTCCGCTCGGCGCTCACCACCACGGTCAACCGCTACGCGCGCGACAAGAAGCTGCTCAAGGACAAGGACCCGGCGCTCACCGGTGATGATATCCGCGAGGGTCTGGCCGCGATCGTCAGCGTCAAAGTCAAGGAGCCCCAGTTCGAGGGACAGACCAAGACCAAGCTGGGCAACACCGAGGTCAAGTCGTTCGTGCAGCGGGTCTGCAACGAGTGGCTGTCCGACTGGTTCGAGCGCAACCCCACCGAGGCCCGCACCATCGTCAACAAGGCGGTGCAGTCGGCGCAGGCGCGGTTGGCGGCGCGCAAGGCGCGCGAGCTGGTGCGTCGCAAGAGTGCCGGTGACCTCGGCGGGCTGCCGGGCAAGTTGGCCGACTGCCGGTCGACGGATCCATCGCGCTCCGAGGTCTACATCGTGGAGGGCGACTCGGCGGGCGGCTCGGCCAAGTCCGGACGCGACTCGATGTTCCAGGCCATCCTCCCGATCCGTGGCAAGATCATCAATGTGGAGAAGGCACGGATCGACCGGGTGCTCAAGAACACCGAGGTCCAGGCCATCATCACCGCGCTGGGCACCGGCATCCACGACGAGTTCGACCTGTCCCGGCTGCGCTATCACAAGATCGTGCTGATGGCCGACGCCGACGTCGACGGCCAGCACATCCGCACGCTGCTGCTCACGCTGCTGTTCCGGTTCATGCGCCCGCTGGTCGAGCACGGCCACGTCTTCCTCGCCCAGCCGCCACTCTACAAGATCAAATGGGGTGGCCGGGGGGTCGAACCGGAGTTCGCCTACTCCGACCGCGAGCGTGACGGCCTCATCGAGACCGGCCGGGCGGCGGGCAAGAGGTTCCCCAAGGAAGAAGGCGTGCAGCGCTACAAGGGCCTCGGCGAGATGAACGCCAAGGAGCTGTGGGAGACCACCATGGACCCGGCCAACCGGGTGCTGCTACAGGTCACCCTCGACGACGCCGCCACCGCCGACGAGCTGTTCTCGATCCTGATGGGCGAGGACGTGGAGTCGCGCCGATCGTTCATCACGCGCAATGCCCGCGACGTTCGCTTCCTGGACGTCTGAGACCGCTCCCCGAGTAGAAGAAGGACGACGTTGACCGAGCTTGCGAGCTCACCGTTCAGCACAGCACCGCCGGTCGCGTCGGCGACGAGCGCAGCGAGGAGTTGACGTGACCGACATCTTGCTGCCCCCTCCGCCGTCTGGGGGTGACCGGATCGAACCGGTCGACATCCAGCAGGAGATGCAGCGCTCCTACATCGACTACGCGATGAGTGTGATCGTCGGCCGGGCATTGCCGCTGGTCGAGGACGGGCTCAAGCCGGTGCATCGGCGGGTTCTGTACTCGATGGGGGAGAACGGCTTCCGCCCCGACCGCTCGTACGTCAAGTGCGCGCGCGTGGTGGGCGAGGTGATGGGTAACTACCATCCGCACGGCGACACGTCGATCTACGACGCGCTGGTGCGGCTGGCCCAGCCGTGGTCGATGCGATATCCATTGATCGACGGGCAGGGCAACTTCGGGTCACGGGGGAACGACCCGGCTGCGGCGATGAGGTACTGCTGTTCCGGTGACACCACGATCGCCACGCCGGACGGTTCGGTTCCGATCGCGGACCTCGCGCCGGGCATCCGGCCTGACTCGACGATGGATGTCGACCTCAAGGTGATCGGCCTGCACGGCGCACCCGTCCGGGTCACCGCGGTGCATCACTCCGGCACGCACCCGCTGCTCGCCGTGCGGGCCGCCGATCGGGAGCTGCGCTGCACGGCCAACCACCCCGTCCTCGCTCGGGCACTGGTCGACGGCGTGTCGGCGCTGTTCTGGAAGCTGGCCGAAGAGCTCGTGCCCGGCGACATGATCGCCGTTGCGGAACCGTTCGCCGCACATTCCACTGCTCCGCGTTCCGAGCCGGTGATCTCCGGTCCGATCGACCCCGTGCGTCGCGTCCCGGGCGCCCCGGCGGCCGACTTCTTCGGCTGGGCTCGCGTCGACGCGGTGGTCCCGGCCGGCGAGGAACCCGTCTACAGCCTCCGGGTCGACACCGACGACCATGCCTTCATCACCGACGGCTTCGTCAGTCACAACACCGAGTGCCGCCTCTCCCCCCTCGCCATGGCGATGCTGCAGGACATCGACGAGGACACCGTCGACTTCTCCGACAACTACGACGGCAAGACCCAGGAGCCCGACGTCCTGCCGTCGCGAGTGCCCAACCTGCTGATCAACGGCAGCTCGGGCATCGCCGTCGGCATGGCCACCAACATCCCGCCGCACAACCTGCGCGAGGTCGGCGCCGGCGTGGTGTGGGCGCTGGACAACTGGGAGGCAGGAGACGAGGAGCTTCTCACCGCGCTGATGGAGCGGATCAAGGGACCCGACTTCCCGACCGCCGGACTCATCGTCGGCCGCGACGGCATCGAGCAGGCCTACCGCACCGGCCGCGGTTCGGTGCGGATGCGCGCGGTCGTCGAGGTCGAGGAGGACGCCAAGGGGCGCACGATCCTCGTCGTCACCGAGCTGC
>JBOHEP010000266.1:0-6688 GCA_050701075.1 Pseudonocardia sp. | reverse complement strand
TCGACCTCGTCGGCGGCGACCAGGCGTTCGAGCGCCGTCCTTACCCGCCCGGCCAACACGGCCGGATCCGGATCAAGGAGACCGAGTACCTCCTGCAGATGCAGGAGAAGCAGAAGGCCCGCTTCGGTTACGGCGTGCTGGAGAAGCAGTTCCGCCGGTACTACGAGGAGGCCAACGGTCGCACAGGCAAGACCGGCGACAACCTGCTCCAGATCCTCGAGTCGCGCCTGGACAACGTCGTGTACCGCGCGGGGCTGGCCCGCACCCGGCGGATGGCCCGGCAGCTGGTGAACCACAGCCACTTCGTGGTCAACGGCAAGAAGGTGGACATCCCCAGCTTCCGGGTCTCGCAGTACGACGTGATCGACGTCCGGCCGAAGTCGATGACCACCGATCCGTTCATCATCGCCAAGGAACTGGTGGGCGACCGCCCGATCCCGGCGTGGCTGCAGGTCGTCCCCTCGACCCTGCGCATTCTCGTCCACCAGCTGCCCGAGCGGGCCCAGATCGACACCCAGGTCACCGAGCAGCTGATCGTCGAGCTCTACTCCAAGTAGCACTCGACATCCCCCGGTGCCGCAGGAGGCGCCGGGGGGCTCACCGCCGCGTCAAATAGTGGGCGCGGTGGGCCTAGAAGGAGGCACTACGCCCATGCTGATCTCTCAGCGACCCTCTCTGACCGAGGACTCGGTCGTCGACACCCGTTCCCGGTTCGTCATCGAGCCGCTGGAGCCGGGCTTCGGATACACGCTGGGCAACTCGATCCGGCGCACGCTGCTGTCCTCGATCCCGGGGTCGGCGGTCACCAGTATCCGGATCGACGGCGTGCTGCACGAGTTCACCACCGTGCCCGGCGTCAAAGAGGACGTCACCGACATCATCCTCAACCTCAAGGAGCTGGTCGTCAGCTCCGAGGAGGACGAGCCGGTGACGATGTACCTGCGCAAGCAGGGCCCAGGCCCGGTCACCGCGGGCGACATCGTGCCCCCGGCCGGTGTCACCGTGCACAACCCGGATCTGCACATCGCCACGCTGAACGACAAGGGCCGGCTCGAGGTCGAGCTCGTCGTCGAGCGAGGTCGCGGCTACGTGCCGGCCATGCAGAACAAGGCCACCGGGGCCGAGATCGGCCGCATCCCGGTCGACTCGATCTACTCACCGGTGCTCAAGGTGACCTACAAGGTCGAGGCCACCCGCGTCGAGCAGCGCACCGACTTCGACAAGTTGGTGCTCGACGTCGAGACCAAGCCGTCCATCACCCCACGGGACGCGTTGGCCTCAGCCGGCAAGACCCTCGTCGAGCTGTTCGGGCTCGCGCGGGAGCTCAACGTCGACGCCGAGGGCATCGAGATCGGCCCGTCGCCGCAGGAGGCCGACACGATCGCGGCCTTCGCGATGCCGATCGAGGAGCTTGACCTCACCGTCCGCTCCTACAACTGCCTCAAGCGTGAGGGCATCCATACGGTGGGTGAGCTGGTGGGCCGCAGCGAGGCCGACCTGCTCGACATCCGCAACTTCGGCGCCAAGTCGATCGACGAGGTCAAGATGAAGCTCGTCGGCCTCGGGCTCGCGCTGAAGGACAGCCCGCCGGGATTCGACCCGTCGGCCGCGGCCGCCGAGTACGGCTCCGACGGGTTCGACCCCGAGACCTTCGGGGACGACGGCCAGGACTACGCAGAAACGGAGCAGCTGTAGCCATGCCTCAGCCCACCAAGGGGCCCCGTCTCGGCGGGTCGCCCGCGCACCAGAGGCTGATCCTGGCCAACCTGGCGACCTCGCTGTTCGAGCACGGCCGGATCACCACGACCGAGGCCAAGGCGCGCCGGCTGCGGCCCTACGCCGAGCGCCTGATCACCAAGGCGAAGCGTGGTGACCAGCACAACCGCCGCCAGATCATGCAGGTGATCCGGGACAAGTCGATCGTCCACCGGCTCGTCGTCGAGATCGGTCCGTCCTTCGCCGATCGTGACGGCGGGTACACCCGGATCACCAAGACCATGCCGCGCAAGGGCGACAACGCCCCGATGGCCGTGATCGAGCTGGTCCGGGAGAAGACGGTCACCAATGAGGCTGAGCGGGCCCGCCGCGTGTCCGCCTCGCAGAAGCCGGCTCCGGCTCGGGCTCCGGCCGACGTCGTGAAGGCCCCACGGCCGGTGGCCGACGCCGCCGTGGCGGAACCGGCCACTACCGTGGCGGAGCCGGCCACTACCGTGGCGGAGCCGGACGCCGCCGAGGCCGTGGAGTCCGCCTCTCTCGAGGATGCGCCGTACGGCGAGGGCAGCCATGCCCCGCTGGCCGATGCGGCCGAGGCTCCCGAGGGTTTCCCGATCAAGGGCAACGAGGACTCGAAGCTCTACCACGTCCCCGGCTCGTCGCACTATGACCGCACCGTGGCCGAGGTCTGGTTCGCCGGCCCCGAGGCTGCCGAGGCCGCAGGTTTCGAGCTGCTGTCCTCGCAGCGCGAGGACGAGTCCTGACCGACCCGCTCCACTGCGTCCAGCCCGCCGTCCCTACGGATGGCGGGCTCGCCGGTGTCCGGGATGATCGATCCCGCCCGACTCGGGTGCCTGATCGCCCCGGGTCGAGTGGCGATCCACCCCGACTCGCGCGGTGCAGGTTCGATATCGCGTACGACGGGACCGACTTCTTCGGGTGGGCTGCGCAGCCCGGGCTGCGCACGGTGTACGGGGTGCTCACCGAGGCGCTCGCCACCGTGCTGCGAGTGCCCGTGCAGCTGACCGTAGCCGGGCGCACCGACGCCGGGGTGCACGCCACCGGGCAGGTCGCGCATGCCGATCTACCGGCTGACGTCGACCCGAGGTGGCTGGTGCGCAGGCTGCCCCGGTTGCTGCCGCCCGATGTGCGGGTGCGCACGGTGATCCCGGTGCCCGCGGCGTTCGACGCACGGTTCTCCGCGTTGCGGCGGCACTATCGCTACCGGATCGCGACCGCACCGTTCGGCGCCGAGCCCCTGCGGGCGCGAGACACCATCGCATGGCCGTACGACCTTGACCTCGACGTCGTGCGCGCCGCCGCGGACGCGCTGCTCGGTGAGCATGACTTCGCCGCGTTCTGCCGCCGCCGCGAGGGTGCGACCACGGTGCGGGAGCTGCAGCGGTGCTCCTGGTCCCGTGAGCCCGACGGGGTCGTCACGGTCGATCTGTCGGCCGATGCGTTCTGCCACTCGATGGTCCGCAGCCTTGTCGGCGCGTTGCTCGACGTCGGGCGCGGCCGGCGGGTCGTCGGATGGCCCGCGGCGCTGCTGGATCGGAACGAGCGGGCGAGTGAGGTGCCGGTCGCGCCGGCCCACGGGCTGACGTTGGTGCAGGTCGACTATCCGGCCGACTCGGAGCTGGCAGCCAGGGCCGCCGTCACGCGCCGGTTGCGGGTGCCGGAGACTCGCTGAGGGCGCGAGTCGCGGCAGCGGGTGGTCGCCTCGGAGAGTGGTGGCGGTGCCGAGCCCGACATGTTGTTCGGCCGTGACCACAACCGGTGCGTCCAGGACGACGACCCGTCGATGCACACCGAGACCGCCGCCTGAGGTGCCCCGTTGTTCACCGACCACGACCCGATCCTGCGCCAGCCCGACACCCCACAGCCACCACCATCCCCTGGAGGCAAGGCCGCCAACTCCACCTCCAGTACACCTGACCCAGAAACCGAATCCGCTGCGTGGAAGTCCGCGTTAGGGCAGATCGAGCGATGCCTTGATGGCGATCGAAACCTGATCCATCTCGTCGGCAGTAGCTGTACCGACGTGTTCCAGGAACCGAGACTTCAAGGTTCGTTCGATGCTCGTAGCCACAGCCCAACCGAGGCCGGCCACCGAGGGAGCCAAGAGACTCTCGGGATCATCCTGTTCAACGACGTGGAGGCAGACGAGAACCGGCGTTCCCGAGTCGATGAGCGCCTGCGCAGCGACGACGAGTCGCAACGTCGGCTGTGGGCGAGCGGTGACGGGGGCGTAGCGCCAGACCTGTCCTCGTTGCACGGGAGGAGCGTGCCAGAATCGCTCAGACGACCTCAGCCAGGGCGGCTTCGCCGTCCTCGATCGAGACGAGCAGCTCAGCCTCGTGGCGGGCGTACCAGCTGGCCAGGGCCTCAGCTGCCTCTGTGACAGCGAGGTGGTGGAGCGCAGCGGACGCAGCGCCGGCGAGGTCGCCACGACGCGAGCAGTGTCGCCGCAGGTAGGCGGCCGTCACAGCGTCGACGTCGATCTCGACTCGCTCCATGCCACGGACTGTACCGAACCACGTGAAGTGGTCCAACCAAGCCGCGGCGAGCGGGGGCGGGTTGTCCGAGTTCCGTGGAACTTCGGTGGCGGCCCGGTGATCATCATGGTGTCCTGTTCGTCCCGATAGCCGAAATGCCGTGGCCTCCGCGCTGTTAGCCTGAGCGACGTGGTGATCAACGTTACGGGTCCGGGGCCACTCCGCACCTCGGACCAGGCCCAGGCACACGATCTTCTGCATCCGTGTGTCGGGCTTGAGCTCACGAACCTGGCCAGGCACCCGCAGCCGGGGGGCGAGGTGTTCCCCGGGCAGCGCGGGCTCGGGGTCCTCCACCGTGCCGTTCAGCGGGCCGTTCACGGGAGCACCATCGGCCCCAACGCATTGGCTGCTACCTGTTCAGCCACTCGATGGTCCGTAACCTCGTCGGCGCGCTGCTCGACGTCGGGCGCGGTCGCCGTGCCGCCAGATGGCCCGCATCGTTGCTGGTAGGGGCGAGCGGCGAGCGAGGTCCGGTCCCCCCGCTGACGACACAAGGATTGTCGGTTGCGGCGATCGATGGCGCCCAGCAGAGTGAAGCGGTGAGGTTTCCGGCCGATCCGGCTGTCCTGCTGGACGTCGCGCTCGCCGAGGCCCGCGCCGGACTCGCCGAGGGCGGCGTCCCGATCGGCGCTGCTCTCTTCACCGTCGACGGCACGCTGCTCGGCCGTGGCCGCAACCGGCGCGTACAGGACGACGACCCGTCGATGCACGCCGAGACCGCCGCCTTCCGAGCCGCCGGACGCCGGCGCGACTACCGCGACACGATCATGGTGACGACGCTGTCGCCGTGCTGGTAGTGCTCGGGGTTGGTGCGCCAGTTCGGCATCGGGGCGGTACTGGTCGGGGAGGCCCGCACCTTCCACGGCGGGCACGAGTGGCTCGTCGAGCACGGTGTCCCCGTCACGGTGCTCGACGATGCGCGTTGCACCGCGCTGATGGCCGAGTTCATCGCCGCCCGTCCGGAGCTGTGGAACGAGGACATCGGGGATTCCGGATGATCCCGACGATCGACCTGGCGGCGTGGCGGGCCGGTGACCCGACGGTCGGCACCGCCGTCGACGCCGCCCTGCGCCAGGCCGGTTTCCTGCTGGTCACCGGTCACGGTGTGGGTGACGCCCTGCGGGCTGAGGTGCGGGCGGCGGCGCGGCGGTTCTTCGCCCTTCCGGTGGAGGTCAAGTATCGCTACGCCGTCCGGATCGGTGGACGCGGCTGGCTCGCGCCGGGCGTCGAGGCCAACGGACGCGTCGAGGGGGTGGAGTCACCGCCCGATCTCAAAGAGTCCTTCGCCATCGGGCCGAGCACTCCCACAGGTGACCGGCGAGTTGACGACGTCTGGTTCCCGCCCAACGTGTGGCCGGGCGAGGTGCCCGAGCTGCACGGCGCCGCCCGCCGCTACCTCGAGGCGATGTGCTCCGTCTCGACCCGGCTGCTGGAGCTGTGCGCGGACGCCCTCGGTCAGCCGCTCGACTCCCTGACCGCGCTCGCCGGCCACCCCACGTGGACGTTCAACATCAACCGGTACCCACCGCTGGTGGAGGTGGGCGAGCCGGTGCCCGGGCAGTACCGGATCGGGCCGCACACCGACTTCGGCACGGTCACCGTGCTCGACCGCGAGCCCGGTGTGGGCGGGTTGCAGGTCCACATCCCGGGCACCGGCTGGATCGACCCGCCCTACGATCCCGCCGCGCTCACCGTCAACATCGGGGACCTGCTGGCGCACTGGACGGGGCTGCGCTGGCGCTCCGGACGGCATCGGGTGCTGCCGCCGCCGGCAGCCTCGCCGCACGAGGAGCTCGTGTCGCTGGTGTTCTTCTTCGAGCTCGACCATGACGCGGTGGTCACGCCGCTGGCGCGGCCGATCGGGCGCCGCACCGATCTGGCACCGATGGTCTCTGCACCGTTCCTGCGCGAGCGCCTCGACGCGATCTCAGTGCCCTGAGATCTGCTGTCCACAGATGGTCCGAACGGGCCCACGGAGCAGGCCGATCGGGCTAACGTCCGTGAGGTGCCCAGAGCGAGTTCCGTCCGGGCACCGGCGACCCGCGACCAGGTCGACGCCTACCGCTTCGGGTTGCGTCGCCTTGAGGCTGCCCTGGTCCGTGGCGACCCGGTGCCGCTGCACGAGCAGATCCGGTCCCAGCGCCGCGCGGCGATGGCCGGTGCACTGCTCGGGATGCTCGCCCTCGGCGGGGTCGCGATCGTCGCGCTCGTGTCGCCCAGCCCGCAATGGTCGCGGCAGGCAGTCGTCGTGGGCAGGGAGTCCGGGGCGATGTACGCGGTCGCGCACGACCCGGACCGGCTGGTTCCGGTGGCCAACCTCGCAGCGGGGCGACTCGTCCTCGCCGCGTTGCACCGCGGCGGCGCCACCGGCGAGGACCCGGCCACGGCCGTGCCCGTCGTGGTGCCCGACGCCGCGC
>JBOHEP010000265.1:0-10662 GCA_050701075.1 Pseudonocardia sp. | reverse complement strand
ACATCTCCATCGAGGACGACGGCACCATCTACGTCGGTGCGACCGACGGCCCGTCCGCGGAAGCGGCGATCGGCATGATCAACGCGATCGCCAACCCGCAGCTGCCGAAGATCGGCGAGCGGTTCCTTGGCACGGTGGTCAAGACCGCCGCGTTCGGCGCTTTCGTCTCGCTGGTACCGGGCAAGGACGGCCTGGTGCACATCTCGAAGCTGGGCAACGGCAAGCGCATCGGCAAGGTTGAGGACGTCGTCAAGGTCGGCGACAAGATCCGTGTCGAGGTCTCCGACATCGACAACCGCGGCAAGATCAGCCTGCTGCCGGTTGGCGAGAACGACGCCGACGAGACCGACGCCGTTGCCAGCGTTGACGGTGACCCGACCCCGGCCGACGTGCCGGCCGAGGTCAGCGCAAGTTGACCGAGCTTGCGAGGTCACCGTTGGACACGGCGACCGAGCTTGCGAGGTCACCGCTGGACACGGCGACAGATCTGTTGCCGCCGGGGGTGGGGGCTGCTGCTCCCGCCTCCGGCGTCTCCCGCACCGACCTGCCCGGCGGGCTGCGGGTGATCACCGAGACCATGCCGGGCGTGCGCTCGGTGTCGATCGGCATCTGGATCGGGATCGGGTCGCGGGACGAGGCGCCGGCGCAGGCCGGTGCCGCGCACTACCTCGAACACCTGCTGTTCAAGGGCACGCGCCGGCGCACCGCGGCCGGGATCGCGGAGGAGTTCGACGCGGTCGGCGGTGAGCTCAACGCCTTCACCGCCAAGGAGCACACCTGCTACTACGCGCACGTGCTCGACTCCGACCTGCCGCTGGCGGTCGACGTGCTCGCCGACGTCGTCACCGACGCGCTGCTGGATCCGGCCGACGTCGAGCTCGAGCGCGGGGTGGTGCTCGAGGAGATCGCGATGCGCGATGACGACCCGGAGGACCTGCTCGGCGAACTCTTCGACGAGGCGCTGTTCGGCGACCATCCGCTCGGCCGACCCGTGATCGGCTCCGAGGGGTCGATCCGCGGGATGAGCCGGGAGGTGCTGCACGAGTTCTGGCGCGGCCAGTACACGACGCCGCGGATGGTCGTGGCCGCGGCCGGGAACCTGACCCACGGGCGGTGCGTCGACCTGGTTGCGGCCGCCCTCGAACCGGCCGCACAGCGGGCTGGTGCGTGCGCTCAACCGATGCCTCCACGCCGGCCCCTCCACGGGCCGACCCCCAGCAGCGCCCGGCTGGTGCTGCGCGACGAGGACACCGAACAGGCCTATCTCATGCTCGGCGTTCCCGGGCTGCGCCGCCACGATCCGCGCCGCACGGCGCTGGCCGTGCTCAACACCGCGCTCGGCGGCGGTCCGAGCTCGCGGCTGTTCCAGCAGGTGCGTGAGCAGCGCGGGCTCGCCTACTCGGTCTACTCTGCGATCATCACCTACGCCGACGCCGGCAGCCTTGTCGTCTACGCGGGGTGCGCGCCGGAGCGGCTCGACGAGGTGGTCCGCGTGGTGCGCGGCGTGCTGTCCGACGTGGCGGCCGGCGGGCTGACCTCGGCTGAGGTGGCGCGGGCGCAGGGTTCGCTGCGTGGCGGGCTCGTCCTCGGTCTGGAGGATACGCCGTCCCGGATGAACCGGTTGGGGCAGTCCGAGCTCGAGTACGGCCGGCAACGTTCGGTCGCGGAGAGCCTGGAGCGAATTTCGGCGGTGACCGGTGCGGAGGTGGCGGCGGTGGCGGCGGAACTGCTGGCGGCCCCGCTCACCGCCGCTGTCGTCGGGCCCTACGGCGGTGAGGCCGAGCTTCCGGCTTCTCTACAGGCGGGCCTGCCCATTGGCTGAGTCATCGCCACTCGCAGCGGAACTCGCAGATCGAGGGACAGGAGTGGTCGGCGTTTGTGGATCAGCGCCCGGCGGCCCGAGCATCCGATGATCGCTGAAATTGGGACATGAGCTGCGCATCCGCACCGAATGTCCCGAATTTGGTGATCATGAACCCTCCTGCCCGGTTCGGGAGGCTTGGGGGAACTCGTCCTCCGCCGTGCTGCAGGAACTTTGGCCCTTGACTGTCGGATTCATGCTCCGACGCGAGGGTGCGAGCTGGTGAACGCTACTGGGAGTACCGCCGGCCGCAGATCCTCCGGACGGAAGGGGCTGCGTCGGGCAGGATGTCGCCGTGGCTCCCGAGACGTTGATCGCCGGCCTGCTGATCGTCGTCGGTCTCGCCGGGATCGTGCTGCCCGTGCTGCCCGGCCTGCTGCTCGTGCTGGCCGGCATCGCCGTCTGGGCCATCCCCCGCGGTGATGCGGTCGGCGCGGCGGTGCTGGGTTCGGCGGCGGCGATCATCGTGATCGGCAGCGTCGCGAAATATCTGCTCCCCGGCCGGCAGTTGCGCGACGCGGGTGTGCCGGGGAGCACGATCGCCCTCGGGGTGGTGCTCGGTGTCGTCGGATTCTTCGTGATCCCGATCGTGGGGCTCGTCGTCGGCTTCGTGCTGGGCATCTACCTCGCCGAGCTGGCCCGACTGCGCGACAGGACGGCAGCATGGCCGTCCACCCGGCGCGCGTTGGCAGCCGTTGGGTGGAGCCTGCTCATCGAGCTCGTGGCGGGGTTACTCGCCACCTCGGTGTGGGTCGGTGGACTCGTTCTCGGCTCGTGATCGTGGGAGTTGTTCCGAACGGCCTCTGGAGGGGGTGGGGGTGGGCGGATCTACGATGCGGATCATGTCTGAGCTCGGCCCCTTCCGTCCGCAGCTCGACGCGGCCGTTGCCGCGTCGGGGATGGAGGTGGATCTCCGTCATCGAGGAGCCAGCCGAGTACCTACCCCTGACGGGGCCCGGTGCCCGCGGCTGGCGTCGCCACGATCGGCTACCGATCTGGCAACGGGCAGGGCTGTCGTCACCGGTGCGGCTCGTCCTGGGGGTCCAGAGGTAGGTGGCAACGGCAACGATCAGCCACGGCCCGGGCCGCCGATCAAAGGGTGGGTGCGTTGCCGGCGAGGTCGGCGGTGCCTACCCCTGCGGAGCACGCTCCGTAGCGCTGCGATCACGCCACCGGACGGCAGATGCGCTCGAAGCCTGAGCGTGGACTGTCGGTCCACCTCGTTCAGGCGACGCCCAGGCGGTTCTTCAACGACTCCAGTTCCCATACTCGCCGCTGTGCACGGGAGTCAAGACCGAGGACCAGCTCGCGTGCGATCGGGTCGTTGCGGACCCGTACCGGGGCCGTCCGGTCCGCTGCGTCGAGGTGTCGGACTGCCTCACCGTCCCGGCTGCCTTCCGCTTGCGCGTAGGCGCGGGCGAGGTCCAAGTGCAGCCGGCCGCGTCGGGTGGCCGAACCGAGAGCGTTGAACACCTCGTCCGCGCCGTCCAGGCGCTCCGCGGCGGCGGGTCCGTTGCCGAGCTCGACGGCGGCGGCGAGCCGCCACGCTGCCACGTTCGCCGGACCGAAGTGGAAGCTCAGGAAGTTCCGCTCCCCGGTTCGCTCGGCCAGCTCGGCGGCATGGGCGAGGTAGGCGTCGGCGTCGGCACCGCGGCCTTCGCGGGCTGCCAGTTGCGCGTCTCCGAGGTACAGCGTGCCGACCGCCTCGGCGGGCCGGGTGTCCGAGACGGACGGGTCGGCGTGTGCCTCGAGCGCCGTCAGGGCTCCGGTGCGGATGACTCCGGCTCGGCGGCGCGCGCCGATGCGGGACAGCGCGCTGGCCCGCTGCATCGCGGCGAACGCGATGAGTGCCGGATCACCGGTCAGCCGGGCAGCGTCGTAGCCGCGCCGCGCGGCGTGCACCGCGAGATCAGGATGCCCAAGGTGACGGGCTGTCCCGGCGGCGGCCAGGCACGCCTCCACCAGGGCGGTCAACGCGGCGAGCCGGGTCTGTTCGTCGCCGGTGGCGGCGTGGACGTGCAGCTCGGTCAGCAGTGCTCCGAGGCCACGTCCGGCCAGGGCGTAGAGCGTCTGGTCGGTGTACGCGTTGGTCTGCGCGGCGAGCGCCGCCAACACCTCGACGGGTCGTGCAGGCAGGTCGGGGACGTCGTCCAAGGTCGTGTCGTACAGCGCCTGACGGATGTCCGGGAGCGTGGCCAGGGCGTCAGCGCTCTCCCGGTCAGGTGGTAGGTACGGCTGCCCGGTGAGGTCGGTCACTGAGCAACTGAGTGCCTGGGCGATGTCCTCGACCAGACCCCGGCGAATGAAGCGGCGTTGCCCCGTCTCCAGCTTCGACAGGTACGACTTGCCGATGCCGGCCAGGCCCGCGGCCTGCTCCAGTGACAGCCCACGCCGGGTACGGATCCGCCGAGCGCGCTCGGCGATGGCTTGATCAGCGGCGCTGGGTGTCGCGCTGTCGTCGGTCACGTCCGAGCCTCGTCCCTCGGGCCGCACCCCGACCATGACAGCGGCGCGGGGCTCTGCGGTCCGTTCTCCCAAGCGTACGGCTGCTGGCCCGTCGCGTGTTGACACTCCGCACGCCAGACGCCATTTCGGGTCGCTCTCAGGCCGGGCGGGTGCAGGTGGTCACGGTGCCCAGCGTCTACGGCGACGGACGAGGGGTCGCGTAGTGATGAACAGGCCTGGTCAGCGGTGTGGGTCACTGCCCGGACACGGCGCCGTAGGCTGCCCCGGTGACGAATGCGGGCGCGGGGGAGCGGATCCGGGTGGCCGTGCTGGGCGCGCGGGGCCGGATGGGTACCGAGGTCTGCCGGACCGTTCGTGGAGCCGATGACCTCTTACTGGTCGCCGAGGTCGACGAGGGCGACGCACTGTCCGGCCTCGTCGAGGCCCAGGTGGCGATCGACTTCACCCATCCCGGTGTGGTGCTCGACAACCTGCGGTTCTGCCTGCACCACGGCATCGCCGCGGTGGTGGGCACCAGCGGGTTCGACGAGGCCAGGTTCGCGACGGTCCGCGGCTTGCTGGCGCAGACCCCCGGGCATGTGCTCGTCGCGCCCAACTTCGGCGTCGGCGCCGTGCTCGCGATGCGGTTCGCCCGCCAGGCCGCCCGGTTCTTCGACTCCGTCGAGGTGATCGAGCTGCATCACGCCGGCAAGGTCGACGCCCCGTCGGGCACGGCGGCTCGCACGGCGTCTTTGCTGGCAGCGGCACGTGCCGAGGTCGGAGCCGGTCCGGTCCCCGACGCCACCACGCAGGAAACGCCGGGCGCGCGCGGCGCGGACGTCGAAGGCATCCGGGTGCACTCGATCCGCCTGCCCGGGCTGGTGGCCCACCAGGAGGTCATCCTCGGCACTCTCGGGGAGACGCTGACGATCCGCCACGACTCGTTCGACCGCGCGTCGTTCATGCCGGGAGTCCTGATGGCCGTCCGCGCCGTCCTGGACCGCCCCGGCCTGACCGTCGGCCTGGAGCCCCTGCTGGGCCTGGAGTGAGGCGAGCCGGCTACCGGAGTGTGAGCTCCAGCGATCCCGTGATGCGGATCTCCCTGAGCTCCCGGTCGCCGGCGTCGAGGACGCGCAGCTGGCCGTCCGGCTCCCACCCCGCGCGGGTGTAGAAGCGGTGTGAGGCCTGGTCGGTCTCGGGGATCCAGGCGAGCCCGTAGATCGCACCGGCGGTGCGCAGCGCCTCGGCTGCCGCGGCCAGCAGCCGTCCCCCGTGGCCGCGGCGACCCCACCGCGGCTCCACCAGCAGCGCACCGATCTCGGCCCAGTGCCGGAGATGCACCTCTGGCCGGTCGACGGCATCCCTCGGCTCAGCCCGACTCGGCTCGCCTGTCGCACCTCTGCCGGTCGGCTGCGGGGCGGATGGTCGGCGAGCTGTCGGTTCTCGACCCGGCTCGCCGACCTCCCCGACCCGCGGCACTTCGGCGGCCA
This sequence comes from Pseudonocardia sp., assembly GCA_050701075.1. Lineage (GTDB taxonomy): Bacteria > Actinomycetota > Actinomycetes > Mycobacteriales > Pseudonocardiaceae > Pseudonocardia. The sequence continues at coordinate 4,866 of JBOHEP010000265.1, read as the reverse complement.
GGGCGGCGGCGCAGAATCCGACCGTCCGGTCCCCCTCAGTGGCGAGCAGCACGTGGTAGCCGTCCCCCGCGGTCACCGCGGCCCCCCAGGCCTGCCGTGCGGGGGGACTCGTCAGCCGGTCGATCGCGGCGGCCGGGATGAGCTCGGCGTACGCGGTGCGCCACGTCTCGGCCTGGATGCGGACGATCTCGTCGACATCCGGGGCGGTGGCGGGTCGGACAGCGGCGGTGGCCATGCCCGCATGCCTACCCGACGGTCGACAGGCGCGGCTCATCCGGTGCCCTCGCGGTCCGTTGAGCACAACCGGATGGAAGGGGACGACATGGATCGTCGGCCATGACAACGTCGGGTGGGTGACCCACACCGCCGTCCCGTCCACCACTCGATCCGGACGCCTGCCGTGGGTGGCGCTCAGCGTCGTCTACGTGCTGTGGGGCTCGACGTACCTGGCCAACCGGTTGATCATTCCCACGGTCCCGCCGCTGCTGCTCGGCGGCGTACGGTTCCTCGTCGGTGGTGCGCTGCTCGGCCTCGTGGTGCTCGTCGTGGCCGGGGTGGGCGCGTTCCGGATGACGGCGGCGCAGCTCGGCACCACGGCGCTGTCCGGGCTGTTGCTGCCGGCATGGGGCAACGGCCTGGTCACGCTCGCCCAGCAGCACGTCGCCTCCGGGCTCGCCGCGCTACTGATCGCGTCCGTCCCGCTCTACATCGTGGTGTTCCGGGCGCTGACCGGGGACCGCCCGCGACGGGCCACCGTGCTCGGGGTGGCCGTCGGTGCCGCCGGACTCGCGCTGCTGGTGCTGGTCGGACCGACCGGGGCGTCGGGCGGGGTGGTCGGCAGCGCGTGGTGGGGGCCGCCGCTGGTGCTGCTAGCGGGGTTCGGCTGGGCCGCGGGCACCTTCGCGACGACGCGGCTCGCGGTGCCGCCGAACCCGTTCGCGATGGTCGCCGTGCAGATGCTGGTCGGCGGCATGATCCTGATGACGGTCGGCATCGCCGCAGGTGACCGCCTCGACGTGGCGGGGATCGATCCAATGGCGTGGTGGGCGTGGGTCTACCTGTCCGTGGTCGTGACGCTCGGGGCGTTCAGCGCCTACGCGTACGCACTCGCCGCGCTGCCGGTCTCGACGGTGGCCACCTACGCCTACGTCAACCCGGTGATCGCGGTGCTGCTCGGGGTGCTGGTGGTGGGGGAGCGGTTCTCGGTGCTCCAGCTCGTCGGCGGCGGGGTCGTGCTGTTCGCGGTGGTGCTCGTGATCGCCGCCGAGCGATCCCGAAACTGTCGGGGCCGCGTGGCAACATCGCCACCGTGACGATCCTTGCGCCCCCACTCCAGACCATGGCGCCGGCCGCGGCCCGCCGTGCCGCGCTTGCCGCGCAGGGTTTCGCCGACCCGCGCCCGTCCGGCCCGGTCACGCGGCGGCACCTGGTGCGCGTCCTCGATCGGGTGCAGCTGCTGCAGCTCGATTCGGTCAACGTCGCCGTGCGGGCGCACTACATGCCACTGTTCAGCCGGTTGGGGCGGTACGACCCGGCGCTGGTGGACGAGGCCGCGTGGGCACCCTCGGTGCGCCAGCCACGGCTGCTCGTCGAGTACTGGGCACACGAGGCGAGCCTGCTGCCGGTGGCCGACTGGCCGTTGCTGCTGTCCGGGGCCAAACGCGCGGGCTGGTGGCGACACTACGAGACGCTCGCCGAGCGCGAGGCCGCGCTCGTCGACGATGTGCTGGCCGCGGTGCGCGAGCTGGGCCCGGTCGGTGCCGGAACGCTGGAGGCAGCGCTGCGCGGGGCCGCGGCGCCGCGCCCGCCCGGGGCATCATGGTGGGAGCGCTCCGACGTCAAGCGGATCTGCGAATGGCTGTTCGGCACCGGGCAGCTCACCACCGGCAGCCGCCTGCACTTCCAGCGCCTCTACGACCTGCCCGAACGGGTCCTGCCGCCGGTTTTGCTCGCCGCACACCCGATGGATCCCGACGCCGCGGCCCGCGGGCTGATCACCCGGGCGGCGACGGCGTTGGGTGTGGCCACCGGGTCGGACCTGCGCGACTACTACCGGCTGGGGCCGCAGCGATGCCGTCGGGCCGTGGCGGAGCTGGTGGAGGCCGGGCAGCTGGAGCCGGTCGAGGTGCGCGGCTGGCGCCATCGCGCCTACCGGGTGCCTGGCGCGCGGGTGCCACGGCAGATCACCGGTCGGGCTCTGCTCTGCCCGTTCGACCCGCTGATCTGGGAGCGCGAGCGTACGATGCGGATCTTCGACTTCCGCTACCGCATCGAGATCTACGTTCCCGAGCCACGGCGCGAGTACGGCTACTACGTCTTCCCGTTCATGCTCGACGGTGCCCTCGTCGCGCGGGTCGACCTCAAGGCCGACCGGACGGCCGGCGTGCTGCGGGTGCCCGGCGCATTCGCCGAGCCGGGAGTGGACGTCCCGCGGGTCACCGCCGAGCTCGCCGCGGAGCTCCAGGAGATGGCGGGCTGGCTGGAGCTGGACGCGGTGGTGGCCGGTGAGCGGGGCGACCTTGCCACCCCGCTCACCATGGCCCTCCCATGCCGCAACACCGCAGCCAGGCGATGATCGACTGCAACGGCCGGTCATCGTCGAGCGCCGGACCGGATCGGGGACCGCCCGGCGCGACAGCCGCCACTCCTGCTGGCGGATTCAGACCGAGACGGCAGCCCGGGTCACCAACACGTCGCCGGTGCCGGTGCGGCCACGCACGCGCAGCGGCGGAGCCTGCTCCGGTGCCACCCCGCGCACGTCCAGCTCGCTGCGCGTCCGACCGGTGCCCGACGACAGGTCCAGTTCGGCGGCCACCCCGGGATGCACACCCACCCGCAGCTCGCCGGTGCCGGTGGTCAGGTCCAGCCGGCCCGCGCGGGCGTCGGCCACGATGACCTCGCCCGAGCCGGTGCGCACACCCAGGTCACCGGTCACCTCGCCCAGCCGCACGTCACCGCTGCCGGCCTTGATCTCGGTCGGTCCGCCGGCCGCTGCCAGCGCGATCCGCCCCGAACCGGTGCGTACGCGGGCCCGACCGGTGACGGCACCGAGGTCGACGTCACCGGAGCCGGTGGTCACATCGGCGTCCCCGTCGACGGCGGTCACAGTGACGTCGCCCGACCCGCTCCGCACCGCCGCCCAGCCGGCCCGCCCCTTGACGGTGACGTCGCCGGATCCGGTGCGCACGGCCAGCCGCGACCCTGTCGGCGCCGAGATGGTGACCACCAGTGGCACCAGTCGCAACGGGAGCTCCCGGCAGTTGCGTACCACCAGCCGGCTGCCGGCGTCCGACCACGAGATCTCCGCGGCGCGCACGGCCTCGACCGCCAGATCGGCGTCGATACTGCCCAGTCCGGACTCCGGGCCGGTACCCAGCCAGTTGATCAGGCTGCTGAAGCCCTGGGTGGCCCAACCGCTGCCCGTCGACGGGTCGTACCGCACCTCGACCCGTACCTCACCGATGTCGTCCTCGAGCTCGATCCGGGCCCGCCCCAGATCGAGGGATACCTCGACCTCGGCAGGCGCGTCGACCGGCCAGCTCTGCTGGCGCACGAGTTCGGAGCTCCCCTCGGTCATCTCGTTCACCCCTGTACCCAGCCGCGCAGGTTGCGTCCGTCGCGTCCGTCCCCGCCGAACATGTCGCCGCGCCCCCCCCGACCTCCTCGGCCTCCCCGACCGCCGCGCTGGCCGTGACCGCCCAGCGCACCCTGTACGGCTTGGGCCACCCAGGAGTTGAGCGATACTCCCTGCGCCGCCGCGGCCTTCTCGGCCTGGCTCTTGATCTGCTCGACCAGACGCAGGGTGATCCGGCTGATGTCCCCGGCGTCCGCGCCGGTGAAGCCCTGGAAGGAAGGACGACCGTGGGGGTCGGGCTCCTCGGGTTGCGGGTCCGCATCCGGGCCCGGCCCGACCGCGACCCGCACATCCCGGCCGTCGAGGCGAACGTCGACCACCCGGTCGCCGAGGGCTTCGGTGATCTCTGCGGCCACGTCGGCGAGCGCGTTCATGATGGCGAGGCGGGCGGCCGGCTCGATGGCACCGGCGAGCAGGGCGGCGGTCCGCCGGGTCTGATCGTCGCCGGCCGAGGCTGCGGAGGTGAGATCCTCCCGCAGTTGGGTGACATACTGACTGAGGTCCATGACATCACTATGACGTCATAAGCGGCGCCGGTCAAGCGTCGATCGAGTGTCATCGTGGCGTCGAGAATGGTCCGGTTACGCTCCCTGTCATGCCGGAGACCGTGCCGCTGACCGTGCAGCTCGTAGCCAAGACCGAGTTCCTGACCCCGGCGGGCGTGCCGTGGAGTACAGAAGCCGGCGGCGGGCAGGCACTCGCGGAGTTCGCCGGCCGGGCCTGCTACCAGTCCTGGGGCAAGCCGAATCCCGCAACGGCGACCAACGCCGGTTACCTGCGACACATCCTCGAAGTCGGCCACCTGTCGGTGCTCGAGCACGGGTCGGTGAGTTTCTATCTCACCGGGGTGTCGCGCTCGCTCACCCACGAGCTGATCCGGCACCGGCACTTCTCCTACTCCCAGCTCTCCCAGCGTTACGTGCCCGCGCGGAACGCGGCCATGGTCGAGCCGGAGGTCATCGCGGCCGATCCCGAGCTGCATGCCCTGTTCCTCGAAGCCGCGGGGGCGTCGGTCAAGGCCTACGAGGAGCTGCTCGCCGGGCTGGAACGCCGCTTCGCCGACGTGCCGAACGCCACACTGCGCCGCAAGCAGGCCCGTCAGGCCGCCCGGGCGATCCTGCCCAACGCCACCGAGACGCGCATCGTCGTCACCGGCAACTTCCGCGCCTGGCGACACTTCATCGCGATGCGGGCCACCGAGCATGCCGACGTCGAGATCCGGGCGCTGGCGG
>JBOHEP010000264.1:0-1555 GCA_050701075.1 Pseudonocardia sp. | reverse complement strand
GACCAAACCTTCAGCAACACCGTCAAGCGCTTGCTGCACATTACGGGCGGGAACGAGTTCGGAGTTCGCCGCCTCGGGCAGTGTACGTAATGCTTGCTCGCAGAATGTTCCCACCGGACCCAAGTATGTATAGCGCGGTAGTGAACTCATTGAATTACTCGCCGCCTAGAATAGAAATAGCTTTACTCAGTTAACCGGTAACAATTCTACCGTCAATAGAAAGAGGGAAAGCCGCTAAATACTACGGCTTTCCCTCTTTCTTGTTGTGTGTTCGGTGGTGTCCTACTCTTCCGCACTTTGGTGGGTGCAGTACCATTGGCGCTGGAAGGCTTAGCTACCGGGTTCGGAATGGGACCGGGCGTTTCCCTCCCGCTATAGCCACCGAACAATTGTCTCCGCGGCCCCTACCAGGCCGCCCTATCGGGGCGGCCCCTATCGGGGCGGGAAATCTTTGGGTGTTACGGGTGTGTGGATCCACTATCACGTTAGTGGTTTTGTGGGTGTGTGGCGGGTTTGAGGGTTGTGTGGTTAAGCCACTCGACCGATTAGTACCAGTCAACTACCCACCTTACGGTGTTTACATTTCTGGCCTATCAACCCCGTGGTCTACGGGGGGTCTTACCCACTCAAGGTGGTGGCATGTGTCATCTTGTGGCCAGTTTCCCGCTTAGATGCTTTCAGCGGTTATCTGTCCCGAACGTAGCTAACCAGCCATGCACCTGGCGGTACAACTGGCATACCAGAGGTTCGTCCGTCCCGGTCCTCTCGTACTAGGGACAGACCCACTCACACATCCATACGCGCGCGGCGGATAGGGACCGAACTGTCTCGCGACGTTCTAAACCCAGCTCGCGTACCGCTTTAATGGGCGAACAGCCCAACCCTTGGGACCTACTCCGGCCCCAGGATGCGACGAGCCGACATCGAGGTGCCAAACCATGCCGTCGATATGGACTCTTGGGCAAGATCAGCCTGTTATCCCCGAGGTACCTTTTATCCGTTGAGCGACGGCCATTCCACAATGTGCCGCCGGATCACTAGTCCCGACTTTCGTCCCTGCTCGAGCTGTCGCTCTCACAGTCAAGCTCCCTTGTGCACTTACACTCGCCACCTGATTGCCAACCAGGTTGAGGGAACCTTTGGGCGCCTCCGTTACTTTTTGGGAGGCAACCGCCCCAGTTAAACTACCCACCAGGCACTGTCCCTGATCCGGATCACGGACCGAGGTTAGACATCCAGTTCGACCAGAGTGGTATTTCAACGTTGACTCCACGATCACTGGCGTGATTGCTTCATAGTCTCCCACCTATCCTACACAAGCCGAACCGAACACCAATACCAAGCTATAGTAAAGGTCCCGGGGTCTTTCCGTCCTGCCGCGCGTAACGAGCATCTTTACTCGTAGTGCAATTTCGCCGAGTCTGTGGTTGAGACAGTGGAGAAGTCGTTACGCCATTCGTGCAGGTCGGAACTTACCCGACAAGGAATTTCGCTACCTTAGGATGGTTATAGTTACCACCGCCGTTTACTGGCGCTTAAGTTCTGAGCTTCGCCC
>JBOHEP010000263.1:0-18993 GCA_050701075.1 Pseudonocardia sp. | reverse complement strand
CGACATGACAGGTTCCATTCTGCGGCCGTGAACGAGAGAAGACCAACCACAGTCAAGATCATGCCAGCAAAGAAGATCAACGCCATGGAGATCGACAGCCGTGTCGCAGAAATAGCCAACAGGGTCTCACCAGCGGGAGATATCCCGGAAACTCCCGCTAGTGCGGCCTGTCCGGCGCGTCCACGGGGAGGCGCAGCGGCAGGCGGTCACCGGGGCCTCGGTGGCTGCCATGCGACTCCGGGCGCGTGGCCCTGCCGGTGCCTGCCCCGGCATGGCGGCCGTGGGCGGAGCAGGACATGCAGTACCGGCTATCGGGCGAAAGTGCCGTTCAGTGCGTCAGGGCCGTGGGATCCGGGGCCGCGCGTCGACACCGGCTTCGGGGAGCGGGCGCTTCAGGCATGCTGGAGCCGTGGCGGACTGGGTGTTCTCGATCGTCGACAGGCTCGGCGCGGCCGGGGTCGGGCTTCTGATCCTGCTGGAGAACCTGATCCCGCCGATCCCGTCGGAGGTGATCCTGCCGCTGGCCGGGTTCCGGGCTCGGATCGGCGCGCTCAACGTGTTCTGGGTATGGCCCGCGGCCACGACCGGTTCCGTGGTCGGTGCGGTGCTGCTCTACGGACTCGGGAAATGGCTCGGCTACGACCGGTTGCACACCCTGGCGGGCCGGCACTGGTTCGTGGTGCTGGGCCAGAAGGATCTCGACCGCGGCCGGCGCCTGTTCGACGACCACGGCGGGAAGATGGTCCTGCTGGGTCGCTGCGTGCCGTTCGTCCGCAGCGTCGTCTCGGTGCCTGCCGGTGTCGCCGGGATGCCGATCACCTGGTTCGTGCTGCTCACCGCGATCGGCAGCGGGATCTGGAACGCCCTGTTCCTCGGCCTGGGCTGGATCCTCGGGGAGAACTGGGACAGCGTGCAGGGCTGGCTCGGCCCGGTGAGCTACGTCGTCCTCGGGTTGCTCGCGGTCGGACTCGTGGCGCTCGGGGTGCGTAAGGTGCGGGCGCAACCGGCCGCGTCGTGCTGACGGTCCATGGTCGGGCGGGTTGAATTGCGCCGACGGCGCTCAGATCCGGCCGGTCACGGCCCGCACCACGGCGGCGAGGTCGCCGGTGCGCTCGAACACCGCGCGCTGGCGCCGCGCCCCGTTACCGCGTTGCACCACTGCGGCCAGCAGCGCCCTTACCGTGGCGAGCTCGCCCGCGTCCTCCAACGCCGGCGCGACATGTCCGACCAGCCGGTCCAGCACATCCGCCGCGGGGGCCGGTCGCCACGTCGAGGGGTCGAGCAGCGAACCGTCCACACCGACCCTGCCGGCCTGCCATGCGGCCAGCCGCAGCACTTCCGTACGCACCGGGTCGGCCGGTGTCCCGGACTGCCAGGCGCCGATCGCCGTCTGCACGAGCGCCCTGGCGAGCGCGGCGATGAGCACCGCGTCGTCGACATCGAGGCACACGTCGGCAACCCGCACCTCGAGGGTGGGATGTTTCTGGGACAGGCGTGCATCGAAGTAGAGCATCCCCTCGTCCACTATGGTCTGCGAACCGACCATCGCGGCCACCACCTCGTGGTAGCCCGCCGGGGAGCTGAACACGCCGTACGGGCCTGCTGACGGCCAGCGGGCCCAGACCTGGCTGCGGTAGCTCGCGTAGCCAGCATCGCTACCCTGCCAGAACGGGGAGTTGGCGCTCAGAGCGAGCAGCGGCGCGAGCCAGGGTCGGATCCGGTCGAGCGCGGCCACCCCCTGCTCCGCGTCGTCGATGCTCACGTGCACGTGGCAGCCGCAGGTGAGCTCCTCGGACGCGGTGAGCCCGAAGCGCCGCGCCATGTCCGCGTAGCGCCGCGACGACGACAGTGTCGGTTCGACGGGGACCGGCGAGGTGGCCAGCGGGGCGAGCTCGACGCCCACCTCGATGGCTGCGGCAGCTGCGGTGGCGCGGGTGAACCGCAGCTCGGCGCCCAGCTCGTCGAGCGTCTGGCAGGGTCGGGTGCCCGTCTCCACCTGCTCGCGCTGCAGCTCGCCGGTCATCCCCGTCCCACCATCGGCGGCGGGTTCGGACGTGGCAGCAAGCACCGCGGTGCACACGGCGCGCGGTTTACCCGACGCCGGGTCGACGAGCAGGAACTCCTCCTCGACGCCGACCGTCCGCGATCCCATGTGGTGAGTATCGCCGGTGGTTCCCGTGCCCGATCCACCACGGTGCACCCTCCGCTCAGCAGCGGAGATCTGGCCGGCAGCAGACTCACCGACCTGATCCACGGAGGCGGACACCGCGGATCCGTGCCGGCGTGCCCGTGTTGCTCAGTACTCGTAGGGATCCGCTGGGGCGGCGACGACATCGAACCCGGTGACGGTCAGGGCGGGCACGAACCCGGTCGCGGCAGTCGCACTGCCCGGCTGCACGCGACCGCGCACCCGTAGCCAGGTGTCGGGCGCCGGGTCGTCCAGGTCGCCCGCGAGGCGCACCCGGTTCGGCCGGGCGTCGGCGGCGCAGCAGGCGATGGTGATCCGAGCGAGCTCGACAGCGGCGCCTGGCCGCACCGTGAAGCCGGTGAGGGTGATCTCGCGCCCGTCGAGGCCTCCTGCCGGACCTGCCGTCGCGCGCAGGACGAACTCCCCGACGGGTATGTCCGGCGCCCGGTCGGGCGGCAGTGGGGCGAACATGTGGGAGCTCGGGATGACGGCGTTGCGAGAGCCGGCCCGGGACACCGCGTCGGCGCCCAGAGCGGGTGGGGCGACCAGCGTGATCACCAGCACCGGGGCCAGCAACAGCCACGGGACGTGCCGCTCGGCGGTGCCGTGATCGTGTGCGTGGTGTGGCGTGCCGGGGGCATCACGCAGGAGCGCAATCACCGCCAGCGCCACGATCACCGCGCCGGCTGCGAGCAGCAGGGGGCGGTGGGACGGGCGTACGTAGCGCAGGTAGGTATCGTCCGCGGCGATCCGCAGCAGCGCCCCGCCGAGCAGCAGGAGCAGCACGTGCTGGGTGTCGCGCCTCACCGGGCACCCAGCACGAGCAACCCGCTGCTCACCGCGCACCCCACGGCGACCACGAACGTCGCCGGGGCGAACCGGACCGCGAACGCGCGCCCGAACGTGCCGGCCTGCAGCGCGATCAGCTTGACGTCCACCGCCGGCCCGACGACGAGGAACACCAGCCGCGGCAGCAGCGGCAGCGCCGACATCGACGCCGCGACGAACGCGTCGGCTTCACTGCACAGCGCGAGCGCCACCGCGAGCACCGCCATGACCCCGACCGCCAGCACCAGCTGCCCGGCGAGCGCGTCCATCCAGGACGGGGGGACCAGCACCGAGAGGGTGGCCGCGGTGAGCGCGCCCAGCACGAGGAACCCACCGGCGGCGACGAGATCGTGGCGGGCGGTCTCGGCGAGAACGGTCCAGCGGTCCGCGCCCGCCGCTGCCGGCATTGCGCGCCGAGCCCGGTGCGCGATCCACTCCGCGCGCCCCACCCGCTGCCACAGCCAGCCCATCGCGCACGCCGTGGCCAGCGATCCGAGGAACCGCGCCCCCACCATCCCCGGCTCGCCGGGAAACGCGACCGCGGTGGCCACCAGGACCACCGGGTTGATCGCGGGTGCGGCGAGCATGAACGTGAGCGCCGCCGCGTCCGGCACGCCCTGCCCGAGGAGCCGGCGGGCCACGGGCACCGAGGCGCACTCGCAACCGGGCAGGACGATCGCGGCGGCTCCCGCCACGGGAACCGCTACCCCGGTGCGGGCGGGCAGCGCCCGGCGCAGGACGGCGGGAGAGACGAACGCGGCGATCAGCCCGGAGAGCAGCACCCCGAGCACGAGAAAGGGCAACGCCTGCACGCACACCGCGACGAACACGGTGGCCGCGGTGCGCACGACGGGCGCGGACAGCGCGTCGACGAGCAGCGCGCGGGCCGCGATGGCGACGATGAGCACCGCGCAGAAGACATGCAGCGACGTGAACCGGGAGGCGCGCGTCGCGATGATCACCGATGCCGACGCTGCCACGGATAGTGATCATCTGTGGCGAAACGCGGATAGTCGATCGCGTCGAGATCTGGCGGATCGACCAACCACGGCTGTGCGAATCACGCCGAGGCCGGCACGGCGCGCAGTGCCGCACTGGGCAGGCAGGTCAGGCAGCCGAGTCGTGCTTTGCTCGCCGACAGTGATTCGGCTGCACCGCAGTGCGGGCAGCGTTGCGCCGCGTAGGCCCCCAGCGCGGGGAGCCAGTCGAAGGCGAACGGGTAGCGCCGTGGACCGCGGCGGACGTCGACCGGCACCCGCCAACCCGGGACCAACACCAGGTGCAGCCGGAACGGGCGGATCTCGTGGCGGGCCTGGTACTTCTCGTCGATCTCCAGCAGCCGCCGGGCGCGCTCCTCTCGTGTGCTGGCCGCGCGCGCTGCCAGCAGCTCAGCCCGGTCGGAGTCGGCGGTGGCCCTTCGTTTCTCCAGGGACCGCAGCGCGTCGTCGTAGTAGGCACGGGCGTGGGTACGTTCCTGCTGATGGGCCTCCGATGCCTGGGACGACAGGATCTGGCGGCGTCGGTCGGCCGCGGTGTCGAGGATGCGATGGGCATGCTCGAGCGCGACGGTGGCGGCGGTGAGCATCGGCTGTGGCGCGGCCACGGGAGCGTCGGGCCGCGGGGCGCGTTGCAGCCGGGCGATCTCGGTGTCGGCCAGCGGCAGCCCGGAGCCGGCGTCGACCCAGCACTCCAGCCGCTCCTGGTAGCACTCCTCGGCGGATACCGTGTACGTCACCAGCGCGCCGACCCGCAGGACCGGCCGGTCGATGCGTACCGGTAACCCGGAGACGTCGATCCGCCCGTGCTCCACCGGGAACTGCTCGCGGACCTTGTCCTCCAGCTGAGCCATGGTCGGCGCCGGACTGGTCGGTGCGGTGAGCGAGATGATCCCGATGTCCCCGCTGGTCAATGCGGCGTCGGCCGCCCGGATCAACGCGGGGTGACCGGTGGTCAGCAGCACCACGCCGTCCTCGCGGGCGACGTCGGGGTCGGAGGTGACGATCAGCTCGTCGGGCAGGTCGAACCCCGCGGCCTCCGCCGGTGGCAGGACTACCAGTGTGCCGTCGGTGGCCGGCTCGGTGAGCCCGCCGCAGTGGTCGACATATCGCAGCCAGAACCGCAGCCCGGGGTCCATCCTCAGTCCTCCCCGACCAGTTGGTCGACCGCGCCGCGGGTGCGCAGGTAATCGGTGCGGGCACGGGCCAGGTCGGCGCCGAGGTCGTCGAGCGAGGCGGCGAACGCGGCGTCGTCCTCGGCGGCGACGTAGGCGGTGAACACCGAGGACTCGAAGTCGAAGTCGTCGGTGACCCGGCCCAGGATCATGTCGAGCTCGCCGACCACGAGCTCGAAAAGATTGATCTTCGACTCCAGTACGCGCAGGATGCGCTCCTCGATCGTGCCGCGGGAGACCAGGTTGGCCAGCAGCACGTCATGCTCCTGGCCGACGCGGTGCAGGCGGCCGAGGCGCTGTTCGATCTGCATCGGGTTCCACGGCAGATCCATGTTGATCATGACGTGACAGAACTGCAGGTTGCGGCCTTCGCCGGCCGACTCGGTGGAGAGCAGCACCGGTATGTCCTCGGAGAACGTCGCGACCGCGGCGTCCTTCTCTCGCCGGGACAGGCTGCCGTGGTAGCAGGCTGCGGGGATGCCCGCCGCGGCGACCTCCGCGGCCAGTGTGTCGAGGGTGTGCCGGAACGCGGTGAACACCAGCACCTTCTCCCCGCGCTCGACGTGGGTGCGCAGCCGGGCCAGCAGCTCGTCAATCTTGCGGGGTCGGACGATGGCCTGGGCTCGCTCGGCAAGGTCGTGCCAGCCGACCTTGCGCAGGGTGGGCGCCACCGCGGCCGGGCTGGAGCCGGCCAGCCGGGTGAGGCTGCGCAGCGTCAGGCGCTGCGACGGCGACGCCGCGCGGCCCTCGGCGCGGATCCGCATGGTGAGCTCGGCGTAGAGGGCTCGCTCGGCGTCGCACGGGGTGACCAGCACCGTCTCGGCGAGCCGTTGCGGCAGCATGACCGAGACCTCGCTGCGCCGGTGGCGGACCATGATCTGCCGGGTGCGGGCACGCAGCGCGGCGACGTCGCGCAGGGCATCCACGCCGGTGTCGGCGGTGCCGTGGGCGCGGCGGAACTGGGTGACCGTGCCGAGCAGGCCCGGCGCGACGAGATTGACCAGCTCGTAGAGATCCTGCAACCGGTTCTCCACCGGGGTGGCGGTGAGCAGCAGCAGGTACCGGGTGCGCAGGGCACGGGCCAGGCGACCCGAGGCGCTGGCCGGGTTGCGCAGCCGGTGCGCCTCGTCGATGATCACGACATCCCACCGCTCGCCGGTGACGGTGGACTTCAGCGGGTCGCGACGGGCCGCGGCCAGGGACGCCAGGACCACCGGCCGGTCGTCCCCGGCCTCCCATCCGCCGCGGGTGGCCTCGGTGGTGGGCAAGGCGAACTTGCGCTCCAGCTCCTCGCGCCACTGGCCGACCAGCCCGGCCGGGGTGACGACGAGCGCCCGGTCGGCCAGCCCCCGCATCCGCAGCTCGGAGAGCACCAGCCCGGCCTCGATCGTCTTGCCCAGGCCGACCTCGTCGGCGAGGATCGCGCGCCCACGCATCCGGCGCAGCACCGTCTGCATCGTGGCGAGCTGGTAGTCGAACGGCTGGAAGCTCAAGCGTGGCTCCGACAGAACCGTGTCGAAACCCGGCCGGCTCCACACCTCGCCCGCCTCGTCCACCAGCGCCGACCGCCGTGGATCGACACCGGGCGAGCGGGCCAGCCGCTCGAGCAGCGGACCGTACAGCGTCAGCACCTCGGCGTGGGCGGGGTGTTCGACGGGTAGACCGACTGACATCAGCGACACCTCTCGTTTCGCGATTGCGCGCACGTTAGCGCGGGCCACCGACAATCTGCGTCGAGCCCGTCCGGAGTGTCGGCCACGGATCCCTGCCGGCTGTCGGGCGCGGCGACATCAGCCAGCCGGCTGATAAGCCCGGGCGAGTGGGGATGGGAGCCGATGCGCGGGCTCAAACAGCTACGCTCAGCACGGGTGATCAGCACCGGGCACGCCTTCGTCCAGAACCTCCGCCGCGGCCACTACGAACTCGGCGTCAACGCCGATCCCCAACATCTACTCGCCGCCGCGTTCACAGAACTCGCTCTCGCCATCTGAACCCCACCCCCACGACAGGATCACCCGGCTCCCTCCGCGCCAACGCAACAGTGCCCTTGCGCGAGACCGCGGCGCGCGAGCCGACCCAGACAGCCGAGGACGTCGTACGGGTCCCGTCCGCGAACGAAACCGCCGACGCCGTCGTCCGCGCGAGCCGCGCTCTGGCCGAAATCCAGGCGCGCGACGCCACCGACCAGCAGGCCGAGGAGCATCGGGCCGCTGAACTCGCCCGTTGGAGTACCGACCACCTCAACGCATCCGATGCCGATCGGCCGCAACGACGAGATGACCCTCGCCCGCGAGGATCACGACTATCGGCCTGTCGGATGAGCGACCTGGTCCAACGACCGGTCGGTCAGCCAGCCGAGGACAAGCCCTGCCCTGTCGTGCGCGGGGGCGGCTCCGACAGCTTCCGGAGCACCGACCGGTACTCCTCTCGGGTGGCCGGCGGGATGGCCTCGCCGTCGCCGTCCCGGATGGGGGCCATGAGCGCGGGATCGTCGATGCTGCCGAGCAGTCATGCCAGCGCGACCATGACCCCGTGCGCGTAGTGGCGCTCGTACGGGCTCGCGATCCGCTCGGCCTACTGCTCGGGCGGCATGCGGTCAGGGACAGCGATGCCGCGCTCGGCCCACCACACCGGCGGCGGGCACGCGTCCGCGTCCGCGTCGGCGACGGCCAGATCCGCCCACGCCGCGACCTCCGTCGGCAGCCCGCGCCGGATCAGTGGCCCCGGGGTGCGCTCGCCCTCGGCCGCGTCCAGCCACGACAAGCTCGACCACGCGCCGAGCGCTTGCGGCGCCCGCGTCCGGCCGAACAACCACAACAGGAACTCCGAGGTGCCCGCCACGGCGTACAGCGCCGGCCGAACCCACTCCGGCACACCCCGCAGCCTCGACATGGCCTGCAGTGTGCACCGGAGGTACGACAGTTTCCGCAGGTCGAGCTGTGCAGGGTCGACGTCCGCCAGGCCGATGACACCAAGATGCCGGCCGTCTCGGTCGGGCGGTCAGTGTCGCGCGGGCAGGCGGAGGCAAACGATACCCAGCTCGGCACCACAGATGACCTGCCCGGCCGGGTCCACGTCGACGGAGGCGACGGCGGAGGCCAGGTCGATGCAGTCAGGGATGAGGACCGGTCGGCTTCGGTCCGCCGGCGGTCGCCCGACCGGGGTGCCGGTGGCGGCGTCCCACACCCGCACCGTCTGGTCGTCGGAGCCGGACACGACCACCGGGCGGCCGTCGAGCTGCCCGAACGCCACCCCCGTCACCGGGCCGGTGTGGCCTGATGCGGTCAGATGTGATCGTTGGAGCCGCCACGATGCCCAGGGGGTGGTCCAGGCCACCGGCAGCTGCCGGTTCGTGATGGTGTCGGCTAGGCCGGGTGCCCGGCCGCAGCGAGCCGCGAGCTGCAGGTACGCGGCGCCGTGCTCGGCCGGTCGCGCGCGCAGTCGGGGTGCCGCCCGCCGGTACGCGTCGGCTGCGGCGACACTGCCGACACCGTCAGCCGCCGGCAGGGCGGCCATCAGCTGCGGCGGATCCGCGGTGAGCATGAACCTCGGGTCCGTGAGCAGGTTGCCGAGCCGGTCGCCGTTGGCGGCGTGGGTGGCCAGGTTGGCGCGGAGGTAGGGATGGCTGTGGTCCCAGTCGGGGTGGCCGTCGGCGAGCGGCGGCGTGTGCATGGTCAGTGTGTCGACGATGACGGCTTCGTCGGCGACGGCATTGTCGCGGGTCGCCTTGAGGTGCTCGGCCAGCGATTCGTGGTAGAGCCGGTAGACCGAGCGGCGCCCGTCGTCGGAGGTGGCTTCGGTGATGTAGTAGCCGGCGTTGTCGATGAGCCAGTCCAGATCGGCGTTGGTGTAGGACCGGTCGCTCAGTGCCCGGGCGAGCGTCGGCCAGATGTCCTCCCACGGCAGCCCGGAGCCGTGGGCGTAGGCGAGCGGCAGCAGCAGGTCCCGCGCCCGTCGTGCCTGGTCGCCCAACCGACGGTCGAGGTCCTCGCGCATGGCGTCGGCGGCCTCGGTGGGTAGCCGGGCGCGCCAGTGCGGGTCGAGCGGGTCGACCAGCTGGGGGGTGAGCGCGAGGCTCCGCGCGGTGATCAGGGCGACCAGGAAGGATCGGCCGGCCGCCGCGGAGATCGCGTCGCAGACCGCGTCGAGGTAGGGGCGGGGCTGATGCCGGTAGGCGGATTCCTCGGTCAGCCGCAGCAAGCACGACTCCACGTAGCGGCGGACGCTGTCCGGGTCGGCGTAGTCGCCGTCGTCGAGGTTGATCAGCTCGGCGAGACCGGTGTGCCGGTGCGGGTCACCGAGCCCGGCGAGCAGGTGTCGCCTGGTCCCGATCATCAACCGGAGCGGGGTGCGCGTCGCGGCGGTGATCAGCGGGCCCAGCACCTCGTCGACGACCGGGAACCGGCCGTGCGCCCGGCGGGCGGGATCGGCGATCGCCTCATCGACGGCGTCGACCACGACGACGACCGGTGGGCCGCCCCGGTCGCGGAGCTGCGCGAGCAGCCCGCCCGGGCTGGTCGTGTCCTCGGCCCCGGTTGCCTCGCACAGGGCGGCCATCAGCTGCTCGGCCGTCAGCCCGCGGGCGTGGACGAAGCGGGTGATGGACCCGGCGCCGGGGACGGTGTCGTCCGGGAGCAGGTGCAACCCGGGCACCCGGCCGCGGCGGAGAGGATCGGCGAGCACGGTCAGCCGCGACAGTAGTGCCGACTTCCCCGAGCCCGGGTCGCCGGTGACCACCAGCGTGGCCGGGTGACCGGGCTCGCGCAGCCAGCGGCACGCCGCGGCCAGGGCCGCGTGCCGGCCGGTGTAGAGCCACAGATCCCGTCCGGCGGAGTCCAGACCCTGCGCGCGGGGCAGGACGTGCTCGCGCTGGTCGGCGTCGCGGTCGGCTCGAACCCGGACTCGCGCCTGGGCGCGCAGGTCGAGATCGCGCAACCAGTGGTCCAGACGCGGGTTGGGCAGGAACTCGGTGATGCCGTCGCCGGTGGTGAGGTATCGGGCGTGCTGCCAGGACGGGGCATGCCCCCGGGCCGGCCAGGACGACCTCGCTCAGGTAGTGGCGCTTCTTGGTGAGCGGGTCGACGCCGGAGTACACGCGAACCCCGGAACGACCCGCTCGGCAGCTGCTCGACCTCGCCGCGTGCCCGGCGCCGTTTGCCCCCGCCGTGGAGCCAGCGTAGAACATCTCGCTCCACGTTGGCTCCATATCGGAGCGGACTAGCAGCCGACCCATGCTCTGACCTGCGTGCCCCCGGCAGGATCACCAAAGGTTGGGACCGGGCCTGACCTGGGCACTACTGTCGGCACCCTCGTGGTGGAAGCAGGCTTCGGCCTGCCGGCACGGTAGCTGGCGTCCATCGCAGTATCTCGCCTCCAGCTACTGGCCAGGGCTGAGGATCGTAGCCGTTCGGTGCACATCAGGCAGCACATGATCGCGCAGCGTTATGAACAGGATGGGAGTTGCACGGAGTACATGAACGAGCGCCGCCTCGAGCGCGCGTGCCGTCTCGGTCGTGCCTAGGGCGAGACGGATCGCCTCGTGTCCCGTGGGATCGATCAGCCCGCCGCCCCGTACGACGGCTGCCGCACGTTCGAGGATGTTGCGGTCGAGGCCGGCGGTGGGAGCAGTGTCGATCTCGGCGGCGAACTCGTCCCAGTCCGCCGTGGCGTCGCAAGCCAGGCGTGATGCCGGGTCTTTGCGCACGACCCGCAACCCGCGGGTCATCGGCCGGATGTGGACCTGGACTTCAGCGGCCTTCATCTCCTCCTGCTGCATGCGTTCGACGTTGGTCCGGGTGATCGTGGGGCCCGCGAGGAGGGTGCGGATGCCGTCAGCCACCGCGCGGCGCTGGCTGTGGCCGGTGTCGGCGTAGCGCATCAGCACGCGCGTGACTGCCGGTAGGTCCGGCGGTCGGGGTTCGTGCAGCACGGTGAGGCCGAGGTCGAGAAGCCGGTTGCTGTGGACGGGCCAGGACCGGGCCATCCCGTCGTCGAGGAGGTCGAGCGCCAGACGTGGACCGACCGGCGCAACGCGTCCGAGTCGTCGTGGCGCTGTGGCGTCGACTGCTTCGACGAGCTCGACGATGCGGGGTAACAGGTGGTCCTGATCTTGCGCGAAGATGCGACCAGCGGCGAAGATCCACGTGTTGCGCCAGTGCGGGCTCGCGACGATGAGGCGCAAACGTTCGGCGACGTCGTCGAACTCGCCGTTCGTGAGATGCCGGGCAGCACTCAGTTCCTGTAGCGGGCGTACGTCGAAGCCGAACCCGTTCCGGCCACGCGGGGCGATGAGGACCAGGCGATGCATTGCGGCGGTGAAGATGCGCTCGAGCAGGTCATCACCGGCCGCGTCGAGTTTGTGTCCGGCATCGGCCAGGATGTCGCGGATGATGTGGCGCAGCTCGTCTTCGGTAAGGGCGGCGAAGGAGCGGTCACCGTCTTCGCTGCGTCGTTGTAGCTCGTAACCGACGAGCTCGTGGAGCTTGGTGATCTGCGGTCCGTGATCGCGCAGCAGGCCACGTAGCGTGGTGCGCTTGTTGCGTTCGCGAGTGAAAACGGTGTTGTAGTAGCTCCAGAACAGGCTGAACCGGTCCGGTGCGAGGTTGCCGGCGCTGCTGTCGATGATGATCGTGAGGATGAGCACCTGTAGCGGAGTACGCAGCAGGTGCCGGAAGGACTCTGACTCCGCGGCGTCGTGCAGCTGCCTGATCACCGCGTCGCGGCGTTCCTCGTCGTCGCGCAGCCGTAGGGTTGTCACAGCCGTGCCGTAGCTGATTGCTTCGACCGGCGTCAGGTCGGCGAGGGACAGGGTGCGGAACTGGGCCGGTGAGATGTTCTCGACGTACCCGAATGGGCGCGTCGTGAGCAGCACGAACACGTCGCAGTTGTCACCCTCGGCCTCGTTGACGAAGCTGACGAGCCGCTCGATGACGGTCGCACGCACTCTCGGCTCGGTGACCTCGTCAAGTCCGTCGAGCACGACGAACCACGGCCACTCCACCTGCCAGGTGGCCATCGCTCGAGGAGTCACGATGCCGGTGTTGGACGTAGCGTTCACCTTCTCGGCGATCCACCGCACCAGGGTGTCGTCGATCAGATGTCCGCGTTCCTCCGCGTACTCGGCCAAGTCGATCCTGATCGGCCAGCGCGGATGCCGGGGCAGCGTTCGTCCGAATCGTGACAGTGCCTGCGCGGTGCCGTCGATGACCGTGCGGTGATCGGTGCCCAGGTTGCTTGCCTCGCCTAGCAGCGCCGCGCGGTAGGCCTGTGTCAGTAACCGTGAGATCGTCGTCTTGCCGTTGCCCGGGTCACCGGTGAGGATCAGGTGTCGCGGGGTGGGCCACGTGGTAACCGCTGGTTTCAGCACGTGTTCGGCTTGGTCCAGCACCAGGTTGATCAGCGACCGACGGGCCGGTCCGTCGGTGTCCGCTCCGTCCTTGCCTGATTCGTCGGCCGCCAGGACCGGCAGGTCGACGGCGACGTCGTGGACCTGGACCGACGAACTGTCTCCGCCAGCCTCGGCGAAGTACAGCCGCCCGTCGTTGAGCAGCGCGGACCGGGCATGCCGGCGCAGCCCGTCCTGGAGCTCATGCGCCGGCAGTGTGCCGCTCAGGGCGGCCAGGTCGGCCAGCACGTCCGGCACGCTCATCAACGCTTTGAACGCTTTTCGCACGCCTGCATGCACGGTGAGTAGCGCGGTGAGGTTGTTCCGGTCCCAGAATCGGATCTTCTCGATACGTCGCAACCGCAGCAGCCGTCGCCAGCGGCGGGCAGCGTCTGCCTGATGGTTGACGTCCCTGGACGGATCGGCCAGTGCAGCGTCGTACTCGGCGATCTTCTGCCGTAGGTAGTCGTGTCCGCCGCTCCCCGGTGTCGGCGTCAGCGCGATGTTGGTGATGAACACCAACTGGCGCGGAGTCTTCTTCCGCCCGGTGGAAGGCGTGATCCAAAGTTCGAGTTCCTTGCGCACTTCCGACCACAGCCAGGCCGCGTTGTCCTGCGGACGGGCCGCGAGAAGGTCCTTATGCTTGACCTGGAGTACGGTGTATCCGGTCCAGGTTTCCGGCTCCCCGCGACCGGCCATCCTGACAGCTCCGTCCTGATGCCTACCGTCCAGGTCTCCGTCCGCGCCTGTCTGGAGATCGGTCCAGGTGTGGGTGCCCTCTAGGTACATGTCGCGGCCGCCGTCGCGCCCGGCGCCCATCACCTGAATCTCCGGGCCGAACACGGCGACCGCCAGACTCGCGGCAAGGTCCTGAAACCCGGAGCTGCCAAGCTGTTCGAGATCGTAGGCCACCTTGGGACTGCACCTCACCTTCCCGGTGTCCCCGTTTTGCTGCGGATCCAGGGGAGCCTGGATGCTCCGCCCGTATGTCGAGCGCTGACCCGACCTCACGTAGAGCGGGTTCGGCCCTCCGCGTGGCACGCCGCCTCTGGAGCGTCCTTCGGTCGGTGTTGTCCGCCGTTCGGGGCGCAGAGCTGGCTCGATTCACCGGATACTTCTTGAAATGTGCCGAGCGAGAGAACGTGCCAGTTCTACCGGAACGGCGTTACCGATCTGTCGGGCGATCTGGAGCTTCGTGCCGCACCACAGAAATTCGTCCGGGAACCCTTGGATCCTGGCTGCCTCGTGGTGCGTTATCGCCCGATCCTGCTCCGGGTGCAGATAGCGGCCTTTCTCCGGTTTGAAGAATTCCGTACGGATCGTGACCGACGGTCGCTCCCACCGGAGCCGCCCCATCACGTCGAGGGACCCTCTGTCGTGCCCTTTCCAACATCTGGCCTTGAGATCGTCGGGCAGGCTGAGGCGGTTGCCGCCCTCGGGGATGTGAGCGAAACGCTTGAGCGATGTATCCGTGTAGAACCGGGTGATGTGCAGATCGGGCGACTTGAACTCGCCGGGGACGACCTGGCCATGGTACTCGATAGTCGCCGCGGGAAGGTCACGGTCGTCGGGGTCGACGTCGGCGCCGACACCGTCGAGGGCTTGTTCGACGGTGCGCCAGTTCTCGCGCGGGGTGTCGCCGTCGGGAATCATGATCTTGTCGAGGTCGCGGTGGGTGCCAATGACGATGAATCGGCGCCGAAGCTGAGCCGAGCCGTAGTCGGTGGCGCGAACCATTCTGGCATCGATGTCGTAGTCCTGGAGCCGGCCACCCGTCTGGGTCTCGCGGTCGAGCTCGCGGAACTGGTCGCTGGTGCCGAACCGGTCGACGTTCTCCAGCAGGAAAGCCCGTGGCTGGACCCTGACGAGGGTGTCCATGTAGTGACGCCAGAGCTCGTTGCGTGGGTCCGAGGAGAGGCGCTTGCCCAGGTTCGAGAAGCCCTGGCACGGCGGCCCGCCTACGACGACGTCGGCTTCTGGGAGGTCTCCATCAACGACCCAGTCCTCGATCGCACCCCAGCGAATGTGGTCCTCGCCGAAGTTGGCGGCGTAAGTGGCAGCGGCGGCGAGGTCGTGCTCCACGGCGGCAACCGGTACGAACAGGCCCGTCGAGACGAATCCGCTGGTGAGACCCCCGCAACCAGCGAACAGGTCGATCATGCGAAGGGGTGCCGGCACTAACGAGACCGTAATGGGCGCAGCGCGCTGCTGGTCCATCGGGGTGTCCTGTCCGTCTGTCGGATTTGATCTTCGCAGATCATATCGAACAGTGGTTCGATCTCGAGCTAGGCGCGCCGGCGGCCAGGGTAGGTTTGTGCGGAGCGGGGGATTGATGCGCGACGGAAGGATCTTGGATGATCGCGCCGGGGCCCGTGCCGTCGAGTCCGACAGTTTCAGCCCAGATGAGCCGGGCCCGGCGCCGCGACACCGGGCCCGAGATGGCCGTCCGGCGTGAGGCGCATAGGCGTGGTCTGCGTTACCGGGTGGATACGCCGGTTCCGGGAATGCCGCGCCGTCGCGCGGATATGATCTTCAGCCGTCGACGGGTCGCGGTGTTCGTCGACGGCTGCTTCTGGCACTCCTGTCCGGTACATGCGACCGTTCCGATGGCGAACCGGGCGTGGTGGCTGGCGAAGCTGCACCGTAATCATGAACGCGATAGGGACACCGACCACCATCTCCGAGGCCTCGGATGGACTGTTCTGCGCTTCTGGGAACACGAGGAGGCCCAGACAGTCGTAGACAAGATCGAGAGAGCTGTTCTCGGTTTGTAGACGGGCCTGTGCTGTTTGGAGCCAGCACGAGTCGGCGCCGCGTACGGCGCCGACTCGGTGTCGTGCTGGCGTGCCGATGGTGCCGGTTCGATCTCAGTCGGCGTCGTCGAGGCCGGCCTGGCTGGCAAGTTCGTCGGCAGCCGGCATGACCGCGAGGATGGCTTGAGCGGCCGATTGGTGGGCGAACTTGATCCAGTCCTCGTCGATCGGTTCGTTCTTCTCGATGCGCCGCTTGATCTCCTGTTGGGTCAGGGCGAGTTCGACGCCCACGCCGATGGCGTACTGGTCCTTCGGCCGGTTGAGGTCGATGAGGTTCTTGGTGCGTCCGCGGAGGTAGTTCTTCAGCGGTGGGTAGTCGGCGTTGAGGAGGATGACCGGTATCGGGCGGGTTCCCAGTGCGGCGACCTCCGCGTACTCGGGCATCGCTGCTGCCAGGTCGACGGCCGGGAGTTCGGTGACCTCCCCGACGGTCGTGGTTGTCCAGCCCTCCTTGGCCTCGTCGGTCGTCCACTGCAGGGCGACGAGGCTCCCGGGCGACGCGCCGCTGTTGCCCTTGTTCCCGCCGCCGCTCTTGCCGCCGCCGCTGCCGGCGCCGGGGAGTTCCTCGACGAGTTCGATCTTGCAGGTGTGGGTGAGTGTCGGTCCCAGTCCGCCGGCCACTCGGTGCCAATCGGCCAGGTTGACCCGCAGCTCCTCGGTTCCGGGGGCGGCTGAGTCGGGCACGGCGATGAACAGCTTCACGCGACCGTTGCGGCCCTTGCTGATGGTGATCTCGTCGGAGCCGATCTCGGTGTGGTCGGTCTCCACCGCAAGTGTGCCGCGGCCGGGCTCCCAGAACTCGTCGACGGCGTCGACGTAGAGAGTCATCGAGGAGGTCTTGCCGATCTGCATCGTGCGTTTGGTCGCCCCGGTGACGTAGGTCGGGTCGGGCCGCAGGTCCATCTTCTTCGGCTTGCCCGGCTCGCCGCCGCCGTTGCCCTGTCCACCGCTACCGCCACTCGTTCCCTGGCCGCCGCCGGGGCTGAAACCGCGGGCCTCGAGGAGTCTGCTGATCTTGCGGGCGATGTCGAGGCTGGGCTGGTCACCGCCGCGGAGCGCGTCGCGGATCAGTTGGTTGTTCTCCTCGATGAGCTCGTCCCAGGTGTTCACGGCTTCGGCGACCGCCTCCTCCAGACGGACCGCCGCGTCGGTGCGGACCAACGAGGCGCGGTCGGCGGTGAACAGCCCGGTGCGGACGTTGATCGGCAGCGCGTCGGTCTCGACGACGACGAGGATCCGGTCGGTGAGCTGCTTCAGCTTGGTCTTCGCGCGGAAGTGGACGGGGTTCCAGTGGTGGTGGACCTGTCCGTTGCTGGTGAAGACGACCGCGTGGTCGTGCGCGACGAACTTGCGTCGCTCACCGGCCTCGCCTCGCTTGTTGAACAGGTGGTAGGAGATCGGCAGCTGGTAGGTGCAGCCGCTGAGGCCGAACGGGACGAGCCAGTCGTCGGACGGGATGTAGTCCTCGGGCTGGGCTGCGAGACGTCGGCGCAGACCGTTGAGCCGGGTGGCTCGGCCCCGGGCCGTCTCGTTGATGAACTTCACCGTCATCACCGGGTCGAAGAGCCGGGTGTTGGCGATGGTGTCGAAGCTCTTCTCGTCGCCCTCGCGCTTGCGGTGGATGCCGTCCACGCCGTAGGAGACCAGGGAGAGGTGCGTGCCCGGCTCGAAGTCAGGGAACTCCGAGGCGGGGCACGACCACGGCGTCGCTTCGTCGCCGGCACGGTTCCACGGCCGGTCGACGAGGTAGTAGGCGCTGCGGCCCTTGACCATCGATTTCCACTCGACCGCGGCGACCGTGATGCGGTCGGGCTCTCCGGGCCGAGGAGATCGGGGTCGCGTCGGGTGACCAGCACCGCCGCGTCGGCGTTGCGGTAGGCCGTGGCTCCGCCCATGCCGAACGCGCCCTGCTGCCAGAGGCGGTCCTCCTTGAGTTTGCCGCCGAGCTGGAAGATCGTGAGCGGCACGAGCTCCGGGGTCAACCCGCAGCCCTTGTCGCGGAACACCGCGGTCAGCCTCTTCGACCGACCGGGGTCGCCGTCGGACTCGACGAACCTCACCAGGGCAAGATCGTCACGCTGCTCGGCGGGGACGTCGCGGAGGAGGTCCTCGGCGGCCTGGTGCGGAGTTGCGTACTCGATCGGTCCGTCACCGAACCGGTGGAGGGCGAGCCGCTCCAGGACGGCGTCCTGCATGTTCGTGAGTTGCTCGATCAGCTTGAGGTCGAAACTGCCGGACTGGCCCATCAGACCGTGGTTGTTCCACCGGTCACCCAGCGGCCGCTCGTGCCGGCCGCCGAGGGCTGCGGCGAGGTGCTGCTGCAGCTCTTGCACGTCGGCGACCGTCGCCGCCGCCAGTGCACGACGGACGATCCCCGCAGTTGCCATGGTCAGGTTCTCCCTGGTGTTCCGGTGGGCGGTCACGCGGCATCGGTGAGGTGCTCGGCCAGCGTCCGCGTGGCCTCGCGGATCTCCTGAGCGCGGGCGTTCGGGGTGGTCCGGCCGAGGGTGACGAACCCGCTGTCGCGCCACAGGGGCGCCTCGGGCGAGAAGTCGACACCGGCGAGAGGCTCCACCAGCTGCTTGAACACCGTCTCCGGATCGGCGTTCCCGGCGCGCCGGATGTGCTCGTGCACGGCGCCGGCGATGACCCGCAACGTGGTCGAGGAGAACAGGATGTTGCGGCTGCGCAGTTCGTCGAGCGCGTGCTCGTCCGTTGCCTGGCCGAACTCGGCCCGGGCGTCGCGCAGGAGGTCGAAGAACTGCACCGAGCGGTCGTGGATGTCGTCCTCGCTGAACTGGTCGGGCTGACGAACCCGGCCCGCCTGGCCGACGAACAGCCGCTTCACAGCGTCGTGCAGTGCCCCGAGCGTGTAGAGGGCGTTGCTGCCCGCCCGCACCCGCGTCGCCTCGGTCTCGACCCGTCCAACGAGCAGCGGGTGCGACTCCACCAACGCGTTCACCGCACGCGCGAACGGGTCCCGGCTGTCGAACGCGACGTTGATCGCCTTGGACACCACGCGCGCGGTGTTGTTCATGTCGCTGAACATCTGCTTGCGCTTGTCCAGACGAGACTCCACGTAGATCAACAGTGCGGTGTGCTCCTCGCCCATCTCGGCGATCACGTCAATCGCCTCCTTGATCCCCCGACGCCGGTGTTGACCGTCGACCGAGCGGAGCCGGGCGCTGAGCGGCAGATGGAGCACGCCGATGTCCGCGCCCTCCTCGAACGGCTCGAACTCGCCCTCCTGGTCCACCGCGTACGTGATTGCCCCCAACGCGTACTCCGTCGGGTTCGCGACGATGTAGTCGCCGATCTTCCTGGCGTGCTTGGGGTCGAGCTGACGCTGGGACCGGTCGTCCACCGGCTCCATCTCCGTCGTGAAGAACGTGTTCAACACGTTGTTCGTCGGCAGCACCAGGTACATCGTCCGATCGCCCTGCCTGCCCCGCAGGGCGGGTAAGGACAAGCCGGTGCGGGTCGTCAGGCTAGTCTCCGTTCCCCCTGGCGGGTGGCCCGTTCCGGGCTGAAAATGGGGGTGGTCGCCCGCTGACGCCGTTTGCTCCTTGATGCGTTTGAGGTCGTGGGCTAGTCGGGCGCTGGGAGCTGC
>JBOHEP010000262.1:0-1286 GCA_050701075.1 Pseudonocardia sp. | reverse complement strand
CGCCCCGTCCCGCTCCCGCCGCCCGCCCCCGCTTCCGTCGGCTCCCGCTCCCGCTCCCCTGAGGACGAACGAACGTTGCGCAGATCACCGGCCGGGGCCGGCCCAGTCGCGTGTCAGGACGCCGGGCGGAGGCGTTGGGAGATGACCGTTGTTATTCCGTCGCCACGCATCGCCACGCCGTAGAGGACGTCGGCGACCTCCATCGTCGGCTTCTGGTGGGTGATCACGATCAGCTGGCTCGCCGACCGCAGCTCCTCCAGCAGCGAGATGAGTCGTCGCAGGTTGACGTCGTCGAGCGCGGCCTCGATCTCGTCGAGCACGTAGAACGGCGACGGCCGAGCCCGGAAGATCGCAACGAGCAACGCGACCGCGGTGAGCGAGCGCTCGCCGCCGGACAACAGCGAGAGCCGCTTGATCTTCTTGCCGGGGGGGCGAGCCTCCACCTCGATTCCGGTGGTCAGCATGTCGTCGGCATCGGTGAGCACCAGCCGGCCTGCACCGCCGGGGAACAGCGTCTCGAAGACGATCTCGAACTCAGCGGCCACATCCGCGAAGGCGGCGGCGAACACCTCGAGGATCTTGTCGTCGACCTCGCGGACAACGGTGAGCAGGTCCCGCCGGGTGTTCTTGAGGTCCTCGAGCTGCGTGGACAGGAACCGGTAGCGCTCCTCCAGCGCCGCGAACTCCTCCACCGCCAGCGGGTTGACCCGGCCCAGCAGCGCAAGGTCGGACTCCGCACGCTTCACCCGGCGTTCCTGGGTGGCCCGGTCATACGGCGTCGGGGCTGGCGGTTCCCGCTCGCCGGAGGGCGTGGACGCCCCCTCACCAGGGGGCGCGGACTTCCGCCGCTCACCAGAGCGCGCGGCCCCCCGCTCGCCGGCAGGCACGGCGACCACGTGTTCCCCCCGCTCCTGGGCCGCCTCGCACTCGGCCACATCGGCCGCCGACGCCGGGACGGGCACCTTGGGGCCGTACTCGGCGACGAGGTCCTCGACGCTGATCCCGTGCTGGTCGAGCACCGCGGAGGCGAGCTGCTCCAGCCGGATCCGGGCCTGGGCGCGCAGCACCTCGTCCCGGTGCACGGCGTCGGTAAGTTTCTCGTGCAGCCCGGTGAGCCGCCCGGCGGTGGCGCGGGCCTCACCGAGCGCACGTTCCCGGGTGTCGCGAGCGGCGACCGCGGCGTCACGCTCCGCGGCGGCGGCGGTCAGGGATATTGCGAGGCGCTCGCC
This sequence comes from Pseudonocardia sp., assembly GCA_050701075.1. Lineage (GTDB taxonomy): Bacteria > Actinomycetota > Actinomycetes > Mycobacteriales > Pseudonocardiaceae > Pseudonocardia. Next base: position 57 of record JBOHEP010000262.1, on the reverse strand, counting down.
GGCGATCTCGCCCGCGGCCGACACGAGCCGGGCGGTCGTCACACCGCGCTCGCGGGC
>JBOHEP010000261.1:0-4207 GCA_050701075.1 Pseudonocardia sp. | reverse complement strand
GGGCCCGGCCGGGTCCGCGTCGCCCGGCAGCGGGAGCGGGAGTGGCTGGCCCTTCGTCGGCCACGCCTCGGCGAGCGCGCCGACGAGGAACGACTTCCCGGTCCCGGCCGGGGCGGCGAGCACCTCCACCGCGGCGCCCGAGGTGAGGATCCCGGTCAGCGCGGCGGCCTGGTCGACGCCCAGCGGGCGCCCCGCGTCGGCGAACCGGTCCACAACCTGTGCGGCCTGCTCGACCGTCCACGCCGGCGCACCGCGCCGCACGGCAGCGGCGCGCAGCTCGGCCTCGCCGAGCAGCTGGTTGTCGGTGGCGTAGCGCTGCGACTCCGGGCGGGTGAACGTCGAGGTCCCGTCCGCCCGGTAGAACCGGGCGTCCAGCTCGGCGGGGCCGTCATGCGGGTTGAGGTGCCGAGCCAGGGTCAGCGCCTTGTCCGTGAGGCCGTCGAGCAGCGCGGGGAACTGCTCGGGGTCGATGCCGAGATTCGCCGGGAGCGCCTGGGAGATCGCGAACGTCAACTCGGGGCGGCTCCAGGACTGCTTGGCCGCCTCGACGTCGGCGAGCGCGCGGGTGAGCACGTCACGCTCCGACCAGGTGTCTGCGGTCGCGCCGTCACGGGGCGCAAGAGCGGCACGGGCGACGTCGCTCAGGTGCACCCCCAACTTCTCGGCGTGCTCGTCGGCCCAGCGGGCGAGCTGCCCCTCGCGGGTCTCCCCGCCGAACACCTTCCCCGCCCGGGTCGACTGGAACGCCTCGTCGTGCAATCGGCTGCGCTCCGCCGCGGTCGGCTCACGTCCGACCTCGGCCCGGAACCGGGTCATCATCTCCGACATCCGCGGAGTGATCGCGTTGGACCGCTTGGAGAACATGCCCGTCGAGTCCGCGTCGATACCGGCGATCTCCCGGACCCCGTCCGGACGGGTCTCGAACCACGCCCCCAACTCCTTGCTGATCCGCGCTTCGAGCATCCGTTCGGCCAACGCGGCGGCGGCCGGGCGCCACTGCTTGAGCAGGTTGGAGTCGATCGCCAACCACGTCCCGTCCTCACACCGGATCTTGTTGGCGACCGCGCCATGCACGTGCAGGTGCGGGTCGTGCTCGCGGCTGTCGTGCTGGAGGAACTGCGCGGTGATGAACTCGTGGGCGTCCACCCACTCCCCGCCTCCACCGCCGTGATGCCCACGCCGCGCGTACCCGCCGTGCTGGGCCAGGAAGTCCAGCGCGGCCCGGTGGGCCTCGATCATCGCTTCCTCGACCACCGTCGCCGCGTGCTTCCACGCCGCGGCCTCCTCCGCGGCGGCCTGCGCCGCCTCCGGGCTGTCGTCCACCGGACGGGTGTCGCTGGCGGCGCGCTCGCACCCAACCCACAGCAACGTTATCGACTTCGACGCCGACAGGGTCACGTCGTAGAACGCCACCGACTGCCGCGCCGCCTTCGCGGCCTGCGCGCGCAGCTCCCCGCGCTCCTCCGGCCCGGCGTTCGGGTTCGCCTCCAGCAGCCCGGCGTAGATCTCCTCCGCGCCGCGGTAGTTCCGCGGCGGGTTCCCCAACCGGGCCGCGGACCCCCACGCTTCGCGGTCGGTCAGGTCCGCGCTGCGCGGGTCCAGACCGTGGGTGTAGAGCGCCTTCATCACCTCCGCGTCGACCTCACCGGTCAGCCCCAACAGCTCCGCCCCGGCGCCGTGCCAGCGCCCCGGAGGCTCGCCCGCGGCGACCGCCCCGGTGTAGTAGCCCTCCCGCCCTTTCGCGACGGCATCGGTCAGATAATCGACGTCGTAGCTCGACCGAATAGACAACATAATCGTTCTCCTGACACGTGAATGGTTGCCGATAAATGCAGCATTAGTTGATCTTGTGAGATTTCGCGATGGCCTATCGGTCTCCGCCTGCCGGGCCCAGAACGGGGTCCGACGGCCTCGCTCGCCGTGAAGCGGCGTCCCCGGCTGCGCGGGCCCGCAGGGTCCGCGCAGCCACCATCGGATCGTGATGCAATGGTCCGCTTGGCTGTTGGGTTGTTGTGTAGTTGGTCGTGGCTCGTGGTCGCGTCTGGTGCTGGTGTCGTGCGGACTGGTGTCTTGCTGGTCGGGATTGATGAGTGGTTGTCGTGAGTGCGATTAGATGAGTGGTCGTGATAGAGCTGGTTGCTGTGGTCGGGTGAGCGGCTGTCAGGGGTCGGTCTCGCGGTCGTCGGATCAGTGGCGACGTGTGTGTCGAGTAGCACGAGGGAATGGGTCGGAGTCGTTGGAATGCGCGGCGCGAATGGTGAAGCCGCGCGACCGGAGGGCGCGCAGGACGGCGTCGGGGCTGACGTGCAGGAGCCCGGCGATCCCGGCGGCGCTGGCCCCGGCCGCGTAGAGGCGGGCCGCTCGGTCGGTGTCCATCGCCGGGACCGGACGGGCGGGCTCGGGCACCGGGGCGGCGCGGTCAAGCACCGCGCGGCGGTGGCAGAACCGGCACAGCGGCCGGTACCGGGCCGGATCGAGGCTGTAGCGCCGCTGCGGCCCTGACCCACCCCCGACGTCGGCGTGCGGGTCGTCGGGGGCGCTGGGAACCGTTGAGCGGCGGGGCAGGGTGCGCTCGTCGGGGTCGGTGCCGTCGTAGGACCACACGGCCGCCGCCCCACCGCAGCCCGCGCAGGGTCGGGCGGCGGCGGAGCCGCGTTCGGCGCGGACCTGGCGTAGCACCGACCACGCCGACGGGCCGCCGTTCGCTCGGGCGCGCTCGCGGATCGGGACCTCGGCGAGCGGGTCGCCGTGGCGCTGCCAGCGCACGTAGTGCGGGCGACACCAACCGCGGGCCAGATGCGGCCGCCCGCAACCGGGGATCGCGCACGGCCGCACCTCGACGTCGCTGTCGAGCGCGGAGGGCCCGGCCGCGCCCGACACCACGGCGGACGTCGGGCACGGCTCGGACAGCCCGCACGGCCCGGTCACCGGGTCCTCCGATGCAGGGCGGTGGCGTAGTCGGCGGCCTCGGTGAGCTGGGCCGCCGTGGGCTCCGGCCGGGTGCTGGCGGTGGCCCACAGCTGCGCGATCCGGGCAGCGTGCGCGACCAGCGGTGCAACCGCGAGGGCATGCCCGTGCGGGCGGCCCGGCGCGTGCAGCGACAGGTCACACTTGCCCAGCGCCTCACGGACCCGACGGACCACGCCGGGGCGCTGGCGGTCGTGCCAGTCCCCCGCCCGCAGCCACGACCCGGTCTCGGGGCCGTAGGCGTCGGCGTGCGCGCAGCGCAGCCACAACAGTTCCTCGATCACGTGCGGGTGCCACAACCAGCACGCGCCCAACTCTGCGTTCGGGAACCGCAGATACACCCGGTCGAGCCACTCCACCAGGTCGGCCAGCACCGTGACAGCCAGCTCCGGGTCGGAGACCAGCAGCCACGACCACACCACCGCCTCCCCGCCCTCGGCGTCGTCGGGCGCGGCGGGGTCGTCCTCCGGCGGGTCGCTCGCATTTGGCGGGCGGGGTTCAGCGGGATTGCCCGGGGTGCGGGCGGGCGCGGGCGCGGGGATCAACGCCGGGGTGGTGACCAGTGCGACCAGCCGGGCGACGTCGTCGGCGAGCCGTCGGACCTGCTCGTTCAGCTCGGTGGTCTTGCGTGCGTTGCGGTCCACCGCCTTTGCGATCGCCCGGACCTGGTCGTCGGCGACCCGCGGGCCCCGCCCGGCTCCCACGGGCGCCGGTGCGGCGGCGTCGCCCGGGGCGGGGGTGGTGTCGGCGGCGGGTCCGTCGGTGTGTGCGGCGTTCGTGTTCTCGTCCATCACCAGGGCCGACCCTCGAAGATCATCGGCTCGTCATCCCAGTCGCTGCCGATGACGTCCCCGTCGTCGCCGCGGTCGGGTCCGCCGGTGGTGTCGTCGGTGTGCCAGCGCACGAGCTGCTCGCGCCGCTCGCCCTCGACGTCGGTCGGCCGATCCGGTCGGTGGGTGGTGAGGGCACCGGCGGCGTCGCTCATCATCTGCTCGTAGCCGCGCGGGTCACCGCCCCGGACCTGCTCCCAGTTCTCCCGTTCGCCCGCGTAGTCCGGCGGCACGTCCCCGCGGGCGGCCGGCGGGTCGGCGGTGGCGGTGTGCTCGGCGGTGGTGGGGTGGCGCTGCTCGGGGACCGGGACGGGCGGGCGGTGGGTGTGGGCGATGGCCTCGACGTCGTGGGAGTCCATCGCCCACTGGTGCACCGAGGTCCCGATCCGGTCGGAGGTCTCGTCCAGGTA
>JBOHEP010000260.1:0-22345 GCA_050701075.1 Pseudonocardia sp. | reverse complement strand
TCGGTTCGATGTCCCTGGTCGGTCCACGCCCGCCGCTGCCCGAGGAGGTCACCGCGTTCTCCCGGGATGCCTACCGCCGGCTCCTCGTGAAGCCGGGGATGACCGGGCTGTGGCAGGTCAGCGGCCGTAGTGATCTCTCATGGGAGGAGTCGGTGCGCCTGGACCTGCGGTATGTCGAGAACTGGACGCTGGCCATGGACGCCATGATCCTCTGGAAGACCATCCGGGCCGGACTGTCGGGCGACGGAGCGTACTGAGCCGCGGGGACGGCGGTAGGATCTGCTGCAATCGGGCCCGCCGGACCTGTCCGGCGGGCCCCATCCGAGAATGGTCGAGGTGAACGACGCGTGCCACGCGCATCCGCCCGGTCGCAGGGCGGTCGGCTCCTCGTCCTCGGCTACCACAATGTGGGGCCGACCTGGCGTTGGCCCATGTTGCGCGCCGACCGGCCGCCCGCCGCGAACTTCGCGCGTCAGATGGCGGCACTGAGGAAGCTGACCAACATCGTGCCGCTCGATCAGGCCCTGGCCGACATCACTCACCGACGCCCACTCCCGCCGCGGGCCGTCGCGATCACCTTCGACGACGGCTACCGGGACAACCTCACCTCAGCGGTTCCGATCCTGTCCCGGCTCGGGATCCCGGCCACCGTCTACCTCGTTCCCGACTTCCTGTCCCACCGGGTACACCCCTGGTGGGAGCGACTGAGCTGGGCGCTCACCTCTGCCCGGGCCATCTCGGTCGACGTCGACGGTGCACGTCTGGGCCTGTCCGATCCGGCGGATCGGGTCCGTGCCCTGAACATCATCGAGGCCGACCTCAAGCGCTGCGACAGCGCCACCCGCCATGCCCGCGTCGACCGTCTCGTCGACGCGCTCCAACCCCGCGGGGAGTACCGCACCAGCGACCTGTTCATGAACTGGGACGAGGCCCGCGACCTCGTGAGCACCGGAGTCGCGATCGGCTCCCACACGATGAGCCACGCCATCCTCGCCCGCGAGGACCGTCAGGTTCAGCGCGACGATCTCCGGGAGTCACGGGCGACGCTCCAACAGCAGCTCGGCGTGCCCGTGCACACGCTCGCCTACCCGAACGGGCAGGCCGACGACTACGACGCCACCACTATCGCCGCAGCCCAGGAAGCCGGATACACCCACGCCGTGACGACCCGAGGCCGGGCGATCGACGCGGACACCCCACCGTACGAGGTCTGTCGCTGGATCGTCTCCCCCGAGCGGTCCGCACCGAATCTCGCCCTGAACGTGCTACGCGCGCTGCTCGGTCGCAGGCCCGCGGCGCGTCATGACCGATGCGCGAGCGTCGCCGGCTGATCTCTGCTGAGCGTCATCATTGATCTCCACGTGAGCGTCACCGGTTGATCTCCGCAAAGAATGTCCTTCCTGGATCGCCGGTCACTGAGCGTGTCGGTCCGTTCGGGCGCAGGCGAGGGTGCCCGAGGAGCCGCATCATGCGTCGCGCGCAGCGACTGCCCTACCGTGCAGCGAGGCCCATTTGATGACCTCGAACGAGCTACAACGTCTTTCGAGTTCCACTTAACGTAGTCATACTAGCCCCGTATTCATCTCTAGCCTCCATTGACGCAAGAGACGACACTAGTCCCATGAGTTGCTACAGCAGCTTCTCGCCTCATCCGTATCAATATCACTCACAGTGAGTTAACGGATCCCCGCAGCCCACCACCTGGTACCCGCTCGGGCCGCCACCCCCTCCGGCCGAGTACGGAACACCGATAGGCCGGGTTGTCGGTACGGGTTCGGCGCGCGTGACCCGACGGACGGCCCAGCCCCGCACTGACGAAAAGGACCTCATACCGTGCTTCGACGCGCTCTGCTTTCGACAGCTGTCACCGCCACCAGCCTGTTGACGATCGGCCTTGGCATCGGTTACGACCCGGTTCTCCTGCAGGCGCACACCACGACGTCGCCGTTGCTCACCCCGGGTCGGCCCGACGCGGACGACGTCGATCGAGGCGACAGGGACAGGGATGTCAGGAGTGCCCGGGACCAGACCGATCGATACCACGGTGACCGATACCACGGTGACCGATACCACGTTGACCGATACCCCGGTGGAAGCAGGTTCTCCCGACCGTCCGTAGGTCTCCTGCCACCGACTCTCCCCCCCGGGTCGGGCTTGCCGGGAGGGTCTCGGCTGGTCGACCCGGTGATGGTGGGACCCCTGGAGATCTTCGTCGCCGACTACGAGACCGGCGACTTCAGCCAGTGGGGACATTGCCAGTCGGCGGTCCTGAACGGCGACTGCACCGAGGTCGACGGGTCACACCGCAGCATGCAGATCGTCGAGGATCCGGATATGCACCGTGGTCGGTACGCGGCTCGCTTCGCCGTGCACAAGGGCGACATCCCCGAGTTCGGCGGCGGCGAACGATCCGAGGTCGCCGCAGGCGACGACGAGCAGGCTGACACCCGCGAAGGCGACGAGCGTTGGTACGAGTGGTCGATGAGGTTCCCCGAGAACTTCGAGAACCCCACCGGCAACTGGTTCATCGTCATGCAGTGGCACGCCGGTGAGGGAGGCTCCCCGCCGCTGACCATCAACATCAGCGACGACGGCACCGTCGACATCGCCGGTGACGGCACGGACGAACCCGAACAGACGATCGGCCCGGTCCGTCGCGGCGAATGGACCGACTACGTGCTGCACGCGAAGTTCTCCGCCGACCATGACACCGGGTTCGTCGAGGCCTGGGAGAACGGTGAACAGACCGTGCCGAAGACTGCCCGCCAGACGATGACCAGTGACAACAACGACCTCAAGATGGGCATCTACCGCGACGAGGATGCGGGCGACGGCCCCGCTGAGGTGCTGTTCTCCGGCCTGCGGGTCACCGGCCCGGCCAGGGCGGCGGCGGTCGCCGTGACGACCGGTCGTGACGATCGGTCGTGACGATCGGTGCAGCACCAAGATCACGCCGCCAGCTTCATGATCACCGAACGGGAACACGGAGCCGCATCCCGGGCGGCTCCCCGCACCGAAACGCTGATCTTGGCAGGCCTCCTCGGCGCTCTGCTAGCATGATCAACCTCGGGAAGCCACCGCGAGCACGGCCTGCGGTTCCCGGATGACGATCACCAGTTCCGCGACCCGCTCCGGCCACCTCAACCGGTGATCTGCACCGACCCCGGATCACCTGCTCGGACGCGAGGACCGCGGATCTGTCCGAGCAGGTGGTCGACGACGTCGTTGGCCAGCCCGACACTGGAGTTCCAGCTCGTGACGTTCGGGTAGATCTGCGCGGTGGTGACCAGCACGACCCGGGTACCCGGTACCTCGGCGAGAGGTTTGCGCGCTGCGTACCCGAGCGGGTAGACGGGCTCGACGAACGGCGCCGTGAAGACCTCGACATGCTCGATGTCGGCAGGGGTCAGCGGGAGGTCGCGGTAGAGCCCGATCAGCTGGTCGGTCCAGCGGGCCCGGATGCTCGCCGGGTCCTCGGTGAACAGCGCGGACGTCCGGTCGGTGTAGTGCATCACGTAGGCCAGGTGCCGGCCGCCGTAGGTCTCCGGCCCGGTCAGTGCCGACATCTCGATCACACCGTCGAACTCGGTGCCCGAGTGCAGCACCGCCGACCAGTAGTGCCCGTCCAAGGGCCTGCGCAGGAAGAACACGGCGTTGACCACACCCTGGTAACGCAGCTCGGAACGAGGTAGCCGCGCGGCGAGCGCAGGGTCGGCCAGCGCGGTGAGCTGTGGGAGCGGCACGGTGGAGACCACCCGGTCGGCCTCGATCACCGCACCGTCGGCCAACCGCACCCGCATCCGGTCGCCGGAGTCCCGCACCCCCTGCACGGGGACGCCCGTGCGTACCGCACCACCGGCGCCCTCGATGCTCGCTCGCAGGGCCTCGATCACGCGCCGGTAGCCACCGATCGGATAACCCCTCGTCGCGACGTTGCTCTCGCGCCCGAGCCGCTGCCACAGGTACAGCGCGGGTACGTCGCCGAACTCCGGACCGAACTTCGAGCCGAACATTGGTACGAAGATCCGCTCCCAGATCACCGGCCCGTACAGCCCGCGCAGCCAGTCCTCGGTGCGCAGGTTGTCCAGGTCCCGGCCGCGTCCGAGCCGGCGCAACATCACCGAGACCAGACCGAAGCGCACCCGCTGCGGCAGTGTCAACGGCCGGAAGCGCAGCAGGTCCAACGCGGAGCTGAACGGTAGCCGCTGCTTCTGCACGACCATGCCCATCGTGGTCGGCCGCCACCGCACCTGCCCGCCCATCCCGATCTGGTCCAACAGCGGAAGGAGATGGACGTCGGTGGGCATCACGCAGTGGTAGAACCGCTCCACCCACTGATCGTCGTGGCGGAAGAACGTGCCCAACCCGCCGAGCTGGTCGCTTCCCTCCAACAGGGTGGTCCGCACGCCGGCGTGGGCGAGCCGGTGCGCCGCGGCCAGGCCGGAGATCCCACCACCGATGACGACGACGTGCGGCTCGACCGAGGTCACAGGGAGCGGTACGGGGCCGGGGACAGGCGGTCGCGCAGCAGCAGCTTCATGTACTGGACGATCGTCGCACGCAGCTTCAGCTTGCTCGCACCCTGCTTGCGGTCGTACTGCAGGACCAGCGGAACCTCAGCGATCACCGGTCGGCAATGCCGCAGCTTGAGCAACAGCTCCACCATGCACGCGAAACCCTGCTCCTCGATCAGCCGCTCACCCCAGTGCTCGGTGGCGCGCGCCAGCAGGGTGACCCGGTAGGCGCGGAACCCGCTGGTGAAGTCGTGCACGTCATCGAGCGCCAGCACCTTGCGGAACAGCACGGCTGCGCCCCGGGACAGCGCTCGGCGCAGCGGTGGAGCGGTGCGGTCGTCACCGCCGCGGACGAACCGCGAGCAGATCGCCACGTCGGCGCCCGAGTCGATCTTTGCATGCAGCGCGCGGATCAGAGCCGGGTCGTGGGTGTCGTCGGCGTCCATCACCACCACGACGTCATCATCGGTGGCAGCGCCCAGCGCAGCCCTCAGCCCGGACCGCACCGCCTGACCCAGACCGAGGTTGTGCGGGTGCTGGACCAGCGTGACGTCGAGACCCTTCGCCCCGCGCCGGGCCACCTCGGCGGTCCGGTCCGACGACCCGTCATCGACCACCCAGACCATCAGCTGCTCGGTCCGCGACGCCGCGGCCAACCGGGCCAGCAGCGACGGGAGCGAACCCTCCTCGTTGAACGCGGGGAGCACGACGTGCGCGATGCCGCGCGTCGGTGGGGCATTCGACTCATCCGACCGGATCTTCGCCTCGCCGGCCACGTTCATCCCGCGCGTTCCATGTCGGCCCCCGAATCGTGAGTGTCGATCATCACAAGCTTGATCGTAACCCGGGGATCGAGGTGACCACGATCACTTTCTTCCGGGTTCAGTAGTCGATCCGGCGAGGCCAGTAGCCGTTCTCACCTTGGGCTGCCTGCCGGCCCCGACCGCCAGTATCAGCACGACGACCCAGGCGGCCACGATGGCCACACCGTCCATGACGTCCGCCACCCCTGGTCCGAGAACCGTCGTCACCACGTCGTCGACCTGGTGGACGTGCAGGTACGGCACGCTGATCAGCGCGATCGACGCACCCAACAGCGGCCGGCTCACCGCCGCCCCGGTCCGGTTCCCCAGCGCGACCCACAGACCGGCCGCGGCCACCGTGGCCGGGAAGGTGACCAACAGGTCGCCGGGCTGGTGCACGATCGCGGTCACGACGGCCATGCCGACCAGCAGATCGGCCAGGACGGCGGCGACCGGCGCGTCATCACCGCCCGTCCGCTCGCGTCGGACCAGCCCGCGCAGCACCCACGCGCTCAACCCGAGCACCGCCACCATCGTCACCAGCTCCGCGGCGGGTGGGGCCCATCCGGTGACGCGGAACACCGTGGCCGACAGATCGACGCGGTAGGACCTCGATGCGTCGAACGCTCCGACCTCTCCGGCGTATGCCAGGTTGGCCCGCACAGCGTCGAAGAACCCGCCGACTCCTCCCTCCCGAACCACCAGGAGCGCGACCACGGGCAGGCTGGCCGCCGCGGCGACGGCGGTACCGGCCAGCGCCACCCGGGGTGAACCACGCGCCGCGAGCAACAACGCGAGCGGGAGGCCGAACTGCGGCTTGATCCACGCGACGCCCAGCGCGACCGAGGCCCAGGCGGGATGAGCTCGACGAGCGATCAGCGCCCCGGCGGTGCCGACCGCGATGAGCGGGTTGATCTGCCCCACATACAGCTGCGCCTTGCCGAGCTGACCGAACAGCAACACAGCTGACCCCACCGCGGTTGCGGTCAGCACCGGAACCGGCACCCATCGGCGCAGCCGGGTGGCGCCCAGCACCGCCAGCACCACCAGCAGCAGCAGCGAGACCACCGAGAACGCCAGTGCACCGAGCCCGTAAGAGCCCAGACCGAACGGCAGGTGCAGCACCAGGTGGTAGGGCTGATAGAGCTTGAAGATCTGCCCCACCGGCCAGGACCCGAGCATGACGTCGGGTCGGTACGGGTTGCCGCCGGCCAGCAGCTCCTGAACCGGGAAGTACGTGGCATCCCGGAAGTCCCGCAGCTGGTCCAGCTCACGGTTGGCCGCGGTGGGCTCGACGACGTGGATGGCGGGCCGCAGATCCCGCCAGGCCAGGGCCACCGTCGCCAGCGCCCCCAACACGGTGAGTACCGGGATGGGCCACCTCGCACGCGCTGAGCCGGCCGGACCCGGCCCGACGACCGCGGCCTCCCGCACCGCTCTCGGGCCACCCGCGGTCATCGCCGGTGCCCGATCGCGTCGACCGCACGCACCCGCCGAAGGCCGGAACTCTCGATCCGGGCCACGTGCTCCCCCGTACCGACCACCTCGAAACGCGACCGCAGCGCGTGCAGAACCCAGCCCAGCAGGGCCACCTTCTGGCCCCCGGGGACCGCCATTCCCGGGAAGAAGTCCATGCCGGGCGCCTCGCGACAGTCCAGCACGTCGGTGGGGTGCAGCAACAGCGACGGGCCGAGCCCGCGTGCCCGACACAGCCGCAGCGCCGCACCGAAGTGGGCCCGAGCCAGCCGGGGTGAGATCTGGTGCAGTTGCAGCAGGTAGGAGCCGTGGATCGGCACCCGCAGCAGCGGCATCGTGGTGACGGGCAGCTCGATCAACCCGCCCGCGTCGGCCCACCGGTAGGGGTGGATCGGGGCCAGCGCATCGGTCGCCGGCCCGAACAGGTCGCGGCGGGCGTCGGAGTCAGGCCCGGATGGAACGCAACGGTTGTGGTAGATCCGGGCGAGGGGACCGACCCAGGTCGGCAAGGTGGTGGCGTCGTATCGGTACCCGCGCTCGGCGAGCAACCTCAGCAACGCCGGTGTGACGCTGTATCCCGGGCCACGGAACCCGACCGGCCGCGGCGCCCCCGCCGCGACCACGGCCTCCTCGGTGCGGACGATCTCGGCCTCGAGCTCGGCGAGGCTGTAGCGGTGCAGCCAGGGTTCGTGGCTGTAGGAGTGGTTGGCCACCTCGTGGCCCGCGGCCGCGAACGCCGCGACGGCCTTCGCGCCGTCCTCCCGCTCGGCGTCGGTGCCGACCACGAACGCCGTGGTGGTCAGGGCATGCTCGCCGAGCAGTTCCAGGATTCGCGGCACCGCCGTACCCAGGAAGCTCGGCCTGGTCTGCCATGCCGGGTCGCCGTGCGTCTTGAGGTAGGCCCAGAGGTTGTCCAGGTCCAACGAGACGCTCGCGACGGGCAACGCTCCCCCGGCTGCCATCAACCCGTGCCCTCGGCCTGCGGTGGCGCCGCAGCCGGGGTGCGCGCGACCGGCGGCGCGCTCGGCGGCCCTCGCGTGGCGCCGGGCACCTCGGTCTCGAACACTCCCGTGGTCTCGACCGTCCCAGCCGTCTCGAACACGACCTCGGACACCCCACCGGCACGGGACACCATGGCCATGGCCAGCACACCGCCCACCACCAGGACCAGCCCGGCCACCACCCACCACACCCGCCCGGCGGCAACCTGGTCACCGAGCACGACCAGCCCCACCAGGGAGGCGAGGACCACTGTCGTGGCGTCCATCGACGCGGCGGTCGCGGTGGTGCTACCTCGTTGGAGTGCGGCAGCCAGCAGGGTCTGCCCGATCAGCGCCGAGACCACCATCAGCCAGGCCAGCGGCTCGAACGGCAGCTCGAGCAGCGGGCCGCTCGCGATCGGCCGGCTCGCGATGGCCAGTACGGCGAAGGCCACCCCGGCCAGCGCTCCCATGACCACCGCGCCACGCGCCCGCGGCAACCGGGCGGCCGGCACCGCGAGGAGCCCGGTGAGCACCAGGATGGCGACCAACCCGACGGTCATCGCCGTCGGCAGGTCACGTGAGGTAGACGGCTCGGCCGCACCGACCAGCAGCAGCAGACCGGCGGCCATGACCACGAGCACACCGATCTCCAGGGCGCGTACCTTCCAGCCCAGTACGGTCAGACCGATCACCGCGGCCAACCCCACCGCCGAGGACGCGCCGGCCTGCACCAGGTACAGCGGCAGCGTGGCTCGGGCGAGGAACGTCAGCACGAACCCCGCGACCTGGCTGCTGAAGCCCAACAGATAGGCCCGGTCGGTCGCCAACCGGACGAGCAGGCCCGGGTCCACCCGGTCCCGGATCTCGGTGCGGCGCGCAGCGACGGTCTGGGCCACGATGCCGACGGCATAGACGACCGCGGACAGCGCGAGGAACACGTACCCGAGCACATCAACCGCTCCCCTCGACCGCCGGCCACCGCCGCTGGACAGCACGCTACTGACAGCCACCCAGCAGATCGCGGTGCTCCGGACCGATTCGCCCGTCCGGGTCAAGTAGCGGTGCGCCCGATCAGACCGCCGGCCAGCAGTCCAACCTCCGTAGCGCAGGTGTCGAACTGCGCCGGTCGCAGGTCCAGCCCCAGCATCCAGGCGATGCCCTGCGCCGCCCGTCGCGCAGCGTAACCGTCACCGAAGGGATTGCCACCGGTCGGCCGGGCGCGCACTCCGGCCAATGACTCCTTGGCGGCCGCGACGATCCGCGCGGAGTCGGTGCCGACCAACTCGGCCCAGCCGCCCTCCACCGCCTCCATCCGCTCGGTCACCTCCCGCAACACCAGCACCGGAACACCGAAGCTGGGCGCCTCCTCCTGGATACCACCGGAGTCGCTGAGCACCAGGGCGGACCGGGCCAGCAGCCGGCACATCTGCGGGTAGGGCAGCGGATCGGTCACCGCTACCCGGGGGTGCGCGCCCAGCACCCGGTCCACCTGCGCCCGCACCGCCGGATTGGCGTGCGCCGGCAACACGCACCGCACGTCGGGGTGATCGGCGAGGACCTGTTCGACGGCCGCCAACACCCGGTCGAGGGGGATCCCCCACGACTCCCGGCGGTGTGCGGTGACCAGCAACAGGCGGGCAGCACCCGCGGCGACCTCGCCTTCGATCGTGACCAGCCGAGGGTCGGCACCCGGACCGGCGGTGGCAGCCACCTGGAGCACCGCGTCCACCACCGTGTTACCGACCAGCAGCACCTTCTCCTCGGGCGTGCCCTCGGCCAGGAGCGCGCGCACCGCCCGAGCGGTCGGCGCGAGATGCAGGTCGGCCAGCACCGAGAGGATCCGGCGGTTCGCCTCCTCGGGGAACGGCGCCGCGAGGTCACCTGAGCGCAGACCCGCTTCGAGGTGCACCACCGGCACCTGCCGCCAGAACGCCACGAGCCCACCCAGCAGCGCCGAGGTGGTGTCGCCCTGGACGACGACCGCCGCGGACTCGCGCTCGACGATCACCTCGTCCAGCGCGGGCGCCAGCTGTGCCACCAGCTCGGCCTGGTCGCCGCTGCGCCGGTGCAGCACCAGCACGACGTCGGGAGCCAGGCCGAACGCGTCCAGGGCCTGCGCCACCAGCATCGGATGCTGTCCGGTGGCCACCAGGACCGGCTCGAGCAGGCCGGCCGCGCGCACGGCGTCGACCAGGGGCGCCATCTTCACGGCCTCGGGCCGGGTGCCGACCACGAGTGCGACGTTCGGCCGCGCCATAACGATCAGGCTACGGCCTCGCGGGTGGTCCCGACCTTCCAGCTGTCGAAGTAGATGGCGCCGGCCTGATCGATGTCACTCTCCCGGTAGTAACCCACCTTGAGGTAGCTCTCGGCCTTCTCGCCGGACTCCTCAGCCGGGTACATCGTTCCGGTGTCCGGCTGGAACCGCGGCAGGACCTTCGTGTCCCCCTGCCAGACCTCCACGAACCCCTCCTCGGGGTCGGGCGAGAACTTGATGTGCACCATCCAGTCGACCCACTCACCGGTCACGGCGGGGCCGATCTCCGTCTTGAACGGCTCCGGCCCGTCGTCGGAAAGGCCCGCCCCACCCTGGAGCATGTACTGGCCCTTCTCGACGTTGAGCGACAGCGGTGGGGAGCCGTCGGCCCTCGCCTTCCACTGGGTGATGACCTGCCAGGCCCGATCGACGGGGAAGTCGTCGGCCAGCTTCGTGGAGAAGCTGAAGAACAGCTCGTCGCCAGCCCTGATGTCGGGGATGGCGGGCTCGACCTCGGCGCGCGGGTCGCAGCAGGTCCCCTCGTCCGACGCCGGGCCGGGGATCGAAAGCTTCAACGCGTACCGGCCCTCACGCACGAACTGAGGATCCGACACGACCTCGGCGGGCACCCCTCCGCGGGCGATGTTCCAGGGGGTGTCATCGAACTGGGACAGGTCACCCGTCTCCAGGTCGCCGACCCACAACAGGCCCGGACTTCCAGGGACCGAGGGCACCGACCGGATGTCATCCGAACGGGGCGGTGGTTCGGAGCCACATGCAGCGATCAGTCCGACCACCGCAGCCAGACCCACAGCCCGCACGGCGTACGTCGATGGGCGACCCAACGCGATCCCTCCTCGGTCCAATGCTCGGGCCCGCAAGCGACCCTTCGGTCCAATGCTCGGGCCCGCAAGCGACCCTTCGGTTGGTTTCTCGCTTCACCTTCATCTACGTTACCCGTCCCGATCCGGTTCGATCCGGTGTTGATCGGGGTCGGTACGCTCGGGCCGGCGCTGCCGCACCGCAGTCGGGCGCGTGCCGCAGCGATCGCGAGGGGACCATGGCTACCGCGGGAAAGACCTTGATGGTGTTGGGCTGGCACAACGTCGAGGGAAGCTGGTGTTTCCCCTCCGCGCCGGGAGTCGGCACGCGCGGCTTGGCCCGGCAGTTGGGCGCCCTGCGTCGGGCGACCAACATCGTGCCGCTCGGCTGGGCCCTGCGCACCCTGAGCGAAGGCCGGCCGCTGCCCTCGCGCGCACTGGCGATCACCTTCGACGACGGATACCGCGACAACCTCACCCTGGCCGGGCCGCTGCTGCGCAGGCTGAACATCCCGGCCACCTGTTTCCTCGTGCCCGGCATCCTCGACGGCGAGGTGGTCCCCTGGTGGGAGCGGTTGGCATGGGCGTTCGGCCAGAACCGCACCGACCGGCTGGAGTGGGAAGGCCGGCGGTGGGCGCTGACGGACACCGCGGCGGGCCGCGGCGCGTTCCGGGACGTCTCGGCCAGGTTGAAGCGCCGCGACCGGCAGGATCGGGAGAAGGCGGTCGACGAGCTCGTCACCCTGCTGGAGCCGGCCGGCGAGTACCGCGCCCAGGAGCAGTTCCTCGACTGGGACGGCGCCCGTGAGCTCCAGAAGTACATGGCGATCGGGTCGCACACGATGTACCACTGCATCCTCGCCCGGGAGAGCGCGCAGGCCCAGGACGTCGACCTCGCGGAGTCCCGGCGTCGTCTGGCCGAAGGGCTGGGCACCGACATCACGGTGCTCGCCTATCCCAACGGGATGAAGGCAGACTACAACGCCGACACCCTGGCCGCGGCGCAGCGGGGCGGCTACGACCACGCGGTCACCACCCAGGGCGGCTGGAACACGCAGTCGACGCCACGTTTCGAGATCCGCCGCTGGGTGATGAACCCCGAACGCGCGGAGATCGACCTCGCCAAGATCCTCCGCGACCTCGTCCGCCGGAGCCGGACCCGTCAGGAGATCGCCGCGGTGTAGGCACGGACCAGCGACTCCGCCGAATGCTTCCAGGAAAGGGGGCCCTCGACGCGGGCCCGGCCGATCTCACCCATGCGATCCCGTGCCTGGGGATCATCGAGCAGCCGGGCCACCAGGCCGGCGAACTCGGTCTCTGAGTTCGGCGTGGCGTACAACGCGGCCTCCCCCGCGGAGACGCGGGCCTCGCGAAGGTCGAACGACACCATCGGACGTCCCATCGCCATGTACTCCATGATCTTGTTCATCGTGGAGACATCGTTGAGCGGGTTGAGCGGGTCAGGGGCCAGGCAGACGTCCGCGGTCGACAGATGGCGCAGCAGGTCGGCGTCGGAGACCCGCCCGGTGAAGTGCACCTGGTCGGTGAGTCCGAGCTGGTCGCGGAGCGCGACCATGGCGTCGAAGGCGTCGCCGGAGCCGAGGAACACCGCTCGCCAGTCGTCACGGCCGAGGTCGTCGCGGAGCACCTTCAGCGACCGCAGGGCGTAGTCGATGCCGTCCTGGGGCCCCATCACCCCGAGGTAGACGAGCAGGTGCGGTTTGCCCGCCTTCAGGCTCGGATCGGGTGCCACCGGCTGGAAACGGTCCAATGCGGGTGCGCTGCGCACGACGAACACCCGGTCGGGCGCCATCCCACCCCGGGAGATCGCGGTGTCGCGGTAGCTCTCGTTGGTGGAGATGACGATGTCGGCGGCGCGATAGGTGAGCCGCTCGACGAACCGCACGGCCCGGTACAGGAAGTCCTCGCCGCGCGCGAACCGCGACAGGTACAGCTCGGGCACGAGATCGTGCTGGTCGAACACGAAACGCGCCCCACGCAGCTTGAGCACCAGGGCGACGAGGAAGAACAGGTCGGGCGGGTTGCATGCGTGCACAACGTCGACCCGACCCACCCGCCGCGCCAACCGCAGGGTCGCCAGCAACGCGGTGCCGTACTCCTTGACGAAACCGATCGGGCCGCCGGTCGCTGCCTGCAAGGCGTAGCGCAGGATGTGCACCCCGTCGATCATGATCTCGAGCTCGGTGTCGCGCTTGCTGCCCCGCGGACAGATCACGTGCACCTCCCAGCCCGCGTCCCGGAGCGTGGTGGCTTCCTGCCAGACCCGACGGTCGAACGGGACGGACAGGTTCTCGACGAGGATGACTGCTTTACCAGGCAAGACCGAAATACCCCTTCTGCTGCCGGCGCTGCTCGGCGTCGGGTAGCCGGACCAGATCGATCACGATCCGATCCCCTGCATCGTCGAGGGCGGCCACGACCGCCGGGGCGGTGCTGCCGACCAGGACGACCTCGGCGTGGTCCATGACGTCGTGCACCGACTCGGTGAGCACGTCGCGCAGGTGCGGCAGGTGCTGCTCGATGTACTCCCGGTTCGCGCCCATCAACCGCGACAGC
The DNA here is from genome assembly GCA_050701075.1 of Pseudonocardia sp. Classification (GTDB taxonomy): domain Bacteria; phylum Actinomycetota; class Actinomycetes; order Mycobacteriales; family Pseudonocardiaceae; genus Pseudonocardia. The sequence continues at coordinate 8,914 of JBOHEP010000260.1, read as the reverse complement.
GAGACGTTGGCGTCGTGCACCCGTAGCGCGTAGCCCTTGCCGATCAGGCGCTCGCACAGCTCCACCAGCGGGCTCTCCCGCAGGTCGTCGGTGCCCGGCTTGAACGACAGGCCGAACACGCCGACCCGCCGCCGACCGGTGGCCGCGACCAGCTCGAACGCCCGTCTCAGGTGCTCCTCGTTGGAGGGCAGGACGTGGGCGAGGATCGGTACCGCCACGTCGGCGCGACGCGCCGCGTACACCAGGCCGCGCAGGTCCTTGGGCAGGCAGGAACCGCCGAACGCGAAGCCCGGACGCAGGTACGCCGGGCTGATGTTGAGCTTGCGGTCGGCAAGGAAGATCTCCATCACCTGGTGGGAGTCCAGCCCGAGCGCGGCGCACACCGCTCCGACCTCGTTCGCAAAGCCGATCTTGAGCCCGTGGAAGGCGTTGTCGACGTACTTGGTCATCTCCGCGACCCGGATCGGCACCCGGAAGACCGGCCCGGGCAGGCCTTCGTACAGGGCCAGCACGGGGTCCCCGCTCGCCTCGTCGAGCTCGCCGACCACCGTCTTGGGGGGATCGTGGAAGTCGCGCACGCTGCTTGCCTCGCGGAGGAACTCCGGGTTCACCGCAACTCCGAAATCGCGGCCCGCGCGCAACCCAGAGGCCCGCTCCAGGATGGGGATGAGCAGCTCCTCGCAGGTGCCCGGCAACATCGTGCTGCGGAACACGACGGTGTGCCGACGGCCCTGCTCCCCGCCCGGCCCCTTCCTTGTCGCCCCCTCCCCGCCCGGTCCCTTCCCTATCGCCCCCTCCCCTATCGCGGAGCCGATCTGCTCGGCGACCCGTTCGAGGTGCACGGTGGCCAGGCTGCCGTTCGCCGCGGACGGGGTACCGACGCAGACCAGCGAGATCTCACTGCGCCCGATCGCCTCTGCCGCGTCGCTGGTCGCGGTCAGCGCACCGGATCCGACGACCTCGGCGGTCAGCTCGCCGATCGACTCCTCGACCAGGGGCGCCCGGCCGTCGACGATCATCGCCACCTTCGTCTCGTTGACGTCGACGCCGATCACCTGATGCCCGCGAGCGGCCAGGCACACCGCGGAGACACAGCCGACGTAGCCCAGCCCGAAAACACTGATCCGCACTGTCTCCGCCTCTGTTCGGGTGAACAATCAGCAACCGCACGTCACCGCGTCGCTCCTGACCAATGAGGCCAGGAGTCGCTCGAAGCCCGCGGCGGTGTCCTCGATCCGGAACTGCCGCTCCGCGCGGGCCCGCCCGGCCGCACCCAACCGGGCCCGGAGCTCCCGATCCGCGGCCAACAGCTCGATCCGATCGGCCAGCGCGGCGGAGTCCCCCGGTTCGACCAGGTAGCCCTCCCCGCCGTCGGTGACCATGTCGCGTACGGCACCGACGTCGGTGACGACGACCGGCACACCCGCAGCCATCGCCTCGATCACGGTCAGCGGGGCGCACTCGAAGCGCGAGGTGAGGCAGGCGATGTCGAAGCCGGGCAGCAGGCGCGCCACGTCGCGGCGCAGGCCCGCGAAACGCACCCGATCGGTGATCCCCAGGGCGTCGGTGAGGGTGACGAGCTCAGCCTCCCGCTCACCGTCGCCGATGCACACCAGGCGCAGCCGGGGATGACCCGGCGCCAGCCTGGCGATCGCCTCGAGGAGGACCTCATGCGCCTTCACCAGCTCCAGCCGGGCGACGATGCCGACCACCAGGTCGTCCTCGTCGAGATCCAGTTCGACGCGTGCAGCGATGCGGTCAGCGGGCGTGGCAGGCGGCGGCAGCGGGACGCCGTTGGGGATGACGACCTCGCGGATCCTGCTCCGTCGATTCCGGTTGACTCCCTCGTGGCGGCGCAGGTACCGCCCCTGGCTCGGGGCGAGGAGCACCATGGCGTCGGAGAGGAACAGCGTCTGGACATCGTGGCGAGGCAGGCATCGCCGGCCCCGGAAGGTCACGGTGTCCATTCCGTGCGGCGCCACCACGCTCGGCCGCCGGCTCAACCAGGCGGCGAGCCTACCGATGGTCAACGGCGCCCGGTGCATGTGGGTGACCAGGACCACATCGGTGTCCCGGCGGAAGCGACGGACCAGCCGGAACACCGTGCGCACGTCGTAACGCCCACCGCGGCCGATCACCTCGACCGGGAAGCCGGCAGCTTCGAACTCCGGTCCCAACGCGCCGAGCCGCTTGAAACAGATCAGCCGGGGCGTCACTACAGCCGGATCCAGGTGCCGGAACATGTTCAGCAGCAGGACCTCCGCACCGCCGACGTCGACGCGGTCCATGACGAGACTCATCCTGATCGGAGCACCGGGCCGTTCGTTGATCAACGTGACGTCCCCACCGCGGCCCGAACCCGCCCCACTGTCTCCTCGATCGCCAGCTCGGCGTTGCGAACCGAGCGATCCAGGCTGAACTGCGACTCCAACCGCTCGCGTGCGGCGCGGCCCATCTCCCGGGCTCGTTCAGGGTCGTTCAGCAGCTCGACCAGCCGGGCGGCCAGGGCGACCGGATCCCGCGGTGCCACCACGTGCCCGGTAACGCCCTCGGCGATCATCTCCGGGATTCCCCCGACCGCGGTGCACACAGCGGGGCGGCCCACCGCCATGGCCTCCAACAGCGCCATGGGGAAACACTCGATCGTGTAGGAGGTCAGCGAGAACACGTCGACCATCGCCAACATGTCGGCCACGTCCGTGCGCGGACCGGTGAAGATCACCCGGTCGACGATCCCCAGCTCCTGGGCCAACCGGGTCATGTCCGGAAGCAACCGGCCCCGGCCCACCACGAGGAACCGGGCGCGCGGCACCTGGTCGAGCACCAGACGAGCGGCCCGCAGGAACGTGGCGTGGTCCTTCTCCGGGCGCAGCACCGCGACGATCCCCACAACGACGTCGCCGGGATCGATGCCGAGCTCAGCGGCCAGCACGGCGTTGCGGGGCGACACGGGCACGAACGGGAAGCGCGCGACGTCGGCGCCGTTCTGCACGATCCGCACCTTGGCCACCGGGTAGCCCAGCTCCTCGGACAGGTACTGGAGCTGCCCGTGGGCGACGCCGAAGTAGGCACTCGTCACCGGCTCCAACAGCCGGTCGGCGAGCCTGCGGGAGCGCCGCCGGGGCTGGAGCTCGCCGCAGTTGTGCACCCACACCACCGATCGCGGCACCCGGCAGATCGTCGCGGCGAGCCGGCCGAGCAGCTCGGCGTTTGCCCCCCGGGCGATGATCATGTCCGGGCGGGTGCGGCGGATGTGCCCGACGAGCTTCACGAGTCCGCGGACGAGCTCACCCTTGGGCCGGTCGAAGGCACGTGCGGGAACCCCCGTGGCCGCCAGCTCCGCGAACAGGGGGCCCTGCTGGTTGATGCACACGACCGACGGCTCGAACCGTGACCGATCCATCGCCGGGAGCAACGTGACCACATGTCGTTCGGCCCCGCCCACGGTGAGATCGGGCACGATGAACAGCACCTTCAGCGGCCCGCTGGTCGGTACTCGGCGACGAAGCACCCCGAGATCCTATCGACCGCCCGGCGTCCGTCGGCCCTCAGGCTCGGCACCCCCGCCGATCGCATCAACCTCGACCCGACCCAACGACCTCGTAGACTTGACGTTACCCTTCTCGGTGCACAAGATCGCTGCGCGATCCCTCTGACCTCACACATTCGCCTCGAACGACGACTGCTGGAACCGGATCTCCGGCGAACTCGACTTCGTAGTGCTGGACATCGGGTGCGGTCACGGCGTGACGTCGGTTCGGGTGGTGCAGGCCGGGACGGCGCGCGCGGTCGTCGATCCCGATCCCGATCCCGATCCGCACACGATCGCACGTTGCCGGTCGAGTACCTCGCCGGTGGCGTTGTTGACCAGCGGCACGTACACGATCCGGCCGGAAACGCTGATGGTGGCGGCGAGCCAGTCGCGGACGGAGGCGGGGGTGAGCTGGTCGGTGACGGTGATGTCGCCGCCGAAGATGGCCGGTATTGAGACGCAGGCTTTGGTAGTAGCCCTGCGGGGCGAGGACGAGTCCGCCTCGGTGGCGGAGGCGGTCGTAGGCATGGGTGCACATGAGGCTGGCGCAGACGGCGATGAAGGCGCCTTTCGCGCCGCCGCAGAAGATCAGCACCTCGTCGGGGTGGGCGGGGATGCCCTGGCCGGTGAAGTGGGCGGCGAGGAATGCGCGGGTCTCGTCGTCGTAGCCGGTGGATCCGCCTCGATAGTGGCCCAGGTCGTGGTGTCGCCCGGTGATGTAGGCGGCGTGGTCGGTCAACGACTCCCCGACGCGTCGCCCGGCGCCCTCCAGGAGGCGCAATGCCTCGGACACGGACACCCGGGGCTCGTGGAAGCGGTCGTAGGTGTCCCAGCACGCCGCCGGGCCTCCTGTCGCGTGCGGCACGGTGAGGACGCGGTGGGAGGTGTAGCTGAACAGGCCGCGCCGGTGCAGCAACAGGTGCCCGCCCGCCTCGGTGACCAGCGGGTGCGGCAGCGGGGACGTGTGGCTGCCCTTGTAGGGCTTGACCAGATGGTGGCTGGCCTTCGCATCGTGAAGAATGCGGTACACCGCCGAGTGCAGGTCGTCGAACCGCGCCTGAGGACCACTCGACGCAACTGCACCGGCGACGGCGCTCACCACTCGCGCTGTGGCCGTGTCGCGGAGGTCCGCGACCGCGCTTGCCCGCCCGCTCATTGCACCCGCCGGGCCTTGTGCACCGCTGCAAGGCCGAGCTGATCGGCGCTGATCAGCTCCAACGCGCGGCGTGCGCTGGCCGCCGTCGCGCAGGGAAAGCGTCCAGGGTGACTCCCGCAACCTGCGCAGTTCCCGTCCTCGTTGGGCCGGTGAGCCGCGAGCGCGCGGCGCACCGCGTCGGGTTCGCTCGCGAGGTAGCGGGCGGCGGCGTCGATGCACGCCATGGCCGCGTCGCGCGACCTGCTCGCGCCGGTTGCGGCGCCGGGTAGCTCTTGTGCAGTCACCGGCCCGCACCACCCAGGTAGGCCGCGCGGCCCCAACCAAGCCGGGCGGCGAGGGTCGACCGGTACGCGCGGTGTTCCGCGGGACGCCGGGCCCGGGGGCGCCGCAGCATCCGCGTGCCGTTGCCGCTGGCGGAGTCGGGCCGTAGCACGACGGACGAGTGGCCCGCGGTCGCGGATGAGTGCTGGCCCATGAACGATCTCCTTCGAGGAGCTCAGTGTTGCGATGGAACCGGTCGGCGCGGGTGGGTCGGAGGCGCCCGCGAAGACCGGAGATGGAACGCCCTGGGCTGCCCAATCTCCGAGTGTTGAAGGGATCACTGCGCCCCTGGCCCGGTTGCGAACGGTGCGCGGTTGGTGACCGTCATGACACCGTCTGGAGCTACGATCGTGAAACGGTGCAACATGGGGGCAGATGCCCGCGACGGCATGGTTGCCCCCGCCGGTAGCAGGTGTTCGGACTGTCGAAGGGGAGCCAGTGGCGAACGGTGACGACGCCGAGCCGGCTCATGTCGATGCCGGAGGCGGCGCGGCAGCGCAGGTCGAGCCCGCGCTGGCCGAGTTGTCGCAGGAGATCCGTCGACGCCGTCACGAAGCGGGGCTCAGCCATGGTCAGCTCGCCGCGCGAACCGGCTATACCCGCCAATACGTCGCGATGGCGGAACGAGTCAAGAAGAGTGGCGTACCGTCCCACCATCTGATTGTGGCCATAGATCGTGCACTTGGTGCCGGCGGCGAACTCATCCACATTCGTTCACGTGCCGAGGAAGCCAAGAAGCGCAGGCGGAGGGATGCGATCGGCGCTTACGACAAGTCCAGTGTGGACGTTGCGGCGCAACTGTGCGTAGCAGATTCTGCGGACGAGCGACCGGATGACGAGGTGATGGAAACGGCGACCCGGCGAATGTTCCTGAAGTCGCTGAGCGGCGTTGCCGCTTCTGCGTTGACCGGTGAGTTCGACGATCTCCTTGCCTTTTCCGGTGATGTCAAGCCGATTGACTACTACACGGCAGCGCGTCGCGCCCTTGTTGCCAACGACAACATCTTTGGCCCGCGCTCGGTGATCCCTTTGGTCGAGCAGCAGATCACCTCGGCCAGTCGCTCCTGCCGTGAGACGCAGGGCGCCGACCGGGTTGCGTTACTCGAAGTGCGAGCGCACTTCGCCGAGTTCAACGCCTGGTTGTACCAGGATCTCGGCAACCACCCCCTCGCGAAGTTCTGGCTCGATCGAGCGCTCGACTGGTCCTATGCGCACGGGCAGCCGGAACTGCCTACGTACACTCTCGCTAGGAAGAGTCAACTCGCCTGCGACATGCGAGATCCCACGATGGGTGTCGGCATCGGCGAGTTGGCCATCAAGTCGGCGCCGACGCCTCGGCTCGCGGCAATCGCCACCACCTATACCGCACATTCCTACGCGGTCAATGGCCAAGCTACTGCGTCAGAGCGACTGTACGAATCGGCAAGAGAGCTCGCAGGTCAGGCGGAGGACGACGGTGGAGACGAGTCAGGCCTCGGAACATGGCTCGACGAGTCCTACATCGACGTCCACCGCGCAGCCAGCCTCTGCGAACTCGGCCAGCATCACAGCGCTGCGGAGATCTACATGCAAGCCATCGACCGCCTCGCGCCGGGCTTCCACCGCGACAAGGGCGTCTATCTCGCGCGCGCCGCGAACGCCTACGCTTCCGCCGGTGACGGCGCCTATGCAATCGATATCGGCAACTGTGCACTGCGAATTGCACTCGACACCCGATCCGGTCGCACACTGACCGAACTCCACCGATTGAGTGGTCAGTTAGCCACTGTTACCAGCGCGGCGGCAGCCATCTTGCGCGCGGCCGTCAAGAATGCCGCGCACCCGCCCACGATCTAGGAGCTGAGGCGAGCTGCCCCGATGACCCAACCGTACGTACTGCTCAGTGTCGCCACTAGTATCGACGGATGTATCGACGACACGGGCCCTGATCGACTCCTTCTCTCCAATGCTGCTGACTTCGATCGAGTCGACCAGGTGCGAGCGGACTCCGACGCGATACTGATCGGCGCTGGGACGATTCGCGCCGACAATCCGCGCCTTATCGTGTACAGCGACGAGCGGCGGGCCGCACGCGTCGCCCGCGGATTCCCAGAATACCCCTTGAAGGTGACCGTAAGCGCAAGCGGCAAGCTCGACAAATCACTCAATTTCTGGCACCACGGCGGCGAGAAGCTTGTCTACACCACGGATGATTCGCTGCCGGCCCTGCGCGAGGAACTCACCGGCCTGGCCGAAGTGGTGTCGCTTGGCGCCATGATCGACTGGTCGGCGCTGCTCGGCGAACTCGGCGATCGCGGCGTTCAGCGCCTCATGGTTGAAGGCGGCGGGTCCGTACACACGGCTCTGCTTTCCCGAGGGCTCGTGGACGAGATCAATCTGGCGATCGCGCCGATCGTAGTCGGGGAACAGGGCGCTCCTCACTTCCTGAATTCCTCGAACTATGCGCAGAGTTCGACACAGCGAATGACGCTGGCCGAAGCCAAGACGATCGGCGACATTGTACTTCTTCGCTATCTGGCGAAAGAGTTCACCGGCGAGTGATGCTGCATGTCAGCCGAGTATGCCTCCCTCGTGATCTTGTACGTCCCTGACTGGAGCGGCTGGCCGCACACGCCGTTGGGGATCACCTTGGGGATCATGTTGGAACGTGCCCCTAGCCCCCAGCGTTTGCCCTGTTCAGGCGGCCTATAGAGGGTTCATACGGTGTCCCAGCCTCGTAGGCAACAACGTGGACCCATACGTCGCCGGGGGGCGGGGAGGGCCGGTCAGCCGGATACCCGACCACCTCTGGCTCTGCTCCAGGAGGCGGCGGCTGCCGGGTCTCGGTTCGGCTCGTCCCGGTCATCGGCGACGTTGCCAGTGGGGGTACCAGCTGGGATACCAATCGGGGGTCCAGTTGGGGTACCGCTCAGATCGGTACCGGTTGCGACTGGACCGCGGCAGCTCATCGTAGGCGCCAGCGGTCCCGATGTGAACCCCGACTGCCCCCGCTGTAGGGCCTTCTCAACGCGCCGGGGGTGCGAAACCTTGTGCTTGCGATCTTCCCTACCGTGGTAGTTGATCTCTGGTCCGGGTCGGCGGTGCTCGGGTGTTCACCTTTGCAAATTGTTTCCCCGGTTTCGTTGACCTGCGTGGTCGGCGGTGGTGTTGATGGGGTCGGTTCCTCGCGCGCTCACCGGCCACTTGTCCGGTGCTCGCGGGGGTCCGTTGCGGGTGTCCGGCCGGGCGCTCGCGGTCGAGTGCAGGGAGGCGATTGTTGGGCGAGCCTCACCCGGAGACGGGACGAGGTCACGCACCAGGTGACATCGATGGCGGGTGTGAACGACCCGCAGTGGGCCGCAGTGGGCGTGCTCGCCGGAGAACCCGTCGGACCGTGGGTGGTTCGGGCGTCAGCGGCGATGTCAGGCCGGAGAACGGGCCCACGCAGCAGGACCGGCACGGCGACGGTGATGCGCGTCGGGTGATGTCGGGCAGGGCGGCCGCGCGGTCGTCGCCCCCAAGCGGGGTGCGGCGGGGTGGGGTCGGGTTGTCGGCGGCAGAACGTGGCGCGATCGAGTCCGCGGTTCTGGCGTTGCCGCCGATGACCGAGGACCAGGTCGATCGGGTGTGCGAGGTGATCGTGTCGGCGCGTACTCGATGGCGCCGCCAGAGCGGTCACCGCCGCGATCCCGGGTAGCTCGATCTGGGGCAGGGCGGGGTGGGGCCGCATCGCAGGCCCCACCCTCACTCCCCCGCCGGAACCGGCCGGTGCGCCTCGCGGGAGCAGCCGGTGCGAGGCGCGCTGTCACACCGGCTCGCCGACCCGTCACACCGGGCCGTGACCTGTTGCGCAGCCACGGCACCGACGGGTCGTTCTACGGCCACGCCAGCGTCGGCTGCCTGCACATCCGGCCGGTGCTCAACCT
>JBOHEP010000259.1:0-5390 GCA_050701075.1 Pseudonocardia sp. | reverse complement strand
ACCTACCTCGACCTCGTCGCCCGCGAACTCAACAACCGACCACGGCGTATCCTCGGCTACCGAACCCCAGCAGAAGTCTTCACCGACCTCCTGGCCAGCTCAATTGCTTCCACCGGCTGAGACCAAGGGGTCCTGATCTGCTCCGACGGGGCCCGAACTGGCCTATGCGTTGCGGACGATCGTGACCGACGCCGGCTCCGGAGCCGAGACGGACATTCGACCACCAGGAACCACCCGACCGGATATCTGACCCGCATCGACGCGCGGAACGGGCCTTATCCGGTGGAACCCCGGGACATCTCCGGACGTTCACCGAGGGTGTCCCGCCGGCACCCGGCGGATAGTGGAGTCCAGCGGCGAGATCCGCCGCGATCTGAAAGGAGCCTTTGGTGGCATCGACCCTGACCCGCCCGCGACACGGGAAGGTCATCGCCGGCGTCTGTGCCGGCATCGCCGAGCGCTTCGGCTGGAGCCCGTTCGCCGTACGGCTCGCGTTCGTGTTGAGCTGCGTGCTGCCCGGCCCGCAGTTCGTCGCCTACCTCGCGCTCTGGGTGATCATGCCCAAGCGCGGGTACTGATTCACTCGGGAGGTAGAGGGGCGGGGTGACCCGCACCGGTAACCGGTATCTCGACGCGGGCGCGGTCGGTGCGCCCGTGGTCGCCCGCACGCTGGCCGGAGTACAGGCCCGGGTTCCAGGTGATCGGTGACGCCGCTGCCGACGTCGCACTGGCCGGACTCACCGAGGCGACCCCGATGCGCCGAGGTGAACGGGGCAGCTCTGCGCACCACTATGCACCGGGTCGTTGCGGGGATCCGGGGGGCGAAAGGTGCGCCCCGCGCGCGCATGGCAGCAACGATCTGCCGGCGCGCGCGGGCGCTTGATCGATTCCTGTGAACCGTCGGGCTTGGCGAGTGCGGTTCGGGGTTCCCAACCGATGGTCACGCCACCGCAGGAGTCGTGGCGGCCCGCCAAGATCAGGGTTTCGGTGCGGGGAGCCGCAGGGGATACGGTTCTGCGTTCCCGTTCGGCGATCACGGCGTCAGCCCTCACCCTCGGCTCCGACTCCCCGGTCACGCCCGTGACCCCTTTGGCGGCGATCCGGGCGGCGGTCGAGCATCGCCCCCCCCCCGCTGCCTGCGGACCGTGCGCCAGTGACGGGTGCTGTTCGACGCGCTCGCCGACGGGTGATGCACGGTTGCCCGATGTAGCCGACGGTCTCCGGTGCGACGGGGCGAGGCGAGCGGTGACTCCCGGGTCGCCGCGGTCGCCGGTGTTGTGGCATGATGCGCACCGTGATCGACCGGTACAGCCGCCCCGCCGTGGGTCGTTGCTGTCCGGGGTGCTGTCCCAGCTGTCGCAGCTGACCCCGGCAACCGTCCGTCCGGCCGCTCCCGTGGCCCCGCACCGTCTGCGATCACCTCATGCTCTGCACGCCCGACCTCCGCGGTCACACCGTCCTCGCCCTCCATGCGCACCCCGACGATGAGGCGATCTTCACCGGCATCACGCTGCGCCGCCTGGCCGACGCCGGCGCGCGAACGGTTCTCGTCATGGCCACCGCCGGTGAGCTGGGGGAGTCGCGGGTGCCGCTGCGGCGGGGGGAGACCGTCGCGTCGCGGCGGCTCGCTGAGCTCGAGCGGTCGGCCGAGCTACTCGGCGTCTCCCGGCTGATGCTGCTCGGGCACCGTGATTCCGGCCTCCCGGGTTGGCCCGGCGCCGGCGACCGGCGTGCCCTCACCGGCGCCGCTCCGTCGGCGCTGGCCCGCCGCGTCGCCGACATCGCGCAGGACGAGGGTGCCGACACCGTGATCCACGACGACGAGCACGGCATCTACGGCCACCCGGACCACCGGGCCACCCACCACATCGGTGCCACCGCGGCCCGCCTCGTGGGCGCCACGGCGTACCGGATGACGGTCGACCGCGAGCACCTGCACGTCAGCGCCCGCAACCGGCACCTGGTCCATGGTGCGGCCCGCGCGGCGGACGTCGACTTCGGGCGGGTGACCGCCGAGATCGACCTGGCGGTGACCGGTGGGCCCGACTCGCTGGAGCGCAAGCGGGAGGCGATCACCGCGCACGCCAGCCAGGTCGGCCCCGAGGACGTCCCGGCCGCCGACTTCGCCGCGGCCTACGGCTACGAGTGGTACCGCCGCACCGGCGGGCCCGGTGCCCTCGACCGGCTCGGCAACGCACACCTGTTCACCGGCGAGCGGGCCGGCACCTTCAGGTCGGCCGGAGGCGTCGACATTCTCAGTGCGTAGCGCGGCAGCGCGCCGGGTCCTGGCGTCAGGTGGGCGGGCTACCGCTGTGGCCGCGCCGCGGCCCGGTTCGTGGACGTCGTGTGGGACATATCGGTGGGCGGCGACCTGCGCTTTCCCGAGGTGGAGGGGTCCCCGCACCCGCAAGGTGCGAATCGTCAACGCCTATCTGAACCGGCTGTACGTCGCGGCCGAGCCGCGGCCGATGACACGTTGCTTCACGGCACCCGCACTCGGTCCGGACGCTGCCGGGGCAGTGTCGGACGCAACCGTAGGCTCGGCGCTGTGGCCCTACCCATCGCCGAGTCGACCGCGGGCCCCGCTCCGGAGCTACCGCGCCATGCTCGGCCGAGCCTGGTGTTCGGCGCCCGGTTCGCGGGCGCGGTCGGCGGCGGGCTGCTGCTGTACCTGAGCTTCCCGCCGCGCACCCTGTGGTGGCTGGCGCTGCCGGCGTTCGCGCTGCTCGGGGCCGTGCTGTACGGCCGCGGGGCACGCGCCGGGCTGGGCTGGGGAACGCTGTTAGGCCTGGGTCACCTGCTGCCGCTGCTCGTGTGGACCGGCGAGTACGTCGGCGCCCTGCCGTGGCTCGCGCTGGCCGGGCTCGAAGCGCTGTTCTTCGGCCTCGCCGCCGCCGGGATGGCGGTGGTCTCCCGGCTGCCGGGGGCGCCGTTGTGGGCGGCGGCGGTGTGGGTGGCGGGGGAGGCGGCGCGCAGCCGGGTGCCGTTCGGCGGTTTTCCCTGGGGTCGGGTGGCGTTCGGCCAGCCGGACGGCCCGCTGCTGCCGGTCGCCGCGATCGGCGGGGCGCCTGTGCTGTCGTTCATGACGGTGCTGGCCGGGCTCGCTCTGGCCGAGGTCACCCGCCGGGTCGTGCGTCGCGAGCGCCGGGCGGCCCTTCCGGCCGGTCTTGCGGCGCTCGCCCTGCTCACCGGCCCGCTGGCCGCACTGCTCCCGCCCCTGGGTGGCGCCCCGGAACGGGTGGTGACCATCGCCGTCGTCCAGGGCAACGTGCCGCGCCTGGGCCTGGACTTCAACGCCCAGCGCCGCGCCGTCCTCGACAACCACGTCCGGGTCACCGAACAGCTCGCCGCCGACGTCGCCGCCGGTCGGCTGCCGGCACCGGACCTGGTCATCTGGCCGGAGAACGCCAGCGACATCGACCCGCTGCGCAATCTCGACGCCGCCGCCCGGATCGACGCGGCGGCCCGCGCGATCGGGGTGCCGGTGCTCCTCGGCTCGGTGCTGCGCAACCCCGACGGCCGCACCGCGACCAACTCCGTACTGATCTGGGAAGCCGGCGCCGGGGTGGTCGGGCGCACCGACAAGCGCCGGGTGCAGCCGTTCGGCGAGTACCTGCCCCATCGCGAGTTCTTCTCGCTGTTCTCCAGCTACGCCGACCGGGCCGGGGACTTCGTGCCCGGACCCGGAGCAGGGGTGGTCGACACGGCCGGGGTGAGGGTGGGCGTGGCGATCTGCTGGGAGATCGCGTTCGACGACCTCGTCGCCGACAGCGTCGCCGCCGGCGCGACCGTGCTCGCCGTGCCGAGCAACAACGCCACCTTCGGCCTGTCCGAGATGACTTACCAGCAGCTGGCGATGTCGCGGGTGCGGGCGGTGGAGCACGACCGCGCGGTGGTCGTCGCCACCACCAGCGGAGTCAGCGCCATGATCGCACCGGACGGTTCGGTTCGCGACCGTACCGGGCAGTTCACCCCGGCCGTGCTGGTCGAGCGAACGGTCCTACGGACTACCACTACGCTGGCGGGTCTTGTGCGGTCCGTGCCCGAATGGACGCTGGCCGCCATGGGAGTGCTGGCCGTCGGGTGGGCGATCCTCGCGGACAGGGCGACCGCGCGTCGGTCTGCCCCATCGCGACGGCCCCGTTCGGGGGCGGACCAGGCTGGAAGGGAAGACGATGGCTGAGCCCGTTGGACGGGTGCTGGTGGTGATCCCGACGTACAACGAGCGGGAGAATCTCGGCCCGGTATTGGCGCGGCTGCACGCCGCGGCGCCGGCGGCGCACGCCCTCGTGGTGGATGACTCCAGCCCCGACGGCACGGGCGTGCTGGCCGACGAGCTGGCTGAGGCCGACCCGCGCATCCGGGTCCTGCATCGCACGGAGAAGGCCGGGCTGGGCGCGGCCTACCTCGCCGGCTTCGCCACCGCTCTGCGCGGCGACCACGACATCGTGGTGGAGATGGACGCCGACGGCTCGCACGCCCCCGAGGACCTACCAGCGCTGATCGCGGCCCTGGACGACGCCGACGTCGCGCTCGGATCGCGCTACGTGCCGGGCGGTGAGGTCGTGAACTGGCCGGCGCACCGCGAATGGCTCTCCCGCGGCGGCAACCTGTACTCGAGGATCGCGTTGGGGGTACCGATCCGGGACATCACCGGGGGATACCGGGCGTTCCGGCGGCAGGTGCTCGAGGAGCTCGACCTCAGTGAGGTGGCTTCTCAGGGCTACTGCTTCCAGGTCGACGTGGCCTGGCGAGCTGTGCAGGCCGGGTTCCGGGTACATGAGGTGCCGATCACGTTCACCGAGCGGGAGCGCGGCACCTCGAAGATGAGCAGGGCGATCGTCGGGGAGGCGCTCTGGCGTGTCACGCGGTGGGGTCTGGCAAGGCTTCTCGGTGGCCGCGACAACGCGGTGCTGAGACGGGTCCGAATGCGGACCTGAGCGTCTGACCCGCGGTTTCGGACACGACTGAGCCGGGCCGCCAGAAGCTGACCCGGCTCGGTCCTCCCCGAGCGGTCGGACCTACGCGATCTCGGCCCGACGCTCGCGAAGCAGATCCAGCCGCTCGGTGAGCAGCACATCGAGATCAGCCACGGAGCGACGCTCGAGCAGCATGTCCCAATGCGTACGCGGTGGCTTGACCTTCTTCTTCTCGGGCTCGACACCGTCGATGAGTGTGGAGATGCTGCCGTGCAGGCGGCACTCCCAGGTGTGCGGAGCCTCTGCGTCGTTGGCGAACGGCACCTCGAAGTCATGGTCGCGCGGACACGCGTAGCGCATCGACTGCCGCGGCGCCAGGTCGTGGTTGCGATCGGTCTCGTAGCTGACAGCCCCGAGCCGGCTGCCACGGAGCACGCGGTCGGCCATGCGAATCCTCCCGTTCACGGGGCG
>JBOHEP010000258.1:0-1080 GCA_050701075.1 Pseudonocardia sp. | reverse complement strand
TGAAACCCTATATGTGAGGAGGTTAGGTGTGACAGTCATTGATTGATTGATTGAATAAGCCTGTTCGGGACCTAGCACAGATCCATCAGACTATGTAAGGTGTTTTGGATGTGAAGTTTTTTTTACATCACATAACTTCTTTAAAAGCACCCCCAAAGTTGCAAAAACCCTAATGCATACATCCAACATGGGGACCAGTCCCCAACCCTTGAGCCCAATCATTGAAGATTGCCATATCCAGGGAAAAGCACTGTCCTCTTTTTGCCCAGCCACATCTGTGGGGGAATAGGGTGGTCAGCAGATACATCTTCTCATGGGTTTGCATCTGGTGCTCAGCGCATGGCTAGTGCGCCGGCACCCTAGGCCACACGAGGACACCTTACCCCCTCTCCTCAGCTCCTTAGAGGAGGAGTTAACACTTCGCAGGAGGAGGTGTTTTGTTCCAAGTGACTGGATGCCAGGGTTTCTGCTTCCTATGGGGGATCAGTCATATGACAAAAATCTTAGGACCAAGTCAGTCAGAGTCATATGTATCGAGAAAATCTGAACTGCTGGTGAACATATCACAGTGGAAATCAGAGCATGGAGATGACAGGCGCGAAGGCGCAGATGCACATCTGTCGTCAGCCATGGAGCGACATGCGGTTAAAAATAGGGCTATCCTGTGAACAGGATTCCTTGTGAAGAAAGCCACAAGATTGGTGCCATGCTTAAAAAGGTCGATAAACTTTGAGCGCACTGCCGCATAATCATAACAGTCAAATATGGCATGTTGCTCATCCTCTAGGCGGTTGCATGATGGGCATAGACGCTGGTTGTATGGAATTGGCAACTGCCGTTGCCTGCCTTTACAAGTCATGAGCCAGTGTGATCCTGTACGAAAAGAGGCCAGCAGCTTCCTAGTGTGCTTGTTTTTGGACTGTGAGATGTAAGGCTCACATCGAAAATGCACCTTAATTTTGAAATAATTGAGCTCAAGATGATTATCTGGCATGGGTGACATAGCCTTGCGAATGGCCTTGTCCGTGTATGCAGTGGCAACCTCCTTAAAGTTTACTCCCTGTAGTTGACGGGGCAGGC
>JBOHEP010000257.1:0-1188 GCA_050701075.1 Pseudonocardia sp. | reverse complement strand
CTCGACGTCGGTGCGGGTGGTCCAGTCCGGGCAGGGCGCCGACGAGGTGCTCGCCGGGTACGACTGGTACCCGCCCCTGGCCGCCATCCTCGAGCCCGAGTGGCTGCTCGACCACGACCCGAGCCGGGCGTTCATCGCCGAGCACTTCGGCGCACCGGGCGCGGACGAGACGCTGGACGCCGCGCTGCGCCTGGACAGCACCGTGATGCTCGTCGACGACCCGGTCAAGCGGGTGGACAACATGACGATGGCCTGGGGCCTGGAAGCCCGCGTCCCCTTCCTGGATCATGAGCTGGTGGAACTCGCCGCCGCCTGCCCGCCCGGGCTCAAACTCGCGCACGGCGGCAAGGGAGTGCTCAAGGAGGCGGCCCGCGGCGTCGTCCCGGACGAGATCATCGACCGGCCGAAGGGATACTTTCCGGTACCGGCGATCCGGCACCTGGAGGGCCCGTTCCTGGACCGGGTGCGCGACGCCGTCACCGATCCGGTCGCCAAAGCTCGGGGCCTGGTCCGCGGCGACTGGCTGGACCGGATGCTGGCGGATCCGAACACGGCCCGGACCAATCTCGGTTCCAACGCGTTGTGGCAGGTAGCGCTGCTGGAGATGTGGCTGCAGGAAAGGGGGGTCTAGTTGGATTTCACCGACCGGCGCCGGGCCCGGCTCGACGAGCACGTGCCCGGTCTGTTCTCCACGGCCTACACCAGCCCGGTGCCCTCGCCCGACGGCACCCGGCTCGCCTGGATCTCCGACCGCGACGGACGTCCGCGGGCGTGGGTGGCGCCGCTCCCCACCGGCGCGCACGCGATCATCGAGCCGGATCGCCCGCTGCCCACCGACGGGGCCGACCCCCTCCCCGGTGACGTCGGGTTGCTCAGCTGGTCCCCGGATGGTGCGTGGCTGGCCTGCCAGCTCGCCCCCGGCGGTGGCGAGCGCACCCAGGTGCGGCTGCTCAGCCCGGACGGCCACCGCGTCCGGGACCTCGCTCCCGGCGCGGCGGCGGCGACCCTGGGTTCCTGGTCACCCGGCGGGCGCCAGCTCGGCATCACGATCTTTCCCGAGGGTAGCGGCGACGGGCATGCCTGCCTGGTCGACCTGCGCGACGGGACGTCCACCGTGCTCGCGAGCGGCCCCGCGGCGCGGGTGTGCGCCGTGAGCGGCGACGGCCGGCGCGCGGTCGTCCGGCTCGG
>JBOHEP010000256.1:0-1839 GCA_050701075.1 Pseudonocardia sp. | reverse complement strand
GTGCGGGGGTCGGCCAGGCGGGCGCGGATCCGCCGCTCCCGGCGCAGCACGGCGACGGCGATCCAGACCAGCCCGGCCGCGATCAGGACGGCGGCGGCGACGTGGTCGGCGATGCCCGCGACCGCGGCGGTCACACCCACCGTGGCGATCCCGGTGACGACGGCCAGCTGGGCCCGGTACTCGATGCCGGTCACGACGCACCGCCGTTGAGGGACGCGACGACGGCGCGGAGCAGGAACTCCGCGGCGGGTGGGGTGACGGCGTTGCCGAGCTGGCGGACCTGGTCGCGCTTGGACCCGAGCACCCGGTACCCGGGCCCGAATGCCATCGCGGCGGCGATCTCGCCGGGCGCCAGCATCCGGAACGTGCAGTCCTCCACCACCGGCACCGCCGTTGACGTGTACGTGTCAACGGGTCCGGTTCGGGTCTGGACCAGGCCGTGGTGGTTCCCGGACGCGGTCACCGTCGCCAGCGGCGCGGTGATCGCCCGCGCGGTGGACGATCCGCCGCGCAGCTCGGCGATGAACGCCACCCCGAACCGGTCCCGCGTGCTCTGCGTCCCCAGCGGCACCGACGCCGGGCGGGCGACACCGGTGCCGTAGTAGGGCACCACCAACGCCTCCGCCTCCCGGGTGGTGCGGGCGCGGAACGGGGCCGATGCCGGCGCGGCGTCGTCGTTCCACGTCCCGCCCGCCGGGACGAGCAGCGCGGTTTCGTTGCGGGTGGTCTGGGTGCGCATGGGCCACGCCACCGGGGCGGCGTACTTCCCGGTCCGGCCCTCGTCGGGCACCAGCAACGCCGACACGGCGGCACTGGCCCCGGTGCAGTAGCGGGCGAGGCCGACCCGGATCCGGTCCAGGGTGTTGTCCGCGAGCGGTTCGGCGCGCTCGGCGATCCGGGTCCCGACCCGCGACCAATCGATCACCGACGCGGCCGGAAGCACCTCGGGCTCCACCACGGCGAACCGGCATGCGGTGTTGGGGCAGCGGTAGAGGTACTGCTGCCGGTAGCGGCCCCACGCCGGCCGGTCGGTCCGCTTGAACACCTGCCGCGCCCGGACCGGCCCGCACTCCGCGCAGACTGCTGCCGGGCGCAGGTCCAGCTCGGGCGCGGCCTGTCCGCGGCGCCAGAACACCACGTACATCCGGTCCCGGCTCTGCGGGGCCCGCGGCGCGGTCTGGGCGGGGAAGTGCATCGAGTTCGCCCACACGACCCGGTGGGCATAGCCCAGGCACTCCATCGCGTACAGCCAGGCGGGGAACATCTCCCAGCGCGCCGCCTCCACGACGTTCTCCACCACGACGGCGCGGTAGCGGTGGTGCTCGGCGAACCGCGGGACGTCCCACATCGTCGCCCGGCTGCGGACCGCCGACGGGTCCTGCATCGGGTCGGCGAACAGCCCGTCCTGACCCGGGGCGGCCGCGGCGCGCTTGCGGCCCTTGGCCCCGGAGTGGTTGGTGCACTCCGGGGACGCCCACAAGATCGTGGTGCGCGGGTAGCGGCGCGGGTCGACCTGGGAGATGTCGGCGCAATCGTGATCCACCGTCGGGAAGTTGGCCTGGTGGGTGTCGATCGCGCGCCACCAGTGGTTCGCCGCCATCCGTAGCTCCAGGCCGGGGACGTGCGCGGCGCCCTGACCCGACCCGCCGGCCCCGCAGAACAGGTCGGTCAACGTCTCGCTCACCACGCACCCCCCGGCTGCCCGGCATGCGGGCCGTCCGGACCGTCCGGCCCGTGCTGTTCCTGCTCGCGGCGGTCCCGCCCGTGTCGGTCCTGCTGCGGGCCGTCGAGGCGGGCCCACGGCGAGGGGAACGGCAGCACCTGCGCGCCCTCCTCGCT
>JBOHEP010000255.1:0-5873 GCA_050701075.1 Pseudonocardia sp. | reverse complement strand
ACCGTGTCACGGAACCCTCCGCACATGACCAGTTACGGAGAGCCATTCCACGACCCACTGGCGTACGGATGGAACTGGTGGCGACGCCCGAACACGTTCTTCAGCGGCGGATGTTGCTGGGCGGGATCTACATGATGGCGGCGACCGTGCTGGCGTTGGTGGTCTGGCCGTCTGTGGAGGCGATCGTGTCGACGGTGTTCGTCGGCTTATGCGTGCTGGCCGGGTTGGTCCTCGCGGTCGTGATCGGGCGGTGAGTGCGCGGCGAGCTCGCGCTCCACCGCAAGCGCTGGGCCGCGGTGGTGCTGCTTCCCTGCATCGCGGCGGTCTGGCCGCAGGCGGCGGGTCCCATGTCACCGGTGCTGTCGGAGGTCCGGTAGATCGCATGATCGAGTTCCTGGCCGGGGCGCTGACGGCGGCGCTGATGATCGGCCTTGCAGTCGTGCTGACCGAGGACTGGGGCTTCCGGGCGGCGCAGCTTCGCGGCCGCCGCGCGGTTCGCCGGCGCCGCGGGTGCTCGGTGCCTGCTCGCCCGGCGCGACATCGGCGGGCATCGCGATGAAACCCGCAAACGCTGTGGAGGCGACGTGAGACCGGGCCGGGCAACCGACGGGCAGCCTCCCACGAAGCAGGAAGACTCCCCCGGTGAGGATGGGGAATCCCCGCATCGAGGCATGGGGAGGAAGTCACGAGATCCCATCCTCGGATGCGTCGAACCACGGGGCGAATCGGCCGGGGCCCAGGCGTCCGTCGGGGTCGAGCTCCTTCTTCACCGCACCCAACACGGCGATCGCGGACGGCGGCGGACCCCATGCCGGCGCGTCGAGGCCGGGTGGGCGGTCGCGCAGCACCGATGTGCCCCCCGCCGCGTGGACGGCCGCGTGGGCCGCGACGACGTCGGCGGCCCCCACATCTCCTGCCCGCCCGAGCGCGACGGTCGCGACGCCCGTGCCGAGCCCCGCGGTGATGGCCGTGTCCGGGGCATCCGCGCCGGGCAGTCTCGCGAGCAGCGTGGGCAGCCGCACGGGCAGCACACCGACCCGCAGCACTATCCGCCCCGCCCCGCCGCGCACGAGCTCGGCATGCCGCGCCCAGGGATCAAGCCCAGCGCCCGAACGAGCGGGTTCAGCGAGGGCCTCCGTGGCGGCGGCGCCCAGCAGGGCGCGGAGCCGCTGGACGCGGGCGGGGAGGGCGGCCTCGGTGCCTTCCAGGCGGATCAGCAGCGTGCCGGGATCACCCGACACCCACTCCAACGCCGCCGGCTCCAGCGGGCTGCCGAGTACCCGGGCGGCGTGCCCGGCGGCGTCGGTGAGCGGGCATTCCAGCGTGAGGGTCGCGGTGCGCCGGGGCACCGGGTGCAACCGCAGCACGACCTCGACGATCACGCCGAGCGTGCCGTAGGAGCCGTGCAGGATCTTGGTCAGGTCGTATCCGGCGACGTTCTTGATGACGTGCCCGCCGCTGCGGGCCACCGCGCCGTCGGCCAGCACCACGGTGGCGCCGATGACCAGGTCGCGCAGCGATCCGTGGACCAGGGCGGACGGACCGGCGTCGGCGGTGGCGACGAGGCCGCCCACGGTGGCGCCCCGCGCCGCGCGAGCCGGGTCGAAGGCCACGTGCTGGCCGTGTGGGGCGAGCTCGGCGGCCAGTTCTCGCAGTGGGGTGCCGGCGTGCACGGAGACGGTCATGTCACCGGGGTTGTGCGCGATCACCCCGGTCAGCCCGGTCGTGTCCAGAACGGTGTCGACGGGGCCGAGCGTGCCGCCCCAGCCGGCAGCCGTGCCGGACCCGGCGATCGCCATCGGCCCCGCGGTGTCGAGGATCGCCGATCGCACGGCGCGCGGATCGCAGGGGCGCACGGTGGTGGTACGTGTCGCCGCCGTGTCGCCCGGCCTCATCGCCACGCCGCCTTCCGGAGTCATCGATCGTTCGCAGGATACGTCGACGGTCGGTGCGCTGAAGGTACGGTGAAACACGCCCACCTGCCGTGACGATCTCCTTCCGGCCTGGTGCGCGGACCGCGGGCCGCAGAGGAGACGTCATGCCGGATCTTCCCGCGCGTCCCGATCTCGATCAGCTGCGCCAGCAGGCCACGGACCTGCTCCGGGCGGCCAGGAATGGGGATGCGGTGGCAGTCCACCGGATCCGAGCCGTATCGGAACGGTTGATCCTCGCCTCCGCCCAACTAGCCGTGGCGCGCGAGTACGGGTTCGCGAGCTGGGCCCGGCTGAAGGTCGAGGTGCAGCGGCGGGAGATTTTCGACAGCGGTGACGTCTCCCGCCTGCAGACAATGCTGGCCGAGCAACCGGAGCTGGCGATCCAACGCATGGAACACTGGTGCGACCATCAGCTGGGGGCGGACCCGTTGGGCTACCTGGCGATGCTCCGTTTCGACTCCCGGCGGCTCGGGCTACCGCCGGACCTGCCCGGCGTCGGCGCGATGACCCGCGCCCTGCTCGATGCCGGAGCGCCGGTGGACGGCGACGCGGACGCGTCGGAGACGCCGTTGATCACCGCGGCCAGCTACGGCGACGCGGAGGTGGTGCGGATCCTCGTCGACGCGGGCGCCGATCTCGAAGCCACCGGACCCGCCACCGGCGGCACGGCACTGCACCACGCCGCGGTGTTCGGCATGACCGACGTGGTGGACGTGCTGGTCGCGGTCGGGGCCACGATCCACGACGTGGTGAAGGCCGCCGCGGTGGGGGATGTCACCGGCTGGCTCGGCGCCGGGACGCCGGTGGGCGAGCGGGTCGCCGCGCTGCGGATGGCTGCCGGCCACGAACGGCTCGCCGTGATGGATCAGCTTCTCGCGATCGGGACACCGGTCGACGGGCTGGACGGCGCCGGCTCCACCGCCCTTCATGAGGCCGCTTACCACGGCAGGCCTCGCAGCGTACGCCACCTTCTGGCCCGCCGCGCCGATCCCACCCGCCGGGACACCACCTTCGGCAGCACTCCGTTGGGCTGGTGCCGCCACCAGCACGAGTGCGTGGGTGAGAGCCCAGGCCACGACGAGGTCGAGGCCATCCTGGGCCCCTCGAATCGGCTGACACCAGCGCGGGCCGGTGACGAGTTGGAACAACGTCGTTCTTGACCCAGGTCGCGTGCCGGGCCCGGCAACGCCGCCGGGCACGCGCTATCGTTCGCTGCTGCGCTCCGCCTCCTCGTGTCGGGCGTGCTCCCCGCGGATCTAGGCCGCGCCGGTCAGCAGCAAGGGAAGGTAGGTTGTCGCAGACGTGACGACGGCAGATGGCCGACCGGGTGCAGGCCCACGACGGATCACTTCGACGGCGCACCCGCCGGCCTACGTTCTCGGTGGGTACGAGGCCGGGCTGGCGGTGATCCGTTCGCTCGGCCGGTCGGGCGTCCCCGTGGTCGCCGTCGTGTCCTCGGACGGCGAGCGTGCGCAGCGCTCTCGGCACGCCGGTATGACGGTGCTGTCGCCCGACCCGGCCGATCAGGCGCGGGACTACGTCGACCTGCTCCTCGGTCTGGCGGACGAGCGCGGCGAGGGGGTCCTGATCCCGACGACCGACGAGAGCCTCGAAGCGGTCTCGGCGCACCGCGACGAGCTCGCCCGACGACATCTGGTCGCCTGCCCCTCACACGCCGCGGCTTGCCTGTTCCTCGACAAGGAGCGGACCAGCGACGTCGCGGCGCACGCCGGTGTCGACGCGCCGAGGACGGCGTCACCCGCCACCGAGGCGGAGCTCGATGCCCTGGCGGGTGACCTCCACTTCCCCTGCTTGGTCAAACCTCGGGAGAGCTACCGCTACAACCGCGCCTTCGGGGTCAAGATGAACCGGGTGGAGGACCGGACACAGCTCCGGGACGTGTGGCGACGCGCGGCCGCGCTCGGCATCGGAACGCTCGTGCAGGAGCTGATCCCGGGACCCGAGACGGGCGGGGTCAACTACAACGTATACCTGGTGGACGGTGAGCCGGTCGTCGAGTTCACCTCGCGCAAGGTGCGGCTTGCCCCGCCCGACTTCGGCTACCCGTGTGCCGTCGTGAGCGGTCCGGTCCCCGAGGTCGTCGAGCCCGGGCGCAAGATCGTCCGGGCGATGGGCATCGAGGGCTTCGCGAACGTCGAGTTCAAGCGGGATGCCCGCGACGGCCGGTACAAGCTGATGGAGGTCAACGGGCGCCCGAACATGTCGGGGGCGCTCGCCGTGCGCTGCGGCGTCGACTTCCCGCTGATGGGCTACCGCCATCTCGTCGACGGGACTCCGCCGACGGCGGGCAGCTGGGCCGAGGGCGTGTACTGGATCAATGACGGCACCGACCCGCGCGCGGCCATCGCCCGGTGGCGCAGCGGTGAGCTGTCGCTGCGTGCGGGGATGGCGCCCTACGCGTCGAGGCATGTTTTCGCCTCGCTCGCACTCGGCGATCCGGGGCCGGTCCTCGCCAGGCTGCGCGCGAAGGTCCGGAAACGCCTGGGCGCAGGACGCTAGGGCGTGTCCGACGCAGCCGAGGAGAACCGTGCGGGCCCGCTGGCCCGCATCGCGCGGCGCGGCGCGGCACTGTCGGCGTTCACCCTCGTGCTCGTGCAGGGAACGTCGCTGATCAGCACCTTGATCCTGGCCCGGCTGCTGACGCCTGAGGAGGTCGGCCTCTACGCGGCGGGCACGGTGCTCGCCGGGTTCCTCACCGTCTTCGCCGAGGGCGGCCTGCGGGCCGCGCTGATCCAGCGGGAGACCGACGTCGACGACGCGGCCGACACCGTGTTCTACGCCACAGCGGTCACCGGGCTGGGCATGAGCCTGCTCGCGCTGGCCGCCGCGCCCGTCATCGCCGCGATCTTCCGCAGCCCGCAGGCGGGCGAGATCGCCGCGGTGACCTCGGGCATGCTGCTCATGCACGGCTTCACGAACGTGCCCGACGGGCTCATGCAGCGGCGGTTCAACTTCAAGCGGCGGCTCATCATCGACCCGCTGCGCTCGATCATCTTCGGCGTGGTGGCGATCGTGTTCGCCGCAGCAGGGTTCGGGGTGTACGCGCTGGTCGCCGGCAACTACGCGTCCACGGCCGTCTGGCTGGTCGGCACCTGGCTGCTGGCGCGGTGGCGGCCCGGGCGTGGGCGTGCGTCGATCGCGCTGTGGCGCGAGCTGGCCCGGTTCGCCTACCCGCTTGTCATCCAGAACGTCGTCAAGAACCTCCGCGGGTCCGCGCAGACCGCTCTGATCGGGCGCGGCCTCGGCGAGGGCGCGCTGGGCCAGTACCGCTACGGCCGGCGGCTGGGAGAGCTGCCGGCGACGGCCGTCATCGAGATCGGGTCATACGTGCTGTTCCCCGCGTTCTCCCGGCTCGCCGGCGAGCCCGAGCGGTTCAAGCAGGCGTTCCTGCGGGCGCTGCGGTGGATCTGGATCGGCGCCGCGCCGGTCACGGTGCTGATCGTCCTGCTCGGCGAGGCCGCGGTCGTCATCCTGCTCGGCCAGCGGTGGCAGGCGGCGGGTGAGTTCATGGTCGCGATGGCGGGCTACGGGGCGGGGGTCGCAGTCCAGGCCGTCGCACGCGAGGTGATCCGGGGCTCGGGCCGGTCGAGCCTGCTCAACCTGGTGTCGGCGGCGCAGCTCGTGCTCGGTATCGGGCTGGTGGTCGCGCTGCTGCCGTTGGGGCTGGTCGGAGTGGGGCTGGCGGCCTCGGCGGCCTCGGTCGTCGTCGCGGTCCTGGTCCTGGTCCTGGCCCGGTCGGTGATCCCGTTCACCGCGCGCGAGCTGGGCCGCCGGTTGGCGCCGCCAGCTGTCGCCGCGCTGGTGGCGCTCGGGGTCGTCGGGCCGCTGGAGTGGTTCGTCCTGGACGCCGGTGACCGGGGGATCGCCCTCGGTCTCGCGATCCTCGCCGGCGAGGTGCTGGCCTTCGCGGTGGTCTAC
>JBOHEP010000254.1:0-2388 GCA_050701075.1 Pseudonocardia sp. | reverse complement strand
AGATCTCACCCAGCAACCGGACCGGGTCGCGGTCGGCCCGCTCCCAGGCGACCGGGTCGAGCGAGGCGAACAGGTCCTGGGTGGCCGGGTGCCAGCTCCACCGCAGGTTGGTGGCCAGGGTCTGCAGCGGTGCGAGGGACGCCGGCAGTTGGGCGCGGACGGTGAAACGGCGAAGGGCTCTCACGGCGGCACAGCGTACGTGAATCGGTCCGGGGATCGGTCAAGAAGTCGCCGGCCCCACTTCCGGCAGCTCGCGCGAGCCTCTCCGGTTCAGCCCTGAAAGGAGATCATCCGGATGGTCGTGGCCCCGACGGACGCGCCGATCGGCCCGAGGACCGCCGGATCCACCGGCCGGTCGACGCGCAGCAGCATGATCGCGTCGGTCCCGTCGGTGGTCTGACTGATCTGCGCGGCCTCGATGTTGACCGCGGCCTCGCCGAGCAGCGAGCCGACCCGGCCCATCACACCCGGGCGGTCGGCGTACTCCAGGAGCAGCACCTCGCCCTCGGCGCGCAGATCGAAGTGCCGCCCGTTGACCTCCACCAGTTTCTCCACCTGGGCACGCCCGGTGAGCGTTCCCGATACAGTGATCGACTCGCCATCCGGCATCGCGGCACGCAGCTGAACGACGCTGCGGTGGTTCTCACTCTCCGGGGCGGTGGTCAGCTCGACGTCGACGCCCCGCTCGGCAGCGAGGCTCGGCGCGTTGACGAACGTGACCTGGGCCTCGACGACATGGGTGAACACCCCGCGCAACGCGGCCAGCGCCAGCACCGAGACGTCCTCGGCGGCCAGCTCACCGGCGACGTCGACGGTGACCGCGCTGGGCAGCCGACCGGTCACGGCGTAGAGCATGGCGCCGAGCTTCTGGGTGAGCGGCAGCCACGGCTTGACCTCCTCGCCGACCACGCCTCCGACCTGCACGTTCACCGCGTCGGGCACGAACTCCCCGGCCAGGGCGAGTTGCACGGAGCGGGCGACGTCGGTGCCGGCCCGGTCCTGCGCCTCGTCGGTGGACGCGCCAAGGTGCGGGGTGACGACGACTTGCGGCAGCTCGAACAGCGGGCTGGAGGTGGTGGGCTCGGTGAGGTAGACATCGATACCGGCGCCGCCGACGTGCCCGCTCCGGACGGCCTCGGCCAGCGCGTCCTCGTCGATGAGCCCGCCGCGCGCGGCGTTGACGATGAGCACGCCGGGCTTGGTGAGCGCGAGCTGGTCCTTGCCGATGAGCCCCAGGGTCTCGGCGGTCTTGGGCAGGTGGATGGAGATCGCGTCGGCGCGCTGGAGCAGCTCCTCGAGGGAGACCAGCTCGATGCCCAGCTGGGCGGCGCGGGCCGGGGCGACGTAGGGGTCGTAGGCGATGAGGCCGACGCCGAACCCCGCGAGCCGCTGCGCGACCAACTGACCGATCTTGCCGAGACCCACCACCCCGACGATCTTGCCGTTGAGCTCCACTCCGGTGTACGCACTGCGCTTCCACGCCCCGCCGCGCAGGCTCGCGTCCGCGGCCGGAATATGCCGGGCAGTGGCGAGCAGCAACGCGACGGCGTGCTCGGCGGCGCTGACGATGTTGGATGTGGGCGCGTTGACGACCATGACACCGCGGGCGGTGGCCGCCGGGACGTCGACGTTGTCCAACCCGACGCCTGCGCGGGCCACGACCTTGAGCCGGGTGGCCACGGCAAGCACCTCGGCGTCGACCTTCGTCGCGGACCGCACGAGCAGCGCGTCGGCATCGGCGACGGCGGCCAGCAGAGCGAGACGGTCGGTGCCGTCCACGTGGCGGATCTCGACGAGGTCCCCCAGCAGAGCGACTGCGGACGGGGCGAGCTTCTCGGCGAGCAGGACGACAGGACGGGCGGCGACGGTGCTCACGGCGGTGCGGTGCTCCCGGATCGGGGATGGGTGGCCGTTGGGGATCCTAGTTGGGCGGCGCGTTGGGGATCCCGCAGATTCAACGAACGGCACTCTCGGGCGCTGGCCCGGCGGCTGTATGGGCGCCGAGACCGGGACGGGCAGTGGTGATCAGGGCGGTGGGCTGGAGGGATGTCAGGTGGCCTTTGAACCCACCCAGCTCATCAGGCCGCGGAGCTTCTCGCCGACCTCCTCGATCGGGTGCTCAGCGCCTTCTTTCTGCAGGCGGGTGAACGTGGGACGGCCGTTCTCGTCCTCGGCCACCCACTCGGCGGCGAACCGGCCGTCCTGGATCTCGGCGAGGATCCGCTGCATCTCCTCCTTGACCGCGGGGCTGATGATGCGCCGGCCGCGGGTGAGGTCGCCGTACTCGGCGGTGTCGGAGATGGAGAAGCGCTCGTTGGCGATGCCGCCCTCGTACATCAGGTCGACGATCAGCTTGAGCTCGTGCAGGCACTCGAAGTAGGCGATCTC
>JBOHEP010000253.1:0-4015 GCA_050701075.1 Pseudonocardia sp. | reverse complement strand
TCGTGACGTCGTCGGGGATCAGGTCATGCTCGATGATCTCCCGGACGAAGTCGAAGTCGGTCTGGCTCGCCGAGGGGAAGCCGACCTCGATCTCCTTGTAGCCCATGCGCACCAGCAGCTCGAACATCCGACGTTTTCGGGCCGGGCTCATCGGGTCGATCAGGGCCTGGTTGCCGTCGCGTAGATCGACCGCGCACCACAGCGGGGCCTTGTTGATCCGGGTTTCCGGCCAGGTGCGGTCGGGCAGGGATACGGGTTCCACCAGCTCGTGGAAGGGTCGGTAGCGGTGGATGGGCAGGTGCGAACCGCGTTGCGGGTTCCATGCGGGTTGGTCCGACGGTGCCGGGCGCGAGGGTGTGCGCACCCGGCTGACCGACGGAGAGAAGTAGGCGTCTGGTGAGGTGGTCATACGGAGTCTGCTCCTGGTGGCCGATCAGCGTGTGACCGGCGCATGCACCAACCCGCGACGAGGGGCCGGTCGGTCAGACCCCGCCGCGGCGGCGAAGGAGCAGGCGCACCACGGGACGGAGTCTAGCCGCATCCGGGGGGCAGCGGGCAAGGCGGCGGGCGGAAGGGGCTACCGCGCGCGGCTGCGGCGGAGAGCGCATCGGCACGCGCACGGCTCCGGCTGCGTGTGCACCGCACCGCGCAGATTCAGTGCACCGCACCGTGCAGATTCAGTGCACCGCACCGCGCAGATTCAACCGAGCGGGGTCGTTCTCGCGCCACATGACACCCGATCGGAGGACGGTGCCACCCGGTGCGGTTCCGCCCGACATGTCACCATGGGCTCCTTCTTCCGGGAGGTCACCTATGGCTGTGGGAACTCGTCGGGGTGTCGGTGCACTGGCCACCGTCCTGAGAATCATCGGTCTGGCGATCGTCGCGGTTCTCGTCGCGCAGATCGCCCTGAGACTCCTGGACGCCAACCCGGCGAACACGTTCGCGGCTCTCGTGGGCAATCTCGCCGACTTCTTCAGCCTCGGGTTGTCCGACCTCTTCCTGGTGGCCGATCCCAAGATCATGATCACGCTGAACTACGGCGTGGCGGCGCTCATCTGGCTGGTGATCACCCTGGTCGTCGTGCGGTTGATCCGTCGCATCGGGTAGGGCCAACCGTCCGACGATGGCAGTTCGACGGGGCATGCTTCGGTCGCCCGGCCTCAGTGGTCATTCGCGGTGTCGTGGCGGATGGCATGGCGCTGCTCGGCGAAGCGCACGGTTTCGTAGGCGATCAGCGCGACGAGCAGGGCGGCCAGCACCGCCAGCGTCACGAGCGCGGGTAGTGCCGTCACTGCCGGGATGAGCGCCAGCAGCAACGCGGTCATCCCGATTCTCCCGCGGTTGATCGAGCCCGCGAGATAGGCCGTGAATCCGACGTGCGCCAGCAGGTACAGCGCTGTGCCGCCGTAGAGGGCAACGAGCGGTATGCCGTAGATCGGATCGCCGAGTGGCCGGGCCTCGTCGCCGGCGTAACCGAGCACCTTCTTCAGCCCCAGCGCCAACATGATGACGCCGATCACCATGGGCAGGTGCAGAAAGGAGTAGCCGCCGCGGGCGAGCCGGATCTGCCGGTTCCCGCTGGCCGCGGCCAGCGCCCGCTCGGTGATCAGTGCGGTGACGTCGAAGTAGGCCCACCACAGCACCATCGACACCGTCAGCCCGAGCGCGGACGCGACGATGACCGGCCACGAGATCGGGAAGTCCGCGACGCCGATGCCGATCGACACGATCGACTCACCGAGGGCCACGATGATGATGAGGCCGTGGCGCTCGCTGAAGTGGCCGGGGGCACGTAGCCGCCAGTTCGTGCCGCCCAGCAGCGTGCCGAGATAGTCGCCGAGGAGCGCGGCCACCCACAGCATTGTCTGGACCGTGCCGGTCGTCTGTGACGCGATCAGCAGCAGCACGGTGCCGGCGAGCATCGACGGCAGGAATCGCAGCACCTGACCGCGCAGCTCGGGGTCCCCTCGACTGGCCAACCAGAACATCACGATGTGTACGGCGCGCACGAAGAAGTAGCAGGTGGCGAAGATGGCGGGGCCGTAGAGCCCGCCGGGCAGGTCGTCGAACGCCTCTGGAATCGTGATCGCGCCGACGAAGACCCCGGCCATCGCGACGAACAAGCCGACCCGCACGATGCCCTCGTCGGCCTTGACCACGTTACCCAGCCACGCGTAGCCGACCCAGCACCACCACATCACGGTGATGATGAGTGCCCCGCGCACCAGGTTCGTGGCCGTGGGGGTGTCGGCCATCCAGTCGGTGACCCGGGTCAGCGCGAACACGAACACCAGGTCGAAGAACAACTCCACCGGGGTGACCGTCGCGCGCTCGCCGACCGCTTCCATACGTGCCCGCCGTGGGGTCCTCATATGCAGAGGGTGCCCGAGCGCGGGGGCGGGATGAAGGGAGCACCGGCGGGGTGGCGGGGACGCGCTCAGCCATCGGGGCCGCTGGTGGGCGGGACGGGTGACCGGTAGCCGGGTGACCGCACAGCCGTTGCGCCACACGGTGGCGGGTGCCGTCGCTCCGGAACGGCGCAGGGGCGGCACCCGAATCCGGGTGCCGCCCCTGGTGGACGTGCTGGGTGGGCTGGACTCAGAAGTCCATGCCGCCCATGCCGCCGGACGGGTCGCCGGCCGGGGCGGGGTTGCGCTCCGGCTTGTCAGCGATGACCGCCTCGGTGGTCAGGAACAGCGCGGCGATGGAGGCCGCGTTCTGCAGCGCCGACCGGGTGACCTTGGCCGGGTCGATGATCCCGGCGTCGATCAGGTCGACGTACTCGCCGGTCGCGGCGTTGAGACCCCAACCGGCCTGCAGGCCGCGCACCCGCTCCGCGACGACGCCACCCTCGAGGCCGGCGTTGATGGCGATCTGCTTGAGCGGAGCCTCCAGCGCGACCTTGACGATGTTCGCGCCGGTGGCCTCGTCACCGTCGAGACCGAGGCCCTCGAACAGCCCCGCACCGGCCTGGATGAGCGCTACGCCGCCACCGGCGACGATGCCCTCCTCGACGGCCGCCTTCGCGTTGCGAACGGCGTCCTCGATGCGGTGCTTGCGCTCCTTGAGCTCCACCTCGGTGGCCGCTCCGGCCTTGATCACCGCAACACCGCCGGCCAGCTTGGCCAGGCGCTCCTGCAGCTTCTCGCGGTCGTAGTCGGAGTCGGTCTTCTCGATCTCGTTGCGGATCTGGTTGACCCGACCGGCGATCTGGTCGGCGTCACCGGCCCCGTCGACGATGGTGGTCTCGTCCTTGGAGACGGTGACCTTGCGGGCCCGACCCAGCAGCGACAGGTCGGCGTTCTCCAGCTTGAGGCCGACCTTCTCCGAGATGACCTCGCCGCCGGTGAGGATGGCCATGTCGGCCAGCATCGCGTCGCGGCGGTCACCGAAGCCCGGCGCCTTGACGGCGACGGACTTGAAGGTGCCACGGATCTTGTTGACGACCAGGGTGGCCAGGGCCTCGCCCTCGACGTCCTCCGCGATGATGGCAAGCGGCTTGCCGCCCTGCATGACCTTCTCCAGCAGCGGGAGCAGGTCCTTCACGATGGAGATCTTGGAGCTGACCAGGAGGACGTAGGGATCCTCCAGCTCGGCCTCCATGCGCTCGGCGTCGGTGACGAAGTAGGGCGAGATGTAGCCCTTGTCGAACCGCATGCCCTCGGTGAGCTCGAGCTCCAGGCCGAAGGTCTGGCTCTCCTCGACCGTGATGACGCCTTCCTTGCCGACCTTGTCCATGGCCTCGGCGATCAGGTCGCCGATGGTGGAGTCGGCCGCGGAGATCGAGGCGGTGGCCGCGATCTGCTCCTTGGTCTCGACCTCCTTGGCGGTCTTCAGCAGCTGCTGCGAGACGGCCTCGACGGCCTTCTCGATACCGCGCTTGAGTGCCATCGGGTTGGCGCCGGCGGCCACGTTGCGCAGGCCCTCGCGAACGAGCGCCTGGGCCAGCACGGTGGCGGTGGTGGTGCCGTCACCGGCGATGTCGTCGGTCTTCTTGGCAACTTCCTTGACG
>JBOHEP010000252.1:0-33626 GCA_050701075.1 Pseudonocardia sp. | reverse complement strand
GGAGTAGGGCAGCATGACGCCGATCCACGGGCTGTCCGGCGCCACCGCGTCCGCCACCCCCGCTCCGGGTCGCCGCGCCAGCAGCACCACCGGTCGGGCCGGGGAGGTCAACACCGACGCCTCGGCCGCGTCGATCTGGGCCAGCCGCCGCGCCACGTCGAGATCCCGGGCCATCACCGCGAACGGCTTGCCACCCCGGGCCTTGCGCGACCGCAGTGAGACGACCGCGTCCTGATCGTCGACGGCACAGGCCAGGTGGTAGCCGCCGATCCCCTTGATCGCGACGACCAGCCCCGCGGCGAGCGCGGCCTGCGTGGCCGCCAACGCCGCGTCGGAGCCGGTCACCTGCGGGGCAGCGATAACGGACGGGGCGTCGGCGGCGGACCGGACGTCGACCGAGGACGGGGCGTCGTTGGCGGACCGGACGTCGACCGAGGACGGGGTCTCCAACCACAGGCTCGGCCCGCAGTCCGGGCACGCGACCGGCTGGGCGTGGAAACGTCGATCCCCCGGGTCGTGGTACTGCGCGGCGCACCGCTCACACAGCGGGAAGCCGGCCATGGTGGTGGCCGGTCGGTCGTAGGGCAGCTCGCGGATGATCGTGAAGCGGGGCCCGCAGTTGGTGCAGGTGATGAACGGGTGCCGATAGCGTCGGTCGGCCGGGTCGAAGAGCTCGGTGACACAGTCCGCGCACACGGCGATGTCCGGTGGGATCGGCGTCCGGACGACACCCGCGCCGTCGCGGTTGGGCACGATCCTGCTCGCCACGATTCTGAAGCAGTCGTCGTCAGCGGCCGCCGGAATCTCCTCGGCACAGACGTCGGCGACGTCGGCGAGCGGCGGTGCCTCGGTGACGAGTCGCAGCGCGAACTCGTCGAGCGCCGCCACCGGCCCCTGGATCTCCAGGAAAACCGACGATGAGTCGTTGCCGACGACCCCGACCAGGCCGAGCTCGGTGGCCACCCGGTAGACGAACGGACGGAATCCGACACCCTGAACCACACCGGTCACGGTGAGACGACGACGCTGGGCATCTCCGTACCTGGTATCCACGCTCGTTGCGCTCATTCCCTCCGCCAGATCACGACCCGGCTGTTCCCCGAACCGGACACCGCTAACCGGTTCCCGTACAGGTGATCCCGTACGCCCAGCGCAGTGTCGGGTGCCACGGTAGACCAACACGGCCAGGGCGGCGTCGGACGCAGGTGATCTCAGAGCCGATCCCCGGCCTGTCCGTCCCGCGAATCGGACTACCGCCGGCTACCGTCGGTTGCTAAGGTCTACCCGTGCGCACCGGCCCTGCTTCCGCCACCGTGGTAGCGACCCCGCGCGTCGGCTGATCCAGGCCGTCGACGCGCCTGCTGGCCCCGCTGCACCGCTTTCCCCCAGACCAAGACCTGGCTCGGGTCCTCCTTATTTTTCGGACCTCCACTGGAGCCCATCATGACCATCCTTGATGACCGTCGCACCTACATCCCCCGCCTGCACCGCCGCCACGAGATCGTCACGACCGGCGGGATGGACGGGGTCCTCCAGGTCGCGGCCATGCTGGCCGACCAGCCGGTGCGCGACTTCGCCGCCGACGTCCGCGAGGGCGTCATGTACAGCTCGGTCACCTGCACCATCTCCATGACCGACGACGAGTGCGGGCACCTGGTCGGCCGGCTGCTCGCCGTCCCGGCCGTGCTCTCGGTCGACCCCCGCTGACAGCGGCCCGTGCCCGTGGCAGCCCCAGCTGGCGCCTGCGCCGTTGAGCGGTGCGCCACGGACCAGTGGCCGGCCTCAGCCGGGAGGTCCCGCACCGTCGGCGGAGCTCGCACCGACCCCGTGACAGGCCTCGAGCATCACCGCCAGCTCGGCAACCTTCACCCGCTCGTTGCCGCGAACCCCGCCCAGGCGCAGCTCCTCGGAGTCCAGACGCAGCCAGTTGCTCCAGTCCACAGCCCGCACCCCGTGCTCGACGAGAGCGCGGCGCAGCGCCGCCGGCTCGGGATGCGCGGGAACGGGCAGCAACGGCAGGTCGGCCAGTAGCGCGGTGACCGTCTCGGTGGCATCGCCTTTGTTGGTACCGATCACCCCGGTCGGCCCCCGCTTGATCCATCCGGTGACGTACGCGCCGGGCACCGGGGAACCGTCGCTCATCACCCGGCCGGCGACGTTGGGCACGGTCCCGGTCCGCTCGTCGAACGGCAGCCCGGGAATCGGCTCGGCGTCGTAGCCGATCGCGCGCACGACCAGGCCGACGTCGAGAGTCTCGTGCTCGCCCGTGCCGACCACCCGGCCGTCGACGATCGCGTTGCGCTCCACCACGACGGCGCACACGCGTCCGTTCTCCCCGAGCAGACGCACCGGACTGCGCAGGAAGCGCAGGTGGATCCGCCGGTGCTTGCTCGATGTCGCCAGCCCGGTGGGCTCGAGCCCGCCCCACTCGGTGAGCATTGCCAGGTTCTGTCTCTGGCGCCGGTCCCCGTCCGCGTCGATCCCGTCGGCGAGCAGGCCGTCATCGTGCACGATGACGTCGGCGTTGCCGAGCTCGCCGATCTGGCGCAGCTCAACGGGGGTGAACCGGACGTGCTGCGGGCCGCGCCGGATGAGGATGTGCACGTCGCGCACCGCGCTGGCGCTCAGGATGTCGAGGGCGAAGTCCGGGATGTCGGTCTCGGCCAGCTCCTCCGCGGTCTTCGCCAGCACCCTGGCGACGTCGAGGGCCACGTTCCCGGCGCCGACGACCGCGGCTCCGGGGTGGTCGAGCGGCGGGTCGAGCCTGGTGCGGTCGGGATGACCGCAGTACCAGCTGACGAACGCACCCGATCCCAGAGAGCCGGCCAGCTCCTCGCCCGGCACCCGCAGCGCCCGGTCCACCGAACTGCCGGTGGCGTGCACGATCGCGTGGTAGTGGTCGCGCAGCGCCTCAAGTGGGATACCGTTCTTTCCGACGTGAACGTTTCCGAGAAAGTTCGCCTCTGCGACGTCCGCCTCACCCATCTTGAAGGGTTGTTGCAGCACCCGGATGACCGCTTTCATCTTCACGTGGTCGGGCGCCACGCCGTAACGGACGAGTCCGTACGGCGCGGGAAGCCGGTCCAGTACGTCGACACTCACCCCCGAGCCCGAGGCGAGCAGTGCCGCAGCCGCATAGAGCCCGGACGGACCCGCTCCGATCACGGCGACCCGGGGCTGTCCCTGCTGCATGCCATCTCCTGGTTCTGGTTGGCTGATCTGGTTGGGTGGCCACCGCATCAGCCAACGACCCGATCCGCGGTGCGGAAGGTCCGGCGGTAGTCGGCCGGGGCGACCCCGACGAGCTTACGGAAGTGATGGCGCAGCAGCGCCGCCCCGCCGAAGCCGCACCGGTCGGCGACGGTGTCGATCCCGAGGTCGGTGCCCTCCAGTAGGCGCTGGGCCAGCAGAATCCGTTGCAGGGTCAGCCATTTGTGGGGCGTGGTGCCGGTCTCGGCGACGAAGCGGCGCGCGAAGCTGCGGCCCGACATCCGGGCCCGGTGGGCGAGGTCGGACACCGAGTGCTCCATCTGGAGGTGCTCGAGCACCCAGGCCATCACCGGCGCCAACCCGTCGGCGGCGCACGACGGCACCGGCTGCTGGACGTACTGGCGCTGCCCGCCGTCGCGCTGGGGTGGCACGACCATCCGCCTGGCGATCACGTTCACCACGGCGCTGCCGAGCTCGCGGCGGACCAGGTGCAGGCAGGCGTCGATGCCGGCCGCGGTGCCGGCACTGGTGATCAGGTCACCGTCGTCGATGAACAGGACGTCGGGATCGATCCGGGCACGGGGGTGCCGCATGCGGAGCTCGTCGACGTGGCGCCAGTGGGTGGTGCACGGACGGTCATCGAGCAGCCCGGCCGCACCCAGGATGAATGCCCCCGAGCAGACGCTCAGGATCGTCGCGCCTCCCGCGGCGGCGGCGCGCAGGGCGTCGAGGACTTCGGGTGCATAGGTGCGCTGGTGGGTGGCGGAGACCGCGACGAGATCGGCGCCACGCAGCCCGTCGAGCCCGTGGTCGGGCTGGAGCGTCGCTCCGACCGTGCACCTCAGCGGCTCTCCCGGGCGAGGTCCGCAGACCCGGAACTCGAACGGCGGTACCCCCTCCTCGGTGCGGTCGATCCCGAAGACCTCGCAGATCACCCCGAACTCGAACGGTGTGACCCCGGGGATGACCAACGCCGCGATGGTGGACAGCATGTCCCCACTGTAATGGCAGGATCTTTGGCTAGTTGGTCACTTCCGCCACTGGTGGCGGATATTGATCGCGCGCAGACTTCCTGCCATGACCGCGTGGATTCTCCTCCTCGTCCTGATCGCGGTGCTCGTCGTCGCGGTCGTCCGGGCCCGTCGTACCGGATTTCGCTTCGCCGAGCACCACTTCCGACCGGCCGCGCCGCTCGTCGGCGTGCTGCCGGTTGACCGCGACCGGGAACGGCTCATCGCAGACCTGCAGGCCCATCCCGAGGCTCCTGCGGATATCCGCCTGCGGGTCCGCCGGCCCTACCCATTCGCGTAGCCCCACCCGTTCGTGAAGCCCCGCCCCCGCCCCCGCAAGCGACGTACCCGGACCCGATCAGAACGTCCGGTATGGACACGGGGAATGATGATCGGCGTGGCTGAGCAGAACACCGACATCACCACCACCGCCGAATGGTCCGTGCTGGCCGAGCACCACACGGCCGTCGCCGGACTTCACCTGCGCGAACTGTTCGACGCCGACCCGGACCGCGCAACCGCCCTCACCATCACCGCCGCCGACCTCGTCCACGACCATTCCAAACACCGGATCACCCACGACACCCTCCCGTTGCTCACCGCGCTCGCCCATCGGGCCGGGCTCGACGAGCGGATCGTGGCGATGTTCCGCGGCGACCGGATCAACACCAGCGAGGACCGATCGGTCCTGCACACGGCCCTGCGGCTGCCCCGCGACGCCATGCTGATGATCGACGGCCGCAACGTCGTCGCCGACGTGCACACGGTGCTCGACCGGATGGCCACCTTCACCGACGCCGTCCGTTCAGGTATGTGGACCGGGCACACGGGCGAGCGGATCCGCAGCGTGGTCAACATCGGCATCGGGGGCTCGGACCTCGGCCCGGTGATGGCCTACGAGGCACTGCGTGCATACGCCGACCGGACCATCGATTTCCGGTTCGTCTCCAACATCGACCCGACCGACGTCACCGAAGCGGTCATCGACCTGGACCCGGCCACGACGCTGTTCATCGTCTCATCGAAGACCTTCACGACCCAGGAGACGCTGACCAACGCCCGCGCGGCCCGGACCTGGTTGGTGGAGGGTCTCGGGGACGAGGCCGCCGTCGCCAAGCATTTCGTTGCGGTCTCGACCAACGCCGAGCAGGTGCGGACGTTCGGCATCGACGAGGCCAACATGTTCGGCTTCTGGGACTGGGTGGGTGGGCGCTACTCCCTGGACTCGGCGATCGGGCTCTCGCTCATGGTCGCGATCGGACCCGATCAGTTCGGCGAGTTCCTGGCCGGGATGCACGCGATCGACGAGCATTTCCGCACCATGCCGCTGATGACAAACCTGCCGGTGATCGCCGGGCTGCTGAACGTCTGGTACGTCAACTTCTTCGGTACCCAGACCCACGCCGTGCTGCCCTACAGCCAGTACCTGCACCGGTTGCCTGCCTACCTGCAGCAGCTCACGATGGAGAGCAACGGCAAGTCCGTCCGCCGCGACGGCACATCCGTCACCGCCGCGACCGGGGAGATCTTCTGGGGTGAGCCGGGCACCAACGGTCAGCACGCCTTCTACCAGCTTCTGCACCAGGGCACCCGGCTCGTGCCGGCCGACTTCATCGGGTTTGCCGAGCCCAACCACGTGCTGGGGGTCGATCAGGAGACGGACATGCACGACCTGTTCATGGCCAACCTTTTCGCCCAGACCTCCGCACTCGCGTTCGGCAAGACGGCCGAGGAGATCGCGGCCGAGGGCACGCCGGCCGAGCTCGTGGCGCACAAGGTGATGCCCGGCAACCGGCCGTCGTCGACCATCCTGGCTCCCAGGCTCACCCCGTCCGTGCTTGGCCAGCTGATCGCCTTCTACGAGCACGTCACGTTCGTCGAGGGCACCATCTGGGACATCGACCCGTTCGACCAGTGGGGCGTGGAGCTGGGCAAGGTACTGGCCAAAAAGCTCGGTCCGGCGCTCACCGGCGCCGAGCCGAACACCGCTGACCTGGACGCCTCAACCGCGGCGCTGGTACGGCGATACCGGGAGCTGCGCGGGCGCGCGATCTGAGCCGGAGGGACGAGGACTCGAGGACTCGGCCCGGAGGACGAGGAGGACGAAGGCGATGGCAGACGAGGGCGGGCACGATCGGACGCCGGCGGGCCTGTCCGGCCCGCTGCACCCGCCGCGTCGGCGGCCGGCCCTGCACGCCTTCGTGGTGGTGTTGCTGGGCGTCCTGGCGGCTGCGGCACTCTACGTGGGTGCCGCCGGCGCCGGCCCGACGGGCGCGGACGTCGCCGCACTCGACGAGTCGATCGAGCTGCGCTCCGGTGACCTCACCACGGTCGCGACGGTCCTGACCCATGCCGGCAGCACGGCGTCCATGGCGGTACTCGCGCTGCTGGTTGCGCTGTGGTTGCGCTACCGTGGCCGCATCGTCGACGCGGTGCTGGTGTTCGGTGCGATGGTCGGCGCGAGCATCGTGTTCCTCGGCCTCAAGCTCCTCATCGACCGTCCCCGGCCACCGCTGGTGAGCCGGCTGGTGGACGTGACCACCGAGTCGCTGCCCTCGGGTCACGCCACGATGTCGGTGGTGGTGATCGGCACGCTGGTCGTGCTGGCCCGGGCCGGGCTGGGTCGCGCCGCGCGGGTGGCGATGGTCGCGGCTGCCGCTGTGTGGATCGGTGGGGTCGGGGCGACCCGGATCTACCTGGGGGTGCACTGGTTCAGCGACGTGGTCGCAGGCTGGCTCGTCGGCGGGGCGTGGTTGGCCACCTGCGTGGTGGCGTGGTCCTGGTGGCGCGCCCGGCGCCCCGCCCCACCCGCAACGAACGGCACTTTCGTCCGTTAGGTGTGGACGAGGTGCCGTTCGTACGCCCCCTACCCACCGCGGCGTCTGCGCCGTCAGGGGTTGACTGCCAGGAACAGGAACGCTGCGACCAGGATCAGGTGGACGCCGCCTTGCAGGCGCGTCGCTCGGCCGGGGACCACGGTCAGTACGCTCACGACGACCGTCATCGCGAGCAGCACCATCTGCGTCGGCCCGAGGCCGAGCAGCAGCGGCCCGTCCAGCCAGATCGACGCGACCGCGACCGCGGGGATGGTCAACCCGATGCTCGCGATCGCCGACCCGTAGGCGAGGTTGAGGCTGATCTGGATCCGATCCCGATGGGCGGCCCGCACCGCGGCCAGGGTCTCCGGGAGCAGGACCAGCGCCGCGATCACCACTCCGACGAAGGAGGGCGGGAAGCCCACGGCGTCGACTCCGGCCTCGATCGCCGGGGACAAGACCTTCGCGAGCCCGACCACGGCGACGAGCGCCACCACGAGCAGGCCGAGGCTCGTTGCGGCGGCCCGCCCGCTCGGTGGCGGCGCGTGCTCCTCGACCTCGTCCGCACCCCTCTCCGGGACGACCGGGAGGAAGAAGTCGCGGTGGCGCACGGTCTGGGTGAGCACGAACATCCCGTACAGCGCCAGCGAGGCGATCGCGGCAAACGTCAGCTGTGCGGGTGAGAACTCCGGCCCAGGCTCGGCCGTGGTGAATGTCGGCAGCACCAGGCACACCGTGGCCAGGGTGGTCACCGTCGCGAGCGCCGCGCCGGTGCCCTCGGCATTGAACAGCGTGACGCCGTGGCGCAGCGCACCCAGCAGCAACGAGATCCCGACGATGCCATTGGTCGTGATCATGACGGCGGCGAAGACCGTGTCCCGGGCCAGTGACGCCGTCTCCGGTCCACCGGCGGTGATGAGCGTGACGATCAACGCGACCTCGATCACCGTGACCGCGACCGCCAGCACCAGCGACCCGAACGGCTCGCCCACCCGGTGGGCGACGACCTCGGCGTGATGCACCGCCGCCAGCACCGCACCCACGAGGACCGCGGCCACGACGACCACCAGCCCCGTCCCGAGCTCGCGATTCCAGGTCAGGGCCAACGCCACGACCGCGAGCACCGGCACGACGGCGGCCCAGGACGAAATCGGGGAGCGGGAGCTCTCGACCACGAGCTCTACCCTGGCAGGAACGCACCCTCACCGTGCCCGGTGGCCGTCGCCACCAGCCAGTCACCGATGGCGGTCACGTCCCGCCCGTCGGCGGCCGCCTGGGCGTCACAGCCGAAACCCACCGACCAGGTCCCGTCGGCGAGCTCGACGGGGCCCAGCAGCATGGGTGGCGGGAGGTCGGCGAGGACGGCGCCCAGCCCGGCGGGTGAGATCAGCCACCGTTCCCCCACGATCTGCGCGCCGCAGGCCGACCGCACGAGCCCCGGTTTGGTCGGCATCGTGTCCAGCGCGACCAACCGGTAGGCCGGCGCGGTCCGGACGACGCCGTCCCAGTGTGCGCCACGACTCTCCAGCTCATGCGCGAGTGGCTGGCCCCGCCGGTGCGCCCCCACCACGACCAGGGGCACCGCCGCGGCACCCGCGGCCACCGGCCACGGTCGCGTTGCGACGCAAGGGGCCGGCAGGTTGCCGGCTCGAAGCCGCGGCGGCTCGGGCCGGACCGTGACCCTACCGGCGATGTCGGCCACCAGCGCGTCGGCGAATGCCCGCCCCAACACGGTCACGCCGAACTGGGCGGCCCCGGCCATGCCGGCGGGCACGGCGACGGCACAGAGGTCGAGCAGGTTGCAGAAGTTCGTGTAGGTGCCGAGCCGGGAGTTGACGGCGACCGGTTCCGCCGCGACCTCGGCGATCGTCGGGTGTTCCGGGGCGGTGGGGACGAGCAGCGCGTCGAGTCCGCGTAGCGCCGCGAATGCGGTGGTGCGCAGCTCCGCCAGACGCGCCAGGTCGGCGACGTAGCGGGTCACCGGCACCTGACCGGCCGCCCGGATGATCCCGGCGACGGTCGGGTCGAGCGCTGCGTCTCCCGGTTCGTCGGTGCGCGCGTCGACGAACGCGCCTACGGCGGCGTGCCGCTCGGCGACCAACCCGCCGTCATAGAGCAACCGGGCGGCTTCGAGGAAGGGGGAGAGGTCGATCGGCACGATCTCGGCGCCGTCGGCCCGGAGGCGCTCGACGGCGTCGGCGAACGCGGTGGCCCACGCCGGTCCGAGCCCGGGCGACGCCCGCGCAACGGCGACCCGCGGCGCCGGGGATGCGGCGAGCGGCGTGTCAGCGGGCCAGGGCCGCGTGCCGCAGGCCATCACCCCCATGGCGAGCTCGGCGGTGGGAAGGTCCCGGGCGAAGATGGTGACGCAGTCCCAGGACCGGCAGGCCGGCACGACGCCCCCGGTCGATACCACCCCGAGCGTCGGCTTGATCCCGACGATGCCCTGGAACGCCGCGGGCACCCGCCCGGAGCCGGCGGTGTCGGTGCCGACCGCGATGTCGACGAGGCCCAACGCCACGGCCACCGCCGAGCCGGAGCTCGAACCGCCGGAGATCCGATCCGGTCGCCGGGCATCGCGCACAGCACCGTACGGGCTGCGGGTGCCGACCAGCCCGGTCGCGAACTGGTCGAGGTTCGTGGTGCCGAGAACCACAGCGCCGGCGGCGCGTAACCGGGCCACCGACGGCGCGTCTGCCTCGGCCACCGACCCGAATCCGGGACACGCCGCAGTGGTGGCGACCCCGCGCACGGCGACGTTGTCCTTGACCGCGGCCACCAGGCCGGCCAGCGGGAGCGGCTCCCCCGCATCCCCGCGAGCCACGCGCGCGTCGACGGCCTCGGCCTCGGCGAGCACAGCTGCCTCGGGCAGCAGGGTGATCCAGATCTCGGGGCGGCCGGCCGCGGCGATCGCCCGCAACGCCGAGCGGACCCGGTGAACCGCAGTCACGCGGCCACCTCGGCGAGATCGGCCGCACCGGCGAGCACGAGAAGGGCCTCGCCGGCCAGCACCTGCGCACCGGTGCCGACGAGCACCTGGTCGACGATCCCGTCGCACGGCGCGCGGACCACGGTCTCCATCTTCATCGCCTCCATCATGAGCAGCGGCTGACCGGCGAGGACCGGCTGGCCGGGCGCCACCTCGATCCGCCAGAGGGCGGCGACGAACGGCGCCTGGATCAGCGTCCCGCCAGCAGGGACGGTGACCTCGACCTCGCCGCCCGACGCGCCAGGTCGAGCAGGGCCGCTCACCCCGGCACCCGGGTCATCGTCCCGGTCGAACTCCCCGGCCGCCACCCAGGCCGCGCGCTCCGCGCCGAACGCCGCCGCCTGGGTGCGCGGAAGGCCGCGATCGACGCCGCGTTGTCCGCGAGGAACATCTCGTTCCCGGCGAGGGAGAACGTGTCGTCGACGATCTCGAGGTGCCCACGGCCCGCCGCTCAGGGACTCCGAGGGCCGAGAGGGTCGAACACCTGCTGACTGACAGTTTTCGGAGCGTCATCACCCGATGGTGTCGTCGACGTAACCGGTCGTGACCGGCCGTTACGAACGCGTTGCCGCATACCTGTCGTATGACAGAAAAATGTCCGGCGGCTCTTCCGTCGCTCTGGGCTGCCGGAATGACGGGATGGGACGGTGACGTCCCCGGTCCCGGCCGTCCCCGGCACACCGGTCCGTTGCGTCCCGGTGCCGGCGAGAGCAGATCCTCGAGCCGCCGCCGAGCTCTTCACGACACGGGGCTACGCGACGACGTCCACCGGGCGATCGCGGAGGCGGTCGGCGTCCGCCAGGCCTCGCTCTACCACCACTTCCGCACCAAGGACGACATCCTCGAGGCCCTGCTGGTCAGCACCGCGCAGGGTGCCCGACTCCAGGCCACCATGATCACCGTTTCGGTGCGATTCCGGCCAGATCTGGCAGGAGAACGCGCCAGGCTGGCGATCTTGAGCTTGGACGAGACTGCCGACGTGCTCCACACCCCGAGAGACTTCTGCGGCGCTGCACTCAGTGCAGCACCGCAGAAGTTCTTCGGGGTTCGGTCGGGGTGAGGGCACGCGCGGCGTTGGTTCGGGATTTGGTGGGCGGACGGTGCCGAGCGCTCGATCGATATCTTTGAACCGTCGGCCGTGCCGCGTGCGGTTCCGGGTTCCCAACCGATGGTCACGGCACCACCGGGGTCACGGTGACCTGCCAAGATCACCGTCTCGGTACGAGGAGCCGCACGGGATGGGGCTCCGTGTTCCCGTCCGGCGATCACAAAGCTGCCGACAAACTGCGACGGGCAGGGGCCCGACCCTTCGCTCAGGCGAGAGAGGCAGGCGATGGCCGGAAAGAAGCTCAACCTCATCGACCGGGCATGGTTGCTGGGTCACCGACACGAGGTGTGCTGGTGTTCGGTCCGTTCATCATCGAGCTGCTGCTCAGGCTCGCCGGGTGGACCCGACCACCGTGCAACCTCATCCTCTCCAACATACCGGGCCCCACCGGCCCGCTCTACTACAACGGCGCACCTCTATCCGATCTCTCTGGTCTTCGACGGCATCGGCCTGAGCATCACCGCACTGAGCGCCGGCGGCAGGTTCAACCTCGGCATCGTCGGCTGCCGCGACCCACTGCCCCACCTCCAACGGCTCGCCATCTACCACGGCGAGGCGCTCACCGAGCTCGAAAACACCTTGAGCCTCCACGAATAGTGGGTACGCGACCGGTTCGACATCGGCCGGCCGCGCTCAGCGGGGCGAGGCCGGGGCGATGCGCGTGAGGGTCTGCGCCTGCGCACGGCCGATCGGCAGACGGCCCCAGCGGGCCGCCTGGGCGAACTCGACGAGCGCGCCGAGGTACCCCAGCAGCGGCGCCGGCTTGATCCCGAGAGGATCCAGGATCGCACGCGCCTCACTGTCGTCGAAGCACATCCGCATCCCGAAGTAGGGGAAGTACACCTCGTTGCGCTTCAGCTGGCGTCGCGCGGATCCCGAGCTGCGGCGCAGTGCGATCGGGTGTATCAAGATCCGGTACAACCGCGGCGACACGCAGCTCGGGCTCCGCTGGTCGAATCGCTCAGCGGCGTCGTCCAAGATCTCGCCGACCGTGTTGGCCGCGTCACCCGCGACGAGGTGAAACGTCCGGCCACGCGCTTCCTCGGCCGCGCTCAGCGCCAGCGTTGCTCGCGCGACGTAATCGACCGACACGACGTCGACCGGGGAACGCCGACGCGCAGGGAGCATCGGGGGAAAGGCCCCCGACGCCAACGCCCGCAGCGGCGCGTAGATGACGTTGAACGATGCCGTCCAGCCGGTGTGCCTGTCGCCGACCACGATGCTCGGACGGACGATCGTCACCGGCAGCACGGTCCGGCGCTCCTGCACGAGCGCCTCGGCCTCGGACTTCGAGCGCTCGTAGGTATTACGAAACCGCTTCCGCGACCCTGCCGCACGCTCGCGCACCCGACCGCCGCAGTCGCCCGCGACGTAGGCCGTCGACACGTAGGTGAAGCGGCGCAGCGGGTTGCCACGGTGTGACTCCTCCGCGAACTCGAGCATCCGTTTCGTACCCTCCACATTGATCGCCCGCGACTCGTCGAGCGACAGGTTGAAGGCGACGCTGCCCGCCCCGTGGATGATCTCGCTCGCGCTCAGGGCGAGCTCGTGTGCGGCGGGGTCGAGGTCGAGCCCCGGAGATGTAAGATCGCCGCGCAGCGCGACGACCCGATCGCTGTACGGCGCGGGATCGTCGAAGATCGTGGCAAGCGTCGTGCGCAGCCGCGACTGCGCTTCCTCCTCGCTGGGTGCGCGCACGAGCGCGAGCACGCGACGATCGCTCTCATCGAGCAACCGCGCCAACAGCTCCATTCCGAGAAAGCCGGTCGCGCCCGTCAGCAGCACCGTGTCGTGATGAGGTGGCGGCAATGGATCGCTTGCTGTCATCGCATCCTTCACAGGTGTCGTACGTCATGGTGGAAGGCATCGGGCACTGCACCCCTGATATATCTACACCCCTTGCTGGTCGGTCCACAGCTGGGCGAAACAGG
This sequence comes from Pseudonocardia sp., assembly GCA_050701075.1. Classification (GTDB taxonomy): domain Bacteria; phylum Actinomycetota; class Actinomycetes; order Mycobacteriales; family Pseudonocardiaceae; genus Pseudonocardia. The sequence goes on along the minus strand of JBOHEP010000252.1, from coordinate 20,562 downwards.
ACACCGCGGCGGCGCAACAGTGCGGCGAGCAGGGTGTCGCCCCGCGTGGGCGTCGGCTGCTCGACTCCAGCATGCACGGCGGTCCAGTAGCCCGGCGAGCTCGTGGACCATCCGAGCGCCCAGAACCCGGGGCACCTCCGGGTGCCGTCGGTCGAGCCGTGGCCCACCAGCGCGCGACAGCCAGGCGGCAGCGCCCGGATCACAGCGGGCAGGGACTCCACCTCGTCCAAGCACGGCAGCACCACATCGACTGTGATCATCATAGAGGTGTTCGTACCCAGGGCCTTTCCGGTTCATCGTCGGCTTCGGTATGCCGATCACCGAGCACGAGCGCGGAGGCCGCCGGCTACCGGGCCCGGCCGGAGAACCTGCGACGGAGTTGCCGCGCCAGCGTGAAAACTGGGCATCATGGTCGGTGACGTCGATGATCCGGAGATGGCCGGCCGGTACACCGCCGCCGAGTTCGTCCTCGCCTGCCCGATAGAGGTGGAGGAGTTCCTGACCACGCTGGGGCGCTGACCCGCACCGGATGCCGCTCGGAGGACCCCGTGCAGGACGTCACACTCACCTACGATCATTTCGATCCCGCATCCGAGGGCCTGCGGGAGGCGCTGACCTCGACCGGCAACGGCTACTTCTGCACCAGGGGGACAGCTGAGTGGGAGGACGCCGGAACCGTCCACTACCCGGGCACCTACACCCACGGCGGCTACAACCGCGAGACCACGATCCTCGGCGGCCGCCCGGTGCTCAACGAAGACCTGGTCAACATGCCCAACTGGCTCGTGCTGAAGCTGCGCATCGAGGGCGCGGATGCGATCCGGCTGGACGACGTGGAGCTCCTGTCCTACCGGCACGACTACGACATCCGGCTCGCGATGGTGGCGCGCGAGCTGCGTTTCCGGGACCGCGCCGGCCGGGAGACGACGCTGCGCAGCAGGCGTTTCGTTTCCATGGCCCTCAGCCACCAGGCCGGCATCGAGTGGACCCTCACCCCGGAGAACTGGTCCGGCCGCGTCGAGGTGGTGTCCGCGCTCGACGGGCGGGTGACCAACCGGATGGTCGCACGTTACCGCGACCTCGAGGGCCGCCACCTCAACCCCGTGTCCCCGCGCACGTTCGGCCCGGAGGCCATTGCCCTCAAGGTGCAGACCCGGCAGTCGAACATCTACATCGCCGAGGCCGCGCGGACCCGGATGTTCCGCGACGACGGCCCGGTCGGCGTGGAGCGCAGCCTGTTCCAGATGGAGGACTACATCCAGCAGGTCCTCGCCTTCCACGTCACGGCGGGTGGGCCGGTGCGCGTCGAGAAGCTGGTGTCGCTGTTCACCTCGCACGACAACGCGATCACCGAGCCGCTGGCGGCCGCCGGCCGCCACGTGCTGCGCTACCCCGACTTCGCCGAGGCACTGGCCGAGCACGAGGCCGCGTGGACCGAGCTGTGGGACGTCTGCGACGTCGAGCTGCCGCACGAGCCCCGCGTGCAGCTGCTGCTGCGCCTGCACACCGCGCATGTGCTGCAGGTCTGCTCCCGACACACCGCCCGGCACGACGCGGGCGTCCCGGCGCGGGGGCTCAACGGCGAGGCCTACCGCGGCCACGTGTTCTGGGACGAGCTCTACGTCTATCCGTTTCTCAACTTCCGGCTTCCGGAGATCACCCGCGGGCTGCTGATGTACCGCTACCGCCGGCTCGGCGAGGCACGGGCGGCGGCGCGGGAGGCCGGCTACCAGGGCGCGATGTTCCCCTGGCAGAGCGGCAGCGACGGCACCGAGGAGACCCAGGTGGTCCACCTCAACCCACTGTCGGGGCAGTGGGACCCGGACCACAGCCACAACCAGCGCCACGTCAACGCGGCGATCTTCTACAATGTGTGGCAGTACTACCAGGCCACCGACGACCTGGAGTTCCTCCGCGACTACGGCGCCGAGCTGATGCTCGAGATCGCCCGCTTCTGGGCCTCCATCGCGCATTACAACCCCGACCGGGAACGCTATGAGATCCACGGCGTGATGGGTCCCGACGAGTTCCACGAGCGCTATCCCGGCGCGCAGGACAGCGGGCTGCGCAACAACGCCTACACGAACGTCATGGTCGCGTGGATCGCCGAGACCGCTCCCCGGGTCCTCGACCTGCTGCCGGCATATCGCCGGGCGGCGCTGCGCACCCGCCTCGGCCTGACCGACGACGAGCTGCGCACGTGGCAGGACATGAGCAGGCGCATGTTCATCCCGTTCCACGGCGACGATGTCATCAGCCAGTTCGAGGGCTACGCCGAGCTGGCGGAGCTCGACTGGGACAGCTACCGCGCCAAGCACCCCAACATCCAGCGGCTCGACCGGATACTCAAGGCCGAGGGCGACGACCCCGACCGCTACCAGCTGGCCAAACAGGCCGACACGGTGATGCTGTTCTTCCTGTTCACCCCCGACGAGCTCGGCCGGTTGTTCGAACAGCTCGGGTACGCCCACGACCCGGACATGGCCCGGCGGACCATCGACCACTACGACCGGCGCACCACGCACGGCTCGACGCTGAGCCTGGTCACCCACGCCGGCGTGCTGGCGGCCCTCGACCCGGAGAGCTCGTGGGAGCGCTTCCGGGTGGCGCTGGAGAGCGACGTAGGCGATGTTCAGGGCGGTACCACCAAGGAGGGCATCCACATGGGCGTCATGTCCGGCACCCTGGATCTCCTGCAGCGCGGCTACGTCGGCAGCAGCGTCTCGGGCGACGTGCTGCGGTTCGAACCCAGGCTGATCGACCGGCTCGACGGTCTCGCGTTCTCGATGCAGTTCCGCGGGACCTCGATCCGGATCTCGATCAAGGGTGACGAGCTGACGGTGCTCGCTCGGGTCGAGGGCTTCCGCGCCCCGGTGCGGATCGCCGTCGGGGACCAGGTCCGCGAGCTGGGCGCGGGCCAGGGATGCGTGTTCACACTTCCTTCCGTACCGAACCCGAACCGGCAGCGCACGTCCGACCCGAAGGAGCGATCATGCCCGCAGGAGGATTCGAAGGAGCCGTCTTCGACGTCGACGGGGTTCTCGTCGACTCGCCCCACGAACGGGCCTGGCGGGACTCGCTGCGTGAGCTGATGGAGACCGGGTGGGACGGGATCCGCGACCGGACGACATGGTCGCCCGAGGCCTTCAGCCCGCAGGTGTACCAGAGGGTTCTGTCCGGCAAGCCACGGATGAGCGGGGCGCTGGCAGCGCTCGAGTACTTCGCGGTCCCCGACGCCCCGGGGCACGTCGAGGCCTACGCGGCCCGCAAGCAGGACATGGTCGTCGAGCTGATCGAGGCCGGGGAGTTCACGGCCTACCCCGATGCGCTGCGCTTCCTGCTGGCGGTCCGGGCGGCCGGGATCCCCGCGGCGGCGGCCTCGTCGTCGAAGAACGCCGGGCTCTTCCTGCGCCAGATCCGGCTGGACACCTTCGCCGAGAAGGAGGGCCTGACCTACGACTTCCTGCGGCCCGGCCTGAACCTGCTCGAGTTCTTCGACGCCGACATCTCCGGACGCGACTTCGCCAAGGGCAAGCCCCACCCTGAGATCTTCCTGACCGCAGCGGCCGAGCTCGACGTCGCGCCCGAGCACTGCTTCGTGGTCGAGGACGCGACCAGCGGGGTGGAGGCAGCGATTGCCGGCGGCATGGCGGCGCTGGGCGTGGCCCGCGTGCACGACGAGGACCTCCTCGCCGCCGCGAAAGCCGATCTCGTCGTCACCTCGCTCGACGAGGTGGACGTGGCCCTCCTCGCCCGGCACGAGCTGGGGCGGCGGACGGGTTCGGTCGGGCGACGTGAGAGTCCTGTTCTCCTGCCGGACCACAGGTGACGACGGAGCAGATCATGCGTACCCGCGCTGCCACCTACCGGCCGATGCCCGCCATCGGCTTCCTCGGGTTCGTCTCCAGGCTGCTCCTCGGCGTATTCGGTTCGTCGTGACCAGCCGGCCGATGCCGTCCCAGGACAGCCTGTGGCTCTTCCTCGACCGGCCGACGAACCTGCTCACGATCACCTCGGTGCTGTGGACAGCGGACCCGATCGACCCGGGCCGGCTGCGGTCGGTCGTTGAGGAGCGGCTGCTGAACCGGTATCCGGTCTTCCGGCGACGCGCGGTCGTCGAGGGGACGCTGCTGCGCGCGGCGCGCTGGGAGGACGACCCCGACTTCGACCTGAACCGCCACCTCCTCGTCCGCCCGATGCCGGCACCTGGCACGCGCACGGCGCTCCAGGACTATGTCGCCGCACAGCGCGGCATCCCGCTCGACCACACGCATCCGCTGTGGACGATGCACCTCCTGCAGGGTTACGACGCGGGCAGCGGCCCGGGCAGCGCCGTGGTACAGCGATACCACCACGCGATGGCCGACGGCATCCGGCTGACGCAGGTCATGTTCGGGATCCTCGACCCGCTCGAGCCCGGCTACCGAGCACCTGGGGCGAGCGGGGGCGGCAATGGTCCCCGACACCGCGGGCCGCGCCTGTCCGACCAGGTCGCCGCGCTCGTGCGGTGGCTCGGCGGTGGGCTGGTGGTCGACGTCGCGGGCGCGGTCACGGCCGTGCTGCCGCCGATCCTGCGGCCCGATCGGATCCTCGATGCGGCCGCCGGAACCGGCACCGCCCTGCTGAACAGCGCGGGCAGCGTCGTGAAGATCCTCGGCTGGGCCAACCCGCCCAGCGTGTTGTCCGGCGATCCTGGGGTGGACAAGACCGCGGTCTGGGGCGATCCGGTGCCACTGGAGCTACTCAAAGGGATCGGCCGCGCCACCGGTACGACAGTGAACGACGTATCCCTTGCGTTGGTCGCCGGCGCCGTCGCGCGCTACCTCGCCGAATGCCGGGCCGGCGCGGACGGGGACGTCGGGGACCTGGCATGGATGGTCCCGGTGAACCTCGAACCCTTCGACGACGACCTGCCGGCAGAGCTGGGCAACCACTTCGCCCTGGTACTGGCCGTCCTGCCGCACGGGATCGCCGACTTCGGCGAGCGGCTCGCCGAGGTGCACCGCCGGATGGGCCGGATCCGTGACTCCTATGAACCGCTGCTCACCTACGCCACCCAGCGCGGCATCGCCATGAGTCCGGCCCCGGTGGCCGCCCGGATCAGCGAGTTCCTCACCGAGAAGGCCGTCGGGGTGCTGACCAACGTGCCCGGTCCCCGGAGGCCGATGGTGCTGGCAGGAGCCCGGGTCGACGGGGTGGTGGGCTGGGCGCCGTGCAGCGACCGGCAGACGATCACGATCTGCATCTTCAGCTACGCCGGGCAGGTCTCGGTGGCCTTCGGCACCGACCGAACCGTTCTGCCCGCCCCCGAGCGGCTCGTCGCCGCGTTCGACGCCGAGGTGGCCGAGATCACCGGCAAAATCGTGAAGAGGGAGCTGTAGCCGTGACGCCATGACCCAGCCGGACGCCGCGTCCTCCAGCCCGAGGACGGGCGGGGACGACGAGCTCGTCGAGCTCGACGAGCGAACTGGTCGAGCGAACTCGTTCGGACTATCGGAACCGGGCCTCCCGCATCTGCGCGAGGCTTTCCTCTTTATGCACGCGCTCGTCGTGGCCGATCTGGCGGAACACGTCGGCCAGGGAATCGAACTTCCCGTACTCGTCAGCGAAACCGGAGTCGAACGGCTCGGTCTCCCACTCGGGGTGCTCGGCCACGAAGAGCATGTACTCGTGCTCGGCGTGGTCCTCGAAGTCGGCGTTGAGCCGGTAGCTCCACTTCGGATAAATGGCGTAGAGCAGCCAGGACTGGTGGTAGTACATGAACGCGATCACCTGCGGTATCCAGAAGAACCTGAGCCTGGGCTGCGACTGCCGCGACCGAGTCAGCAGTTCCTCCAGGATCACCAGGTGCCACAGCTCGTTGTCCTGCTGGGCGCGAACGTCGAGGACGCGCTCGTGGATGCGCTTGGCCTGCCCCAACTGCTCGTGGACGTGGGTGGCTGCGATGTAAGCCACGTGCTCCCAGGCCTGGTACGGCACGCGCGCGATCACCTCGAGGATCTTGAACTTCGCCAGGCTCCGTCTCCGGCCGTAGATGAGGTCGAGGAGCACGAACAGGACTCGTGCCGGGATGTTGTAGTGGCGACGGGGCGTGGCCAAGGTCTGCCGTTGGGCCGCGACGAGCGCGTCATGGGACAGATGCGGCGGTATGCCGGGAACGTGGGGCACCGACATGTCAAGCACCTCCGGTGGACGCGTTGACGAGATCGCCGGGAACCCGGAGCAACAACGATCAGAGTATCGGTCGATCTCCCCGGAGTCGAGCGAACAGCGGTGAACGTTGGCGACGCGCTCGGCGCCTTGGCCTACGACGACCCCTCTTCCATCGCGGCCACGAAGTTGCGAACGGCCAACAGGGCCAGCTCACGCCGCCCGGCAGGTTCCTGATGCCATCCGAGAGCTTCCTCGGCGAGCACGAGCAGCTCGTCTTCGGTGAGCCACTCGACGATCCGCGTGGCGATCTGCTCGGCGGTCGCCAGCGGACGCTGCCGGCGCGCCTGGGCGTAGTGCGTTGCAAGCTCGATGTCCATGCTCGCCACGGCACCCCCTGGAGTCGGATTCACGAGCAAACGATCTCGCGCAATCCTCGCCCATCGATGCCGCCGATCAGGTGGCGGCCCGGTTCGACATCCGACGCCGAGCGCCAGTGCACCGCGACAGTCCGCCGGTAAAATCGAGTGATACCAGCGGGATGAGGCGTTGCCGGATCGCTCTGGCTTGAGCACCCCGGCAGCGTCGAGGCTCCGCAGAAACGCCGGCTGCACCTCCAACGGCTCCGCGGCATGGCCCATCGTGCCGAGCGCTTGATCGATGCTGAGGAACCGTCAGCCGTGCGGGGTGCGGATCCGGGTTCCCGACCGATGATCATCGCACCACAGGAGCCGCCGTGGCCTGACATCCGCACTTCTCGACCGCGATCGGGTGAAGCTCGGATACTCTTCGTAGCACTCTGCGGGATTGCATGGACCCATAGAGGCGACGGCCGGCGGCTCACCTCGGCTCGATCGACGGCTGGGACAAGGGAGTGGTGACCGCAGTGTCGGAGACGAGCAGGAGAGTATCGGCCGAGGAGATCGCGGACCGGGTCTCCGTGGGGCTACTGGTCCTGCGTGGGGACTCGGTGTGCTGGCTCAATCCTGCCGCCCGTGATCTGGTGGCCGAGCGGGGTCTGCACTGGAGCGGACCGGGCAGCAAGGATCTGATCGACCTGCTCGTGGGTCGTCAGGTCGACGCAGGCACGCAAGATCTGTGCTGGACCGCACCCGACGGTTCGCCGCACCGATGGCGAGTCACCTGCCGACCGCTGCACGCAGACACGCCGGCCCCGGCTCTGCTCTACGAGATCGTTGACGAGACCGCGCCACCCGTGCCCGTCGGTCAGGCTACCGACCGCGAGTGGCGGCTGGCCCGGCTCGAGGCGTTGACCCGGCTGGGCTCGTGGGAGTGGGACGTCGTCGCTGGCGACGTCATCTGGTCCGAGGCGTTGCTGCGCCTGTTCGGGTTCTCCGAAGGCGCGGACCTCGACTATCTCGCCTACCGTTCGCTGCTGCACCCCGACGATGTCAGCCTGATTGAGGACACCCTCGCTGAGGCGCTCCGCACCGGGGCGCCGTTCACTTACACCCATCGGATGTACCTGGCCGACCGGGTCACCGAACGGGTCTTCGAGTGCTACGGGGAAGTGATCATGAATGCCCGCGGCGAGCCGGTTCGAGTGCTGGGCACGGCGCAGGACATCACCGAGCAGCACCGGACCCGGCAGGAGCTGACGTTCCTCGCCGGTCACGATCCGCTCACCGGGCTGGCGAACCGCCGCCAGATCACCGATCGGCTCACCGAGTGCGTCTCGGGCCGCACGGGCGGCGCATTGCTGCTCATCGACGTCGACAACTTCAAGGACATCAACGACCTGCGTGGGCACCCGGTCGGCGACCAGGTGATGCGCGCACTGGCCAGGTTGCTGTCGACAGCCCTGGGTCCGGACCTGCTGCTCGGGCGGCTCGGCGGCGACGAGTTCGCGGTCGTCCTGCCCCGGTGCGAGGCCGCGAAAGCCGTTGACCTCGCCGAGCGGCTCTGTGACACCGTCGCGTGCACGCCCATCGTCGCAGGCCGGTCCGCGCTGACGGTCACCGCCAGCATCGGCGTCGCCGTGATCGAGCCGGACAGCGAGTACGAGGTCGCCCTCGCCCATGCCGACCTGGCCTTGTACGAGGCCAAGAACGCGGGGCGCAACCGGGTCCGGCTCTTCGCCACCGACCAGTATCAGCAGGCCGCCCGCCGGGTGTCGGTCCTGCAGCGGATCGGGGACGCCCTCACCACCAGTGGGTTGCACCTGGAGGCACAGCCGATCATCGAGCTGAGAACGGGCACCGTCGCCCGCCACGAGCTGTTGGTCCGGCTTCGCGACGGGCGTGAACCGGTTCTGGAACCCGATGAGTTCCTGCCGGCCGCCGAGCGGAGCGACCTGGTGCTGCGACTGGACCGATGGGTGATCGGCGAGGCGGTTCGGGCGCTTGCCGAGCCCGCCGCGCGCACAGCCGGTCTGCGGCTCGAGGTCAACGTGTCCGGTCGCTCGCTGGATGACCCCGCACTGGGCGAGTGGATCCTGACCGCGCTCCGGCAGGCGCAGGTCGAGCCCCAGCGACTCGGCCTGGAGATCACCGAAACCGCCGCGATCACCTCGTTGGATGCGGCGCGTCCACTGGCAATGACACTGATCAAGGCCGGTTGTGGGTTCAGCCTCGACGACTTCGGTGCCGGTTTCGGCTCGTTCTCCTATCTCAAGCACCTGCCGTTCACGGCGATCAAGATCGCCGGTGACTTCGTCCGCCAGGTCGACACCGACGCGGTGGACCGAACGCTGGTCGACTCCGTCGTGCGGATCGCCCACCAGCTCGGGATGGACACGGTGGCCGAGCACGTCGACCGTCCCGCGCTGGTCGGGGCGCTACACCAGCTCGGGGTGGACCACGCGCAGGGCTTCCATCTCGGCCGGCCCAGACCGCTCGACGAGCTGCTGTCCTCGCTGTCCCACTCCCAGGATCGACCATGACACCCGCTACTGGTACGCCGATCGGCGTTGCGCTCCTCGGCGCCGACCGAGGACGCGCTGGGCGCTTCTACGGTGACCTGTTCGGGTGGACCTTCCCGACCAGCCCGACCACAGGCGACACGGTCGCCGTCGGCGCCGACGGCGTGCCGGTCGCCGCCGTGGCGCCCGCGGCCGAGGGGGGGCTGGTGAACGGCTGGTCGGTCACGCTCCGCGCACCGGCCGATGCACGAGCACGGATCATCGCGGCCGGTGGACGGGTGCTGGGCGTCGCCGGGGGCCCGATGCACGCCGCCGACCCGGCCGGCGCGACCTTCGCCCTCGCCCCGGCGACCGCGGTTGTTCCGTTGCCGCGACCGGGGCTGGGACGGGCAGCGTGGTTCGAGAACATGACCACCGACGCCGCGGGCTCCGATCGCTTCTACTCCGAGGTGTTCGGGCTGGTCCCAGACCTGGCGGAGGCCGCGGAGGGCTACGCCCTCCTCATCGCGGGTGACAGCCCCGTGGCGGGACGGCTGGCTCTGCCCACGGGACTGGAGCGGGTGCTCGGCGTCCGCTGGATGGTCTACCTCGCGCACGCCGACGTCGACCACGCCGCAGAGCAGGTCACTCCGCTCGGAGGCCGGGTCGTCGTCCCGCCGCGAGACACCCCGACCGGCCGCGTGAGCGCCGTGTCCGACCCGGACGGTGCGGTCTTCACCCTGCTCACCCTCCGCTGACACCGGTACCGCGACCGCCGGGTCGAGCGGTGCGCCGACCACCGTGGTCGGCCAGTACGGCGATCCCGCCGGAGCTCATCGGATCGCCGCCGGCAGCGGCGGTCCATGACCTGGGTCAGGGTGGCGACCTCCGTGAACCCGGCCGCTCGGAGCGCCTGCTCCCAGTCACGTAGCGTCGTCCCCGCGCCGTGGCGCTTGGGTCCGAAGCGGCGGTCGCGCTCGACGAAGAGCTCGCGGAGCTCCGGTTCCGCAGCCAACCGGTCCCACCAGGTGTAGAAGTCCTCGAACTCCACCGCGCCGGCCGTCTCCTCGTGGAGCGTCTGGCCGCTGAGGATGACCGCGCCGTCGCGTTCCAGCAGTTTCGGGGCCTGTCGCCCGCTGGCCCGCTCGGGCTCGAAGCCCACGCTGGTGACGAGCGACTCAAGCTCGGCTCGCACGGTGCCGGGGTCGTGGACCCTCGACGGCATTGCTCGCGTGACCCACTACTTCTCTGGTGACAGACCGTAGGAAATACTACTATCACACCATGCTCAACCTCGTGACGGTGGCTCTGCCCGCGTTCCTGGCCTCGCTGGTGGAGTTCGTCGAGGCGTTCACGATCGTCCTCGCGGTGGGCACCAGCCGAAGCTGGCGGGCGGCACTGGCCGGCGCGGCGACCGCAACGCTGGCGCTGGCAGCACTGCTGGTCGCGTTCGGGCCGACGCTGCTGGACCGCGTGGACGAGCGGGTTCTGCTACTGGTGATCGGCGTGTTGTTGCTGCTGTTCGGCGGGCGCTGGCTGCGCAAGGCGATGCTGCGCTCGGCCGGGATCATCGCCAAGCACGACGAGGCCGCGATCTTCGCCACGGAGGTCGACGCCCTGTCCGGCCCCGCCCGGGCGCGCCGGTTCGACTGGGCCGGGTTCGCGGTCAGCGGCAAGGGTGTGTTCCTCGAAGGGGTGGAGGTGGCGTTCATCGTGCTCACGCTGGGCGCCACCGGCGGCGGGTACGCCGCGCCCACCGTGGGTGCGGCCGCGGCATTGCTACTGGTGGTAACCGCAGGGGCGGCGCTGCGCCGTCCGTTGACCCGCGTGCCGGAGAACACGTTGAAGTACGCGGTCGGGGCGATGCTGGTGACGTTCGGGGTGTATTGGACCGCGGAGGGGCTGGGGGTGGTCTGGACCGGCGGCGCGGCGGCACTCGGGTACCTGCTCGTGGTGACGCTGGTGTTGTCGCTCCTCGCGGTCCGATGGTTGCGCGTCCAGGCCCCGGTCCGGAGGGGGGCGTTGTCGTGAACCGGGTCGGCGGCGCCGTGTGGTCCGGGATGCGCGAGGCGTACGGGCTGCTCGTCGACGACGGCGCGGTGGCGGTCGGGACCCTGCTCGCCGTCGTCGTCGCCGCCCTGCTGAGCACCGAGGCGATGCTCGGTGACGGCGACGCGGTCGGCTGGGTGCTGTTCGCGCTGGTCTGGGCGGCGCTCGCGGTGTCGCTGCGCCGCGCCCGAACCCGGCATCGGGACCGCGACCGGCCGGCCGGCTAGCGTGCGGGCGTGCTCACTGTGGAAGTCGACGTGTCGTCGGGGTGACAGGGGCGACCTGAAGCCGACCTCCAACCACTATGGAGCCCGATGCCGATCATCGCACCGTCCCATCCGCCCGTTGAATCCTGGCCAGAACCTCGCTACTCACCGCCCTTCGAGCGCGCCTGCAGCCGCGGCCTTCCGGTAGCGCTGTCGAAGGTGCTGGTGGTGGTGCATGAGGCAACTCATGCGGCGTTGATCAGATGGGGGAGCGGTTTTCGTCGGGTCTTCGTTCGGGGTCGATCCAGGTGGTGGGATGAACTCGGGTAGCCCGTTGTGGATGCGGACTTGCCATCCGGTGTGGTGGAGCAGGCGATGATGGAACCGGCACAGCATCACGCAGTTCCCGAGAGTGCCATCATGTAACCATGACGCCGAATTCGATTCCCCTTCAGCGGTCGGACACCATCTCCGCCGTCGCCACTCAACGGGCCGCCATCAACTGCCGAATTTCCCTCGACAAGACCGGAGAGGAGGCGGGGATTACCCGGCAGCGCGAGGACGGCATCTCGCTGTGCACGACCCGAAATCTGGCACTTTCCGGCAGACGGGCATCGTGCAAATGCCGGTGCGCCGCCCCGCCCGCCGGATGATCCGTTGCGTGCCGCTGCGCGCTTTGCATCGACCGGCCGGTGACTGTCAGGTCGGAAATAGTCTCGTCGGCGTGCGCAATCCACGCGCTGTATTGCATCCCGTTGTCTTCCGCTGTCACCCAAAGCTCGACCGGTTTGTCGGTGTTCGTGTTGCTGCTCATGTCGCGGAACGTAGGTAGAGGGCCTGACCTGCGCAAATGTGAGGCGGATGAGACGCACCGGCTTTGACCTGCGAATTGAGACGCATGACTACAGATGCGACGGCGTGTCGTGAGACAGATGAGACATTTTGTACTCAAATGGGTGAACGGGCACCGCCTCCGAGGCGCCGGACGGCGGCACTCCGCTTTGGGTGGCGATGGTCGTTGTTCCGACTACCCGTCTCGCGCGGCGCCGTCCGGCCACACGACCGTGACCGGGATCGAGCGTCCCCGCGCCGCTCGCACCGTGTCCCCGGTGCCGCCCTTTCCGTCGGGCGCCGCGCCATCCCACACGGCAACGAGCGTGTCCACACTCGACAGGAGGGTTTCCCCGGCGCCCACGTAGGCGTCCCGGTCGGCCGTCGCGTGCGGCAGGACGTGAACACGGGCGGCCTGCGCATACAGTTTCTCGAACTGCTCCCGGTTCTCCGGCTTGATCTTTTCGTTGCGGTAGTTCTGCGAGGGCAAGATGACCTCGATCGTGCCGCCGACATCGAGGACGGCTTGCGCGAACACCTGGTCGGCGCCGCGGGCGAGGCACGTCACGCCGGTGAGGTCGTTCCCGTGTTCGCGGAGAACGTCCCGCAGCGCGGTGGCGATGAAGGGCACCGACTCCGGGGTGAGTTTCGAGTGGCCGGTCACTCCGATGCGTGTCACGTTCACACGTTCCTCGTGGTCGTCGTCAATTGCTGTATCTCGTCGCGAACGTCCGCGACGACGGGGACCGTGCGGAATGGCTCCGATTCGCGGACCCAATCGGACAGCTTCCGGCCGAGCCTGCCCGGCCGGTGCACGTCGAAATGCGGCAGGGCCGAGCGTGCCGACTCGGCGGAACCGTCCGGTTCGCCCGCGATGAGCTGCACCCGCGCCAGCGACACGTAGTCGAACGCCCGGTTCCGCGCCCGATTCGGCCCGCGCAATTCGAGCGCGGTAGTCACATGCCGGGCGGCGTCGGACGCGTGACGGCGGTCGTGGCGCGCCATATCCCGAAAGCGGGCACCGACGGTGCCGTGCAGTTCGGCCGGGTCGAAACTGCGCAGCGACGCCGGATCGTCGGCGGTGGCGTCGCCGTGGGCGTCGAGCGCGGAATCGACGGCGACGCGGAATCGGTGTGCGTCCCCTACTTGCGCGTGACCCCATGCCTCACGGGTGGCGAGCATGCTCCTCAGCCGTGGCGACGATGTGCGCCGTGTACCGCGCTGTGCCAGCGAGACGACGTTGAGTCCGTCGTCGGTGGCGCCTATATCGAACTGCAGGCGGGCGAGCGCGGAGAGCGCGACCGCGCCGAACACGACGTCGTTGCCGGATTTCGCGAGGCGTGCCGCGAGGAGATAGTGATCCTGCGCCGGGCGATGGTCGCCAGCGTCGAAAGCCATGGATGCGGAGATTCTTGCGAGTTCGGCCGCGACGACAAACACCCGGTCGGTGAGCAGGCCGGGCGTCGCGTCTTTCAGCCGGGCGCCTACATCGGCGAGTTGTCCCAGGACGGCGGTGCGACCCAAACCGGACTCGGCGCTCCGCCATTGCCGGAACGTCTCGGCGAGGCGTTCGAGCGCGTTCACCTCTGCGACGGAGAACGCGCCGGTGCGGGTGGTGAATGCCTCGCCGGTGACCGGTTCCAGCCATCCGGCGAGGGGTGTAAGCAGGGCGGCACCGCCGAGTGCGGCGGCACGGAGCGCGTCTCGCCGGTTCATGACCTCCACCGTCAGAGCGTCGGTTGCGGCGGCCGTGACTGCGTCGGGTGTCCACTCCGGACCGGGGTACGGCCGGGCAGGCTCGGCGGTGCCCGGCACGCGGAATCCGAGCGCGTCATCCGATGGGGCCGCGAGGATGGCACGGAGCGCCGCCCGGTATGGGGCGATCGGCCAGCGAACGGCGCCGCGCTCCCACCGGGCGACGCTATGATCGTCGAGCGGGTACCGGCGGCCGGTCTCGGCCCACAGGTAGCTGTTGACCATCTCGGCGAGTTCGCGTCTCGTCAGCGGGTCACCGGGCGCCAGGCGTGACGGCACCCGCTCACGCGCAGCGCGCAGCGCACGGTTCGGTTCGCCCATTGCGCGCCTCCCCTCCGTCGGACCGGGCGGCCCGACACTACCGTCCCGACCAGCGGCAGGGAGCCCGCCGGACGGACGTGCCCCCGAATCCCCCCTGTGGTCCCCGGATGTCCCGCCGTGCCCTCTGGGATGCCCTGTGGCGGCCCGCGCCGCTCCTCGACGGTCGAGGGCATGGGCACCGCGGACGACGCGCTGAGGGACTTCCTGCGGGCACGACCGGAGACCCGGACGCGGCTTCGCGCCGAGCACCAACCCGACGAACGGCGCCGATGCCGCGGATGCCGGACACCGGGCTACGGGACCCCCCGGCGACGCATGGCCATGCACAATCGCCCGCGCCGCAGGCAACGCAGAGGTCGGCACCGACGCCGGTGCGACGGCGGCGCGGCCGGACCCGTGCCAGACCGGAGGTCGCGGTGCCGGGTCGGCATCGGGCCAGCGGAGACAACCCGCGCCGCTGGACGATGGACGGGCGGCCCGCCCCGCGTCCCTCAGTGCTGCGTCGCGTGGTCCGCAGACTCCGCCGGGTGCTGGCACGGCGAGGGTCCGCCACGCGGGCGACGCGGAGACGGCTAGGGCCGCCGTAGGATCGGTGCGCGCGCTTCCCCGCGCCCGACGTCCACCAACGTGAACTCGCGAGGGAAGCAGTGAACGATTCTGCCGCGACGGCGAGTCGACGCCCAGCACTGGCGCGGAGTGATCGAGCGCCAGCGCCGGGCCGCCGGACAGGTGGCGTCAGAGATCGACTACTGATCCGGCGGGGCGTCCCGTCGGGTGTCGCCGCCGACGCGTCGCGGTCAGCGCCCAAAGCTGCTGTCCATCGTTGACCTGCGAGAATGCTGCTCCGCGCGCGTCGGACCACTGGGCGCAGAGGGGTACATGGCTCTAGACTCGGGTTCTCGAGATTGGTCTCGCCGTCGTTCTCCCACGGCCGGATGTGGTGGGCCTCGCACCAACCGCTACGTGTTCGGCAAGGACTGAGCCTGGATCCACAAGACACCATCCAGCAACTGACCGGCGGCGCGGTGCTGGTGACCACCTCCCACGACGAGACCGGCGCCGGCCGGCAACAGGTCTTGGACCGGAACTGGGAGGTGTGCTCGCAGAGCGTCCCCACCGGGACCACGATCAGGGTCGACACCCAGATCGACTTCGGCGCGGTCAAGCTCGAGGAGAGCTGCTGATCCACACGCCCCGGCGGGGACGGAGCAGGAGCCGCACGCCATCGTGGTTGGATACCGCCGATTGAGCTCGTCCACCCGGGCAGGGGGTGGTATCAACCGCTCTGCACCCCTTCCTGAGCTGGGCCGGCCAGCCGACCGAATTGGGTGTTCCGGTACCAGGAGCGAGTCGTCCGTCGCCCCACGGGTGATCCGGCGCCCTGGAACGGCTCCGGTCATACCGTGGGGCGCAGGTGTGGGACGCCCCCGCGAGCCTGCAGGTTCCGGGGGCGTGGACCGACGGAAAGGTCGGATGTGGACGAGGATGTCGGCCTGAGCATCGGGCAGCGGCTACGCGAGATCCGCGCCTGGCGCGGCCTGTCGCTACGTGCCGTCGCCGGGTTGGCCGGGTTCTCGGCGAGCTACCTGTCGATGATCGAGAACGGGAAGAGCCCGGTCGACAAGCGGTCGACCCTGGAGGCACTCGCGGCAGCGTTGCGGGTCTCGCCCGGCGAGCTGACCGGACAGCCCTACCGGCTTACCCGCCCGGATGACGTGCAGGTGCGCGCGGAAGTTGCCGTGTTGGAGGTGGCGCTGGCCGAACCGGCACTCGAACCGCCCTGGCGGCCCGACGGGCGGCCGTGGCGCCAGCTGGCCGGCGACCTGGCGGAACTCAACACCGTGCACCGACCAGCTGCGGACTACGTCGCGCAGGCACGGCTGCTGCCGGGGCTGCTGGACGGGCTGCGCGGCGCCCTTGCCGATTCACCGCGGGAGCGGCGCGACGTGCTCTACGGGCTGCTGGATGCCTATCACGCGGCAGAGGAACTGGCCAAGAGCCTGGGTGTGCCGGGCCTGCCGCAACTGGCGGTGCTGCACGCTCAACGCGTCGCGGAGGAGCTGGACGACCCGGCTGCGCTCGGGCTGGTCGCGTGGCTGCGCGCCATCGTCCTCGGCGGCGCCGGGCGGGAACGGGTGCTCGACCTGTGCGGGCGAACCATCGACGGGTTGAGTGGGGCGCTCGGCGACCCGAACACTGCGCAGATGGTCGGCGAGCTGCACCTGTGCTCCGCGCTCGCCAACGCCGCGTTGCAGCGCGGCGACGACGCCGCCGCCCACCTGGGGGAGGCACAGCGGCTCGCCGAGCTGCAACCCGAGGATGCCCCCGACTTCGGGTTGGTGTACTTCACCCCGGACAACGTCGGCATCTGGCGGGTGTCGATCGCCGTGGAACTCGGCGAGTTCGGGCGGGCACGTGAGGCGGCCCGCGGTGTGGTGCTCGACCACGTGCCATCCGCGGCACGGCAGGCCGTCTACTGGTCCGATCTCGGGCGTGGCATGGCCGCCGATCGATCCTCGCAGGAGGACGCCGTGCGCGCGCTGCGCCGCGCGGAGGACATCTCCCCGCACACCGTCCGCAACAACGTGTTCGTCCGCGAGACCGTGACCCACCTGCTCCGGCGCGCCCGTCGTGACGCGGTTGGCCGAGAGCTGCGCGGGATGGCCTTCCGGATGGGCATCGCCGGGTAGGTCCCGCTGGTGTTCATAGCGTGTGAACAACGAACGGTGCAGCGCTCTTAGCGTCCCTCGGCATGTTCGCCGCGCGTGTGATCAACCGACCCGTGGGGCGAGCTGTGAACGCGGGTCGACCCGGTGCCACGACGCGGCGCCGATGCCGCCGCTGCCCGCTCTGGCGGTTGCTCGTCGCGACGCTGCTGTGGAGCATCGGCCCTGATGACCTGTTGGTCTGTCGCTGTGCCGGCACCGGTACGGCGACCATCCGTAGAACCCTGGCGCCTGCCCGGACCCGGTCGGGACGGTCCCACGTCGCGAGGACGGCGTCGTGACGTCGACGTCGACGTGTCATGCTGAAGGACCCCGGCGGTGGCGTTCCGGCGGCCTTGGTGGCGACGGCCCGTCGCTTGCGTGCTCCCGAGTGAGTCGGGAGTGAGCGCGCAGCTCGTCCTGGACTGCCTCGGCGAACGACCGCGGGAACGACTTCGACGCATTGTGCAGCGCCCGCCCGGCGCCGTGGGTGCCGGTACCGATCACCCCGCCGATCGACCGCATGTCGGCGACGACGAGTGGCCCGCACCCACCGGTCGCACGGTGCGACCCGCCGCGGCCGCCTTGGTCACGACGTCGACATCAGCTCGGACCGCGGGAGAATCGGGCCGTGCCGGGTGGGGGTTGCCCGCTGACCGCGGCGATCATCTCCTCGGCGATCTCGCGAAGCTTGACATTGCGGTTCTGGGAGATGGTGCGCAGGGTGTCGAAGGCCTGGTCTGCGGTGCACCTGGTCTGGGCCATGACGATGCCGAGGGCCTGGTCGATCACGGCTCGGGAGGCGAGCGCGGACTGCAGGTGCTCGGACATCTCGGCGCATTCGGCCATGCGGACGGCGAGGGTCAGCGCGCGGGAGGCCTCCTCGGCGAACTTCTCGCCGACCTGCCGTTCCGGCGGGCCGAAGGCGCTGGGGTGCGGGGCGTAGATGTTCAACGCCCCGATCACCGTGTCGTCGGCACGCAGGGGCAGCGACAGCGACGACCGGACGCCGTGGGCCAGAGCAGGCGTCCGGTAGGCGCCCCACCGCTCGTCACGGGAGAGATCGTCAATGAGGACGACCTCCCCGGTGGATAGGCTGGTCAGGCACGGGCCCTGGTCGTGCTGGTACTGGACCTCGTCGACCTGGCTTGCTCGGGCGTCGCTGCTGGCCACGGTCGTCGGACGGTGGTCGCGGCGTACCGTGATGCCGCAGGAGAGGCCACCTGGCAGCGTGTTCACCGTCAGGTGGGCCAGCTCCTGCAGGAAGCCGTCGACGTCCTGGGTCGACAGGAGCAGTTGCTGCAGCTCGGCCGCAGCCGCACCGGCCGGGGACGGCGCAACGGGGTCGGGTGTCGGTGCGGTGATGGTGAGCCTCGTCCCGGAGCAGTTGCTCCTGCGGTGGCGAACCGAAGACGGCTCGCCACAGGGCCTGACGGGCGCGGAGTACCTCCGACCGCCCCACGGTGTCATAGGTGCCGATCCGTCGCGAGGGGAGAGTCACTTGACGATGCCGGACCCGAGCCGCACCGTATAGAGTGGGCCCTGGTCCCGCAGGGCGGCCGTCTCCGTGGTGAGTGCTGTCCAGGAGGTGACCGTGCAGTTGGCGATCGATGTCCGTCGGGAGGCCGCGCCCACCGTCCTGAGCCTCACCGGTGAGGTAGATCTCCTCACCGCGCCTCAGCTGCGCGAGCGACTGCACGTCGTGCCCGACGGGGACCTCGTGCTGGACCTGTCCGGGGTGGAGTTCTTCTCCGCCGCGGGGCTGCGCGTCCTGCACGAGGCGCACGAGCGCAGGCAGGCCGCGGGCACGACAATGATGCTCACTGCCGTGCCTGGCCGGATCAACCGGCTGCTGAGGATCACCGGCCTGCTCACCGTCCTGTGCGTCGTCGGCACCGCGGAGGACGCCGTCACCATGCTGGCACCCCCCGAGCTCGTTTCACCCGAGCTCACTCCACCCGGCCAGTAGGGCCGATCGGGCGGCGTTCGTGACGCGCCCGCAGACGTCGTCCGCACTGTGGCACATCCCTTCGTGGGGCCGGACACTGACACCGCGCGGGCACGGTCTATTGGGTTGACGAGGCCCTTGTCACCCTCGTCGACGACGGTCGCGGCGACGGCGGCGTCATCCGCAGGTCCGGCGGGGTCTGCGCCTTGGTGCTGGGGTGCTCGTGGAGCCGGCGCCAGCTCTCACCGGTGGCGAGGTCGACCACGATGATGCCGTTGGGTCCCTGGTCGGCCCGGCGCAGGTCGAACCGGACGTCGTTGAGGTGCGTGGTGGGCAGCGCCGCGGTGCCGATGCCGCCGGGCGGGCGAGGTCGCGCAGGCGCTGCGGGTCACGACCGCCTCGGACGTCGAGCGGTTGTGTCGCACGTCCGCATTCTCCCGAGCCGACTCCCGGCTCGTCCACTCCCGCGCCTGCCAGTTGAGTGGGACGAGTCGAAACAGATGAGAGAACTCGTCTCACGGTGTCCGCGAGGGCTCGCCTCAGGTGCCGACGTAGGCCGCGAGGTGCTCGCCGGTGAGGGTGGAGCGGGCGGCGACGAGCTCGGCGGGTGTGCCCTCGAAGACGATCCGGCCGCCGTCGTGGCCGGCGCCGGGGCCGAGGTCGATGATCCAGTCGGCGTGCGCCATGACCGCCTGGTGGTGCTCGATGACGATGACCGACTTGCCGGAGTCGACAAGCCGGTCGAGCAGGCCGAGCAGCTGCTCGACGTCTGCGAGGTGCAGGCCGGTGGTCGGCTCGTCGAGGACGTAGAGGCCGCCCTTCTCGGCCATTCGGGTGGCCAGCTTGAGCCGCTGCCGCTCGCCGCCCGACAGCGTGGTGAGCGGTTGGCCGAGACTGAGGTAGCCGAGCCCGACATCGGCGAGCCGTTCGAGGATCTTGTGCGCGGCCGGCGTGCGCGCCTGCCCGGCACCGAAGAACTCCTCGGCCTCGGTCACCGACATCGCGAGCACCTCGCTGATGTCGCGGCCGCCGAGGTGGTAGTCCAGCACCGATGCCTGGAACCGCTTCCCCTCGCATACCTCGCAGATGGTGGCGACCCCGGCCATCATCGCCAGGTCGGTGTAGATGACGCCGACGCCGTTGCAGGTGGGGCAGGCGCCCTCGGAGTTGGCGCTGAACAACGCCGGCTTCACGCCATTGGCCTTCGCGAACGCCTTGCGGATCGGGTCGATCAGTCCGGTGTAGGTCGCTGGGTTGCTCCGTCGCGAGCCACGGATCGCGCCCTGGCCGATCGACACCACACCCTCGCCAGCTGGCCCCGAGAGATGTGGCAGCGACCCGTGCACGAGCGAGCTCTTGCCAGAGCCGGCGACACCGGTGACGACGACAAGCACCCCGAGCGGGATGTCGACGTCGACGTCGCGCAGGTTGTGCGCCGTCGCGCCGCGGATCTCCAGCGTGCCGGTGGGTGTGCGCACCGTGTCCTTGAGGTCAGCCCGGTCGTCGAGATGGCGGCCGGTGAGGGTGCCGCTGGCCCGCAGTTCCTCGACGGTCCCCTCGTAGCAGACGGTGCCGCCCGCCGTACCGGCACCGGGGCCGAGGTCGACGACGTGGTCGGCGATCGCGATCGTCTCCGGCTCGTGCTCCACGACGAGCACCGTGTTGCCCTTGTCCCGCAGCCGCAGCAGCAGGTCGTTCATCCGCTGGACGTCATAGGGGTGCAGCCCGATTGTGGGC
>JBOHEP010000251.1:0-7529 GCA_050701075.1 Pseudonocardia sp. | reverse complement strand
AGCGCGACACGAGATTAGAGTTCATGAGCTGCCAGCACAAGGCCGCACCGTTGGAGAAGCCAGCTGTGTAGACGAGGGCGGGGTCGACGGTTACGTCGGGCACCGACGGATTGCTGGTGGTATACGTGGTGGCGAGGATTTCTGCGAGGAGCTGATCGACGAACAAGAGATCGTACGTCGGGAACGCGCTGTCCTTTTTTTGGAAGTGAACCCACTCATCACTGAGTCGCGGGTCTGCTTCCGGGAAGACCAGCAAGTAGCCATCCAGCGGGGGCGGCGGCGGATTAGCCGGGTTGGCCGTGTCGATACCCCAGCGGCGGGCGATAGTCTGGGCATCTTGGCCACCGCCGTGGAACACGAAGATGGCAGGTACGGTCGCCTGGACCGGGTTGTCAGGGACGTAGACGTTGTATGTGCGGCTGATCGTTGACAACGTTTGACCAGGGAGAAGCGGCACTGGGGGACCTCTTTTCGGTCCGAAAATGCAGGATAAAATCTGTTGAACAGATCCTCGGCTCTTGCGCTCTGCGTGAGTCGCGTCGCGCGTGAGCCGGGTTGACGGGAGGGTGCTGACGCCCCGGTCGTCGATCCTTCTCCTTCGATGGAACTTCTCGGGGTGCCCGTCCGGCTGTACCCACTGAATCTAGTCTCGGATGCTAGGGTGTGCAGATTTCCAGGATTAACGTCTCGTTCTGTGGTGCCTGCACAACCAGCGCCTCGATGCCCGCTCCGCTGAGGTGAAGCGTCTCGGCGGTGCCGCTGGCGGCGGTCATTGTCTCGGTATCGACGACAGTGCCGGCACCGTCGAGCGCTATGACCGTCGCGGACTGCGAGAAGTGCACGAGCGTGATGTCGACGGTGCCGGCCGGCAACGCAAGCGTGATGCGAGTCTCGGACCTAGCGTTGAGCCCGGTGAACGCCCCCGACGTCACCACATCGGCGGTCGCGGTCGGTATTCCGTTGGAGTCGTGCACCAGGAAGATGTATGCGCCGACGGTCCAGGGATTGGGGTGCGCCATCACAGGGAAGCCGGTCAGATCGAGGCACTTGGTCTTCTCGCACGGGCAGACGATGAGGCCCTCGATGGTGCCGGTGATGGTGGTGTCGATCGCGCCCTCGCTCGGGTCGAAGCGGAGCCGATATGATGCCGTGACCCGGCAGCCGCGAAGCCGTTCATCCCCAGTCCTGACGATGTGGCCGCACAGCCGGCCCTCCATGTACCCGGGTGCGTGACATTCCTGGCAGGGATCGAACACCGGCGCGCGATGGGTGCCGGCGTTCGTTGTCCCGGACAGCGTGCCACGTACCCGTGCCCCACCGCCGACCCAGTCAAAGGCGCCGGTGTGCAGCCCGCGGTTCTCGCCGTTGCCGTCGACGAACGCGGTGATCAGCCGACGTACGAAGAAGACGCCGTCGAGCTGTCCTGAGGCGTTGGAATCGCACGGCTGGTGCGCCACGACCTCGACCTTGAGTACGTGGTCGGTCTTGAGTGTTCGACAGTCGTCCTCGTCGCAAATCTGTAGCTCCCGGTCCATCAGCCGCAGGTCGCCGCGGACATTTTTCGAGACGGGGCGAAGACAGATCTTTCTGTCCCACAGTTCACGTGGGTCGTCGAGACACCCGCGTTGCTCAATCCTCATGACTTCCTCCTTGTAGATCATCCGCAGATCTTTGTCTGCTAACTACAGGAGCACCGCAGCCTGCCGCTAGATACAACTTATTAAACTTTTTTACATCGGCATGCTTGAGTCATCGAGGAGCGCCTCAGGTGCTGCTCCGCACCCTGCGGAGACATTCCTGGGGCTTCATGGTGTACTCCTCGGCCACGGGCTGCGTCCGCGGCAGCGATTGCTCCTCCTCGGACCGCCGGGCACCGGCAAGAGCGTTAGCGCGCACGCAATTGCCGCCGAACTCAGCCTAGCCTGCCCATCGCGGTAGCCTCGCTCGCGGCGCTGACGTCGTCATTCCTCGGCGAGACAGCCCGCAATATCGAGGCTGTCATCCGATTCGCCGAGCAGGTGCCGTGCGTGCTGCTCTTCGACGAGTTTCGATGTTCTCGGCCAGGAGCGATCCCAGACCGGTGATCATGGCGAGCTACGCCGGGTGGCGGCCACAGTGCTGCAGCTCCTCGAGGACGTTCGAGGTGAGTCCCTCGTGGTCGCGACATCGAACCATCCTGAGCTTGTCGACAGTGCCCTCTGGCGGCGCTTCGACGAGATCGTCACCTTCGGCGTCCTCGACACCGACCAGGTGGTCGAGCTCATCGAGCTCAGGCTGCGATCGTTGGGCCGAACGTTCGACGTCGAGGACTGGGGTACGCAGATGCAGGAGTTCTCCCCGGCGGAGATCGAGTTCGTCTGCTTCGACGCCCTTCGCGGCGCGGTGCTCGCGGACGGTGTGCTGACGGAACAGATCTTCGAAGCCGCTGTCACCCGGATGCGCGTCCGGCGTGGGGCAACGCCGTAACGGGCTCTTCGGGTCGAGCCAGCGAAGAGATCAATCAAACGTCTCGATCACCTACGCTCTGCTGATGGCCGGATGCTCCCGAGCCACGCCGGCGTGCTCCTCGTCTCCCCGGGGCTCCGCGATATCCAGACTATCGGCGGCACGCTGCTGACCTGCGAGGTCAAGCGACCCGGATCCGTCTTCGACACCGCAGGCGCATCATGGTGCTCGGGGTTGAGCCAGAGCTGGTTCTCATCCTGGAGCTGAACAGGCCCATCGACCCCGATACCATGGGGCCTCGTGGGCTCTTCGTCCTGGAGGCCACCGATGACACCATGATGGTGGCGTTCGCTTCCGACCTAGAGCTCACGCGGTTCTTGAGCGATCTTGACCGGTACTTCGCCGGACCGCTGGCCGGCAAGCGGAGCTCGCCGCTTCTGGGGATCTTCGACGCGATCACCGAAGTTCGCGAGATCGGGCCGGACGACGTCATCGACAATGATCTCCAGGAAGGCATGCGTTTGTGCGCGTCGGACCAGATCATGCGACTGGACATCGAATGCTGGTGCCCGGAAGACGAGCCGGAGGCTCGCCGGCGCTTCGAGGAAGTCCTCAGGACTGTCGCGCGAGTGGGCATGGTCGTCGACCGGAGCTGTCGACCTGTCGTTGGCTTTTCAATGATCCGCGCGGACGTGCCCGCAGCCGCAGTGAGGCAGATCGCCGACACCACGCGGGTACGGCGGATCAACCGCCTTCCTCGACCGGTATTGAGCCATGTTGAGGTCAACCGCGCCGGCGCTCCCTCACTGCCCGATGCGCTGGCTCCGGCACGCGATGCCCCGCTCCTTGCGGTGATCGATTCGGGGGTCCGCTCGGAGCACCCCCTGCTACGACCGGCAGTTGTCGACATGCTGTCGCTCGGCACCCTTGACGCCATCACCGACGAGAGCGGCCACGGAACGATGGTGGCCGGTCTCGCGCTCGATGGCTCGCTGGAAGAGCGACTCCGCGCGCGGCACCCAGTGCGTTCAGTCGGCCGGATGATCAGCATCCGGGTGCTGGACCGTGACTGCAGCTTCTCCGACGACCGGATCTGGCAAGAGGATGTGGCCCGTGCGTTGGGTATGGCGGGGGCCCGCGGGGCACGAGTCGTGAACCCTGTCGCTCGGGGACGGCCGTCATCCCTACCGTCCACCTGGGCCAGTGCCGGTGGCCGCGGTCGTCGACGAGCTCGCCCGTCAGCACGACATGGTCGTAGTGATCAGCAGCGGCAACCTCTCCTGAGACGACTTCCCTCGTGTCGCCGAGATCGTCAACGAGTACCCCCGCTGGCTGCTCGGTGATGCCCAACCGTCGCTCGCGCCGTCAGCAGCCGCTGGGCTTGCTCCGCCCGCGATCGCGGCGCTTGCCCTTATGGTTGGCGCGACTGTCGGTGCTACCGGGCAGGGTGTTCGTGGCCGCCAGTCGATGGTAGACCGGATACCGATGGGCAATCCCGGTGCGACGAGCCCGTTCAGCCGGGTCGGCCCGGGGACCGAACGCAGCATCAAGCCCGAACTCGTCGCACCAGGCGGCTCGTACTGCTTTGATCGTGGGGGGCAGCCGGATCGTCCCGTCTCCGGATACGAGTGTTGTCGGTGCCGGCGGTACGCAGCCTGATCAGCTCCTGGCCGATGGGGCGGGGACGAGCTTCGCTGCCCCGCTCGTGACCCACGCCGCGCTTCGGGTGCTGCTGCGCTACCCGATGCTGTCGGCCAATGCGGTGCGGGCCCTCGTGCTCGCGTCGGCGACACCGTTCGAGAAGTGTTCACCGATGGCAAGCGCAGTGACCGCGCGGACGCGCACCGAAGGCTCGCTGGCTTCGGTGCGGTCGACGCTGGATCCGGGTTGCGATCGTCCACGATCCCCCGGTCCGTGCCACGCGCGTGACGTACCTGGCCAATCGGATCTCGGCGTTCGCGTACCGCGGAGTCCCGATCGCCGAGGTCCGCCGTCGCTTCGCCGCGCACCAGAGCACTGGCGAGGATGAGCAGGCGCCGGCGTTTCCGGACCGCGACACCATAGCGCTGGACCCGGCCGACCAGGTGTGATGCCGTGGTGCCGACCAGCTCGGGTCCCGGCACTACCAGTGGCGCTGGGATCCTGAGTTTCGGGACACCGAGATTGTCCTGGCCGTGCGCTGCACCAGCCGCTGGCCGACTGGCGATCCGGTGCAGCGCTACGGCTTGGCTCTTGTCTTGGAAGCGGACGAGTCCGGCGAGCCGTTGTACGCCGAACTACGGGCCCGGATGAGGGCGCTCACCGAGATCGAGGATGAGATCCAGCTGGGTTGAGCCGCATCTCCGCCCTCGAAGCGGTGCTCAGGACCCGCCCGGTTCATCTCTGGTCACCGCAGCCGCCGTACTCCCCGCTCGGTGCTCAGGTAGACCCCGCGCAACGTGACGTCGGCTTCCGCGCAGGTCTCGCTGAGGGCGTCGGCCCAGGTCCGGTCGGTGGGCAGTATCCCGTCGAGGCCCTGGCGCTCCAGGGTGAGGATCACCGATCCGGGGCCCGCGTCGGTGGCCAGGTCGGGACAGACGCCGGCGAGCACCTTGCCGAGGTTGCGCAGCGTTCGCGGCTCGGGCTCCCGGGGCGCCTGGGAGATCGGCATGAGCACCGGGGCCTGCCGGTTGTCGCCGTCGACGAACATGATCCAGAGCTGGCGGTCTGTGGTCGCCGGGCCGACGAGTGCGCGTACCCGTTCGTGCACGTCGGTGTCGGTGAGCAGGGGTGGGGCGGTGTGCGCGTCGAGTGTGGTCATAGCGGAGATCGTGACCGTGCCAGCCCGGCACCGTGGGCGTTTCGCGCAAGCTGTGGACAACTACGCGGCGATGCCGGGCCTCCTGACCTTCGAGAGCTTCACCGACCTGAGCTCCGAGGGAAGGGAAGCTGAGGAAACGGCTTGTTGACGCGTGACCGGTGTAAGATGTGTATAGTTGGTGTATGCGGACGAACGTGGAGATCGACGACGACACCCTCGCGATTGTGATGCAGCGGTACCGGCTCGCGACCAAGGCCGAGGCCGTGAATCTCGCGCTACGCCGCCTTGCCGGACGACCGATGACCCGCGAGGAGGCCCTGGCGATGCGAGGTGCGCAGGCGCTCGACGAGGTGCCGGCTGACGTGCCGCTCGAACCGTGATCCTGGTCGATACGTCGGCATGGGCGGAGTACGACCGCGCCACGGGCAGCCCGGTCGACCAGCGGCTGACCAGCCTCATCGGGAAAAGTGACGAGGTTGCGGTCACTGAGCCGGTGGTGATAGAGGTGCTGGCCGGGGCGCGTGACGATCGACGGGAACAGGACCTGCGCCGCCTGTTGGACCGGTTTCACCTGATCCGGTTTGATCCTGTGGTGCACTTCGACGGCGCGGTGCGCATCTACCGCACCTGCCGCCGTGCCGGGGTCACACCACGTGGGATGGTGGACTGCATGATCGCGGCGGTGGCGATGGCCACCGGAACACCGGTGCTCGCGCAGGACCGGGATCTTGAAAAGATGGCGACGATCGTCGATCTTGAGATGGATAGGTCGACGCCGGCCTGATCTGCTCGCGCGCACACTCGGCCCTGCCAGCCACGCTGCTGGTGGTCGGCACCGACCTCATCGGATCGTCGGAGATCCGGAAGCTGGAGGAACGGGTCGCCACGACCGGTCAGGCGGTGTGTCGCGGGCAGGTGGAGGTCAGGCCGGTCAGGCGGTGTCAGAGGCAGGAACGACGGGGGCTCCCTTGTCCTGCTCCAAGATCGACCCGGCGGAGCCGACGACGAGCGATCCGGTTCACCTACGGCCTCGACGTCCTTGTCCGGGTAGCCGAACCGGGTGAGCACGGTCGTCGGGCAACGGAGCGTCGAAGTCGGCGGGGATCTCGAAGAGCCCCCGATCCCGGCCAAAGCTTCGTGGCCCGCGCCGAGGCACCGGCACCAGCTTGGCCACCGGCTCGCCGCTGCTGGTGATCGTGACCTCCTCGCCGGCCGCGACCCGACGCAGAAGCTCGGACAGCGGGGACTTCGCCTCGTGCACCCCGACCTCGACCATGACGACATACTTAGCTAACCTTCTGGCTAAGTCGAGTTGCCGCCGTCCCGGCCCGTGACGATCGGGCGGTCCGCCTACCCTCGGCGACCATGACCGGGAACAAGGTGCGGGTGGCCGTCGTCTTCGGCGGCCGGAGCAGTGAACACGCCATCTCCTGCG
The DNA here is from genome assembly GCA_050701075.1 of Pseudonocardia sp. Classification (GTDB taxonomy): domain Bacteria; phylum Actinomycetota; class Actinomycetes; order Mycobacteriales; family Pseudonocardiaceae; genus Pseudonocardia. Next base: position 849 of record JBOHEP010000251.1, on the reverse strand, counting down.
TCTCGGCCGGGAGCGTGTTGTCGAACCTGGACCGGGAGCGTTTCGAGGTGGTGCCGGTCGGGATCGCCCGAACCGGCGCGTGGGTTCTCGGCACCGACGATCCGCGGGAGCTGACGATCCGTGACCGGGAGCTGCCCTCCGTCAACGGGCACGCCCTTGCCCTGGTCCTGCCCGGCGACCCGACCCGCGGCGCGCTCGTGGTGCTCGGGCCGGACCGGGCGGGGGAGGTGCTCAGCGGCGTTGACGTGGTGTTCCCGGTGCTCCACGGCCCGTTCGGTGAGGACGGCACGATCCAGGGGCTGCTGGAGATGGCCGGGGTGCCCTATGTCGGCGCGGGGGTGCTGGCCAGCGCCGCCGGGATGGACAAGGAGTTCACCAAGAAGCTGCTCGCCGCCGACGGAATCCCCGGCGGTGACCTGGTCGTGCTGCGGCCCGGAGTTGCGACGCTCACCGAGACCCAGCGCGATCGGCTCGGGTTGCCGGTGTTCGCCAAGCCCGCGCGCGCCGGCTCGTCGGTCGGGATCACCCGGGTCATCGAGTGGGCCGCGCTCGACGCCGCGATCGCCACCGCCCGGGAGCACGACCCGAAGGTGCTGGTGGAGGCGGCGGTCGCCGGCCGCGAGGTGGAGTGCGGGGTGCTGGAGTTCCCGGACGGATCGGTGCGCGCCAGCGTGCCCGCCGAGATCCGGATCGTCGGCTCCACGTCGACCGGAGTACGTCCCGAGTTCTACGACTTCGAGGCCAAGTATCTCGACGACGTGTGCGAGTTCGACATCCCGGCCAAGCTCGACGACGCCGTCTCGGAGCGACTCGGGGAGATGGCCGTGGCCGCGTTCCGGGCGCTGGACT
>JBOHEP010000250.1:0-7003 GCA_050701075.1 Pseudonocardia sp. | reverse complement strand
AGGTCGACATCAACATCGCCTGCTCGCTCGGCATGCTCACTCCCGAGCAGGTCGACGAGCTCGCCGCGATGGGCGTGCACCGCTACAACCACAACCTGGAGACCGCCCGGTCGTACTTCCCGAACGTGGTCACCACGCATACCTGGGACGAGCGCTGGGAGACCCTGCGGCTGGTGCGCGCCGCCGGGATGGAGGTGTGCTGCGGCGGGATCGTCGGGATGGGGGAGGCGCTGGCGCAGCGCGCCGAGTTCGCGGCGCAGCTCTCCTCGCTCGAACCCGACGAGGTGCCGCTGAACTTCCTGATCCCCAACCCCGGCACGCCCTACGCGGACCTTCCGGTGGTCGAGGGACCCGAGGCGCTGCGTACGGTCGCCGCATTCCGGCTGGCCCTGCCCCGGACCGTGTTGCGCTTCGCGGGCGGGCGCGAGCTGACCCTCGGCGACCTCGGCACGGAGAAGGGCATGCTGGGTGGCATCAACGCGATCATCGTGGGCAATTACCTGACCAACCTCGGGCGCTCGCCCGACCTCGATCTCCACATGCTGGGCGAGCTGAGAATGCCGATCAAGGCTCTGAACGACACGCTGTGACCACGCGCGGGGAGTTCTGCCCCTGGTGTGGACGCACCCGCACCGATGGCGACCATGCGCAGTGCGACCGGAGGCTGGCCGTGGTGGATCCGCCGCGGTTCTGCCCGGACTGCGCGCGGCGGATGGTGGTGCAGGTGACGCCGACGGGGTGGACGGCGCGGTGCAGCCGGCATGGTGAGCGGACCTCGGACCGATCCTGACCGGCCGGTCACCCGTCGATGATCCCGCCGACCCGGATGGCAAGCCCGGGGAGCAGCGGGCTGGTGAGCGAGCCGTCGGCGTCGAGTTCCTCGGTGAGAACGAACTCCGGGCCCTCGATTGCCCGGAGTACGAGTGCAATGGGTCCTTCCGGGTCGATCAGCCACAGCTCCGGCACGCCGACGCGGGCGTAGTCTGCGCGCTTGCGGACGAGGTCGAACGCCCGGGTGCTCGGTGACAGCACCTCGATGGCGAGGTCGGGGGCGCCCTCCAGATAGGGCTGGCCCTGCCGGGGGCGGTCGCGCCCCGTGCGGTACCAGGCGACGTCGGGCAGGTAGCCGCGGTTGTTCCGGATCTTCACCGGGGGGTCCATGGTGATCCCGCCGCGGTCGGTGCCGGCGCGGATCCACTCCCGGATCAGGCCGTGCACCTCGCCGACGACGTGCTGGTGCAGCCAGTTCGCCGGATCCACCACGACCTCCCCGTCGATCAGCTCCGCATGCTTGTACCGCGGGTCGTCCGGGAGCGCGAGGAACTCGTCCCAGGTGAGCCCGGAGGGGGCGATCACGGCGGTGGACACAGGTCGAGAATACCGGTGGGGTCCGTCGCCGTGGGCCGAACCCGCGGAGGGGATCGTCGCATCGTGGTGAGTCCTGGAGCTGCTGACCTCCGCTGGTCACCGACCTGGGAGGACGACGTCGACGACGGCGAGCACATCGCGCTGGCCGGGCTCTTCGCGGGCTGTTTTCCGCGGTCCAGGACACCGTTCACCGGCGCCCGCAGCTGGTCGAGCGGTCGCCCCGAGCTGCGGGTCATCGGCTGGCACGGCGGACGACCGGTGGCCCGTCTGGGCATCCTGCGCAGGTTCCTGCGGGTCGCCGAGCAGGACGCCTCCCAGCTCGTCGGGGACGTCGGGCTCGTCGCGGTGGATCCGACCTGCAGGGCCGCGGGATCGGCGCCGAGCTGCTCGCCCGGGCGGCGACGACCCTGCGCGCCCTTGATCTCCCGTTCGGCTTCCTGACCTGTGGTGAGCAGGTCGCGGGCTTCTATGCGGCGTCCGGTTGGGTGCGGGCGACCGGTCTGACCCGGATGGTTCGGGCGGACGGGCGGGTGCAGGTCTACGGCGGGGCGTCGATGGTGTTGCCGGTGCACGCACCGCTCGACGTCTGGCCGATGGGGTGCACCGTCGACCGCAATGGACTTGAAGTGTAGCGCGAATGCGCTACGAATGAGCTACAGTGCGTTCGTGTCTGAGACCATCGGCCAGCGCCGCCTGCGCAACGACAACGCCGAGATCATGCGTCGGGTCGAGGCGGGGGAGAGCTTCATCATCACTCGAAACGGCCGCCCGATCGCCGACCTCGTGCCCCACCAAGGCGCGCCGTCGAAGAAGCGGTTGACACTGGGGGAGCTGCAAGAGCGCCGCCGGAACATGCCGCGGCTCGACATCGACAAATGGTACGCCGATCGCGCCGCGGATGATCTGATCTTCGGCGAAGATCGAATCGAATACTGACCGGTGTCGGCGTTCGTACTGGACACTTGCGCGCTGATCGATCTCGAGTTCCTCGATCTTGGCGTGTTCACCGGCCGACTGTCGCTCGTCAGTGCAATCACAGTCGGGGAGCTGGCGTCCGGTGTCGACATCGGGGATGCGGCGCAGCAAGCGGCCCGCGCTGAGGTCCTGCGCGACACACTTGCCAGCTTCGAGGTCCTTCCGTTCGGCGTCGAGGAGGCGAAGCTCTACGGAGTGCTGGCCACCCTCGTGCGGGCAACCGGTCGCAACCCCCGTCCCCGCCGGCTCGACCTCCAGATCGCCGCCACCGCCGCCGCGGCCCGGCTGCCACTGCTCACCTGCAACCCCGACGACTTCGTCGGCGTCGAGCGGCTCGTGGACGTGGTCACGGTCCGCCGAGTCCGCTGAACCCCGCACCGGCCATGCGGCATGCTCATGGCCGTGGCGAACTGGGGGAGCCTGTTCCGGCAGGCAGTGAAGATCGGAAGGGATCTGCTCGCACAGCAGGGGAAGTCGCCGCCGGCGTCTCGGGTGTCCGCCCGCACCGTCCCGGCCGCGGAGCGCGCCCGCACCGTCGCCTACGCCCCCGATCTCGACGGCGCCGCTGACCCCGGCGAGATCGTCTGGGCGTGGGTTCCCTACGAGGAGCACGACGGCCGCGGCAAGGTAGCGCGGAGGGCGATGGACCGTAGTGACGATCATGGTCGCTAGTTGAAGCTGTGCTCCACGACGAACGTGGTGATCGGGGCCGGCACGGCGCTCAGCTGGGTGAGCAGCCCGGTCTCCCGCGCCAGCATGACCCTCACCATCCGCAGCCGTTCGGTCGGCGAAATCTGTTCCAACAGCTTCTGGCGGTCGGCCATCGACAGCAGGCAGTCGGCCGCCAGCACATGGGGCAGGGTGGCCGGCTCCACGTCGTTGTCGGGCTCGGCCCAGTCGCTGCTCTTCCAGGCCGTGGCGCAGTAGCGGCGGTGGGCGTCGCGGGCGGAGGCAGTGAGCATCCGGGTCAGGTCGGCCGCGACGGGAGCAGGGTCGGCGTCGGGGAGGAACTCCACCGTGCCCATCAGGTACTGCTTGGACTCGGTGTCGAGCTCGACCAGCCGGAAGCGCCGCGCCCCGCGGGTGACGATGTCGTAGCGGCCGTCGGGCAGCCGGCGCACCTCACGTAGCTCGGCGGTGCAGCCGACCTCGTGCATTCCGGCCATCCCGTCCTCATCGGCGGTCCAACCCTCGCGAACCGCGATCACCCCGAACTCCTTGTCAGGGATCGTGCCGGTGACCAGGTCGACGGTCAGCTGGCGGTAGCGCGGCTCGAACACGTGCAGCGGCAGCGGCACCCCGGGCATGAGCACTGTGCTCAGCGGGAAGAGGGGAAGAGCTGCGGCCACGGTGTCTACGGTACGGCGCCGCGTAGATGCTCGCTCGGGGGCCTGAGCACGGCGAACGCATCGGTGACCCGCAGTGCCCGGTCGACGAACCGGAACAGGGCCGCGGGGCGCCCGCCGGCCGGTCCGGGCGGCGCGACCCGCCCGGTCGGTTCGAGGACGGCACGCCGGGTGAGCACCCGCTGCAGGTTGGTGGCGGCCACCGGGTGGCCCAGAGCCGCCACGTAGAGATCGCGCAGCGCGGAGATCGTGAACTCGCGCGGGGCGAGCGCGAACCCGAGGTTGGTGTAGGAGAGCTTGGCCCGGAGCCGGTCACTCGCGGCGGCGACGATCTCGGCATGGTCGAACGCGGTCGGGGGCAGGGCCGCGACCGGCTGCCATGCAGTGTCGGCGGGCACGGCCGGATCGGTGTCGACGGGGACGAGCCCCAGGAACGCCGTCGCCAACAGCCGCACCCCGGGCACCCGGTCGGGCGCGCTGAACACGGCGAGCTGCTCGACGTGGGCGACCTCGCGCAGGTCGACCTTCTCGGCGAGCTGGCGCAGCACCGACGCCTCGACGTCCTCGTGGTCGCCGAGCCACCCACCCGGCAGTGCCCACCGTCCGGGGTCGGGGGCCTGAGCCCGCTGCCAGACGAGCACCTGCAGGACGCCGTCCCGGATCTGCAGTACCGCGGCCAGCACCTCGTGCCCGGCGGGCCGGGCGGGGCGAGGCATGGATGGATCTTAGGCCGCGGGCCCGCGTATCGGTGTGGTCGCGGCTCCAGCGGCGCCGAGATGGGGCCGCGGGGCCCCGGCGGCGCCATGATCAACCCACGGGAACCGGCTGCCGCGTTACGCCCGGCTGCGCGTTCCAAGCTGCTGATCATGGGCCGGTCGGGCGCGTGGCAGGTGAACGGGCCGCGTCATCCGTGTGACGTGGCGATGAGGTCCAGATCACGCGGAGGATGCACGTGGCGTCTGGGCGCTGCTACCATCCATCCTAGTTTTCGACTGTAGGGCGAAAACGTGAGGAGGTCGACCATGAGCTTGTCCGAGGTTCTCTCGACGACGTCCGACGTGGCCCTTGACGCCGCCTGGGCCGATGAGGTCCGAGAGCTCGCGCACCGTCGGGACGCCGTGCTGCTGGCGCACAACTATCAGGTCTCGGCCATCCAGGACGTCGCCGACCACACCGGCGACTCGTTGGCGCTCTCACGCATCGCCGCGGAGTCCGACGCGTCGACGATCGTGTTCTGCGGTGTGCACTTCATGGCCGAGACCGCGAAGATCCTCGCTCCGGAGAAGACGGTGCTCATCCCGGACGCGCGCGCCGGTTGCTCGCTCGCCGACTCGATCGACGCCGGCCAGCTGCGCGCATGGAAGTCCGAGCATCCCGGGGCGGCTGTCGTCTCCTACGTCAACACCACCGCCGCGGTGAAGGCCGAGACCGACATCTGCTGCACGTCGTCGAATGCGGTCGAGGTGGTCGAGTCGATCCCGGCCGACCGCGAGGTGCTGTTCCTGCCCGACCAGTTCCTCGGCGCGCACGTCCGGCGGATCACAGGTAGGGAGAACATGCACGTCTGGGCGGGGGAGTGCCACGTGCACGCCGGGATCAGCGGGCCCGCGCTCATCGCGCAGGTCGACGCCCACCCCGGCGCCGAGATATACGTGCACCCGGAGTGCGGCTGCGCCACCTCCGCGCTCTACCTCACCGGCACGGGCGCTGTGCCCGCCGACCGGGTCCGGATCCTGTCCACCGGCGGCATGCTCGACGCTGCCCGTGAGGCGACCGCGGACGTGGTGCTCGTGGCCACCGAGATCGGCATGCTGCACCAGCTGCGCAAGGCCGCGCCCGGGGTCGACTTCCGGGCGGTGAACGAGCGGGCGTCGTGCAGGTACATGAAAATGATCACGCCGGACGCGCTGCTGCGCTCGTTGCGCGAGGGCACCGATGAGGTGCACGTCGACCCCGAGCTCGCCGCCCGGGGCCGGATCGCGGTCCAGCGCATGATCGAGATCGGTCACCCGGGGGGTGGGGAGTGAGCACCCACGGGGGGCTCAGCCCCCGAACCAGCAGCTGGGAGGCCGGCGCCGACCTGATCGTCGTCGGCTCCGGGGTCGCCGGGCTCACCGCGGCGCTCGACGCGGCCGAGCTCGGGCTGCGGGTCGTCGTCGTCACCAAGGACGCCGCTGACGCCGGGTGCACCCGGTTGGCCCAGGGCGGGGTGGCGGTCGTCGTGGGGGATGTCGTCGGCGACAGCATCGCGGCGCACGTGGTCGACACGGTGACGGCCGGGGTGGGGCTCTGCGACGAGGTCGCGGTGGCCTCGATCCTCGCCGACGGTCCCGCCGCGGTCGCGCGGTTGCGTGCACGGGGTGCGGTGTTCGACGCTGTGTCGTCGGACCCATCCGCCCCACTCGCCCGCACCCGCGAGGGCGGGCACTCCGCGTTACGGGTGGTGCACGCCGGCGGGGATGCGACGGGCGCCGAGGTCGAACGCGCGCTGGTCGCCGCGGCGACCGACCGGCGGCTGCCGCTGCTCACCGGGCACATCGCCGTGGACGCCCTGCGCGACGAGGCGGGCGCGGTGGTCGGCCTTGCGGTGCTCGACGACCTGGGCCGGCCCGGCGTGTTGCGCGCCCCGGCGGTGCTGCTGGCCAGTGGTGGTTACGGACAGCTCTTCGCGAGCACCACGAACCCGGAGACGGCGACCGGAGACGGTGTCGCGCTCGCGTTGCGAGCCGGGGCGACGGCCGCCGACCTGGAGTTCGTGCAGTTCCATCCGACGGTGCTGTGGACCGAAGACTCGCTTGCGGGGTCGAGCATCAGCACCGAAGACTCGCTTGCGGGGTCGAGCATGGGCACCGAAGACTCGCTTGCGGGGTCGAGTATCAGCAGGGCCCCGGTCGTCGGGCGCCGCCCGCTGGTCACCGAGGCCGTCCGCGGTGAGGGTGCGGTGTTGCTCGACCGGACCGGAGGCCGGTTCATGGTCGGCGTGCACCCGCTGGCCGAGCTTGCCCCGCGCGACATCGTCGCGGCCGCGATCACCCGGCGGCTCTCCGAGACCGGCGCCGAGTGCGTCTGGCTCGACGGCACAGCGATCCCCGGCTTTGCCGCCCGCTTCCCGACCGTGTACGCCGCCTGCGCGACGATCGGCGTCGACCCCGCTCGCGAGCCGATCCCGGTCACCCCGGCCGCGCACTACTCCTGCGGCGGCGTGGTCACCGACGCGTCCGGGCGCACCGTCGTGCCCGGTCTGTACGCCGCCGGGGAGGTGGCCCGCACCGGTTTGCACGGAGCGAACCGGTTGGCGTCGAACAGCCTGCTCG
>JBOHEP010000249.1:0-2791 GCA_050701075.1 Pseudonocardia sp. | reverse complement strand
TCTCCCCGGGCCGGCGCGACCGCACGAACCGGCCGACGGCCTGGGCGAAGAACAGCGGCGTCGACGCGCTGGTGGCGTAGACCCCGACGGCGAGCCGCGGCACGTCGACGCCTTCGGACACCATCCGCACCGCCACCATCCACCGGTCCTCGGACGCGCCGAACCTGGCGATCCGGGCCGAGGCCCGCGGCTCGTCGGACAGCACCAACACCGGCGCAACGCCCGTCACCGAACGCAGGATCTCCGCGTAGGCCCGGGCCGTGCGCTGGTCGGAGGCGATCACCAGGCCACCGGCGTCGGGCATCCCACCGGCCCGGTGCCCGGTCAGGCGCTTGTCGGCCGCGGTGAGCACCGCCGGAATCCACTCGCCGCCGGGGTCGAGCGCGGTGTGCCACGCCCGGGCGGTCTGCTCGGCGGTCAGCGGTTCCCCCAGCCGCGCGGTGAACTCCTCCCCCGCACTGGTCCGCCAGCTCGACACCCCCGAGTAGGCCAGAAACACCACCGGCCGGACGACACCGTCGGCCAGTGCCTCGGCGTAGCCGTAGGAATGGTCGGCACGGCTGCGCAGGGCCCCGTCGGCGTCGGGCAGGTAGTCCACGAACGGGATCGGGTTGTCGTCGCTGCGGAACGGCGTGCCGGTCAGCGTCAGGCGCCGCAGCGCGGGTTCGAACGCCTCGCGCGCCGAGTCGCCCCAGGACCGCGCGTCCCCGGCGTGGTGCACCTCGTCGAGGACGACCAGCGTGCGCCGGTTCTCGGTGCGGGCCCGGTGCAGCAGCGGCTGGGCGGCGACGCCCGCGTAGGTGACCGCGATGCCGGTGTAGTCCGAGGAGGTGCCGCCCGCGGTGTTGCGGAACTCCGGGTCCAGGGCGATCCCGACGGCCGCGGCGGCGTCGGACCATTGGTGTTTGAGGTGCTCGGTCGGTGTGACCACCGTCAGCGCCGTGATCGTGCGGTCGGCCAGCAGCTCCGCGGCGACCCGCAGGGCGAAGGCGGTCTTGCCCGCGCCGGGCGTGGCGACGGCCAGGAAATCGCGCGGCCCGGCGGCCAGGTAACGGGCCAGCGCACTGCGTTGCCAGGCCCGCAGCGGTCGGCGCGACGGTGCGATCTGGGACACGCATCTCCCTGGTCGGTCGGCAGCTCAGCTTCCGCGGCGGCGGGCACCCGCAAACGCCGGAGCACCTGCCCACCCCGCCACAGCGGCACGTCGCGCGCCGGCGAGGGCGCGAGCAAGACTACGGGTCGGCATCGTCGGGCGAGTCGTGACCCGCTGAGCGCTGTGGTCCGGCCCGCATTGGTCCATTCTGGAGATGCCATGGGTAGCCAGAACCCGGAGTCCGCAGCGACTCCCGCCACCTCGTCCTTCCGCAGTGATCTGCGGCGGCTGATCGGTCGTACCCTGAGCCAGGCGTGGAACCAGGACATCTTCTCGCACTCGGCGCAGGCGGCGTTCTGGCAGGCGCTGTCGCTTCCCCCGCTGTTCCTCGCGCTGCTCGGCTCGCTCGGCTACGTCGGCGACCTGTTCGGGCGGGCCACCGCCAACGAGGTGGAGCGGGGGATCATCACCTTCTCCCGCCAGATCTTCACCCCCGAGGTGGTGGACCAGATCATCGCGCCAACGGCGTCGAGCATCCTGACGATCGGACGCGCGGACGTGATCTCGATCGGTTTCCTCATCGCGCTGTTCGCGGGTTCGTCCGCCATCGCCTCGATCGTCGACTCGATCACGGAGGCGCACGGCCAGAAGCTGGTGCGCCATCCCGTCTGGCAGCGCTTCTTCTCGCTGTTCATCTACCTGCTCGCGCTGGTCGTCGCAGTGCTGACGCTGCCGCTCGTCGTACTGGGGCCCGACCTGCTCCCGCAGGTGCTGCCCGTGTCCTGGCAACCGACGGCGGTCTCGATCATCGACGCCTTCTACTACCCCGGCACCGGGTTGGTCCTGGTGCTCGTCCTCACCACGCTCTACAAGGTCGCGCTGCCGCACAGCCCGCCGTGGCGCCGGCTGCTGCCCGGCGCACTGCTGGCGATGGTGGTGTTCATCGCCTCGGCAACCGGCCTGCGGGTGTACATCGCGGTCCTCACCAGCACCGGCTACACCTACGGCGCGCTGGCCACCCCGATCGCATTCCTGCTGTTCGCGTTCCTGCTCGGCCTGTCGATCGTGCTCGGCGCGCACCTCAACAACGCAGTGGAGCAGGTGTGGCCCTCGCGACCGTCGCGCCGCCAGCGTCGACTCAAACGCCTACTGTCGATGCGCCGGATCGCCGCAGCCATGGCCGAGGCGATCGTCGACCCACCCCCCACCCCGCCCGACCCTTCGCCCACCCCCTCGGATCTGCCCAGGAACGGCCAGCACGACCATGGTGCGGTCGCCCCATCAGCCGCCGCGAAGGAGCGAACGTGAGCGAGCGTGGGAGCCGATCATCGACGCAGAGCGAGCGTGCGCCTCCCCGCCCGGCCGACGACGTCGAGCTCACAGTGCGGCGCAAGACGGCTGCGGATGTCGGTGCGCCGGGCTTCCTGGCCGGCTGAGGCGGCGGGCGTCAGGCGACCCGGTCGCCCAGCCTGTGACCCTGCACACATGCGACCGCCAGCCGCGCCGACGCGTGCCGCGTGCCATTCAGCGTGATCAGCTCGACGAGCTCGAGACCCGCATCGTCGAGCGCCTTGCGGAAGTCGTCCTCATAGGTCACCCGCCCGAAGTGGATCGTCGTGACGTGCCGGAGCATCGGTTTGACCTTCGCGACCAGACGCGAACGCCGATGATGGAAGGTCTGGGTGAAGTACAGCTGAC
>JBOHEP010000248.1:0-18485 GCA_050701075.1 Pseudonocardia sp. | reverse complement strand
CAGTCGATGACCACCACCCTCACCTCCGACGTCAACGCCACCCTCCAGCAGATCGCCGAGCTCACCGCGGCGGGCTGCGACATCGTCCGGGTCGCCTGCCCCAGCCAGGACGACGCCGACGCGCTGCCCGCGATCGCGCGCAAGTCGCAGATCCCGGTGATCGCAGACATCCACTTCCAGCCCAAGTACGTCTTCGCCGCTATCGAGGCCGGCTGTGCGGCGGTGCGGGTCAACCCGGGCAACATCCGCAAGTTCGACGACCAGGTCAAGCAGATCGCCGCGGCCGCGCGGGACCACGGCACCCCCATCCGGATCGGGGTCAACGCCGGGTCGCTGGACAAGCGGTTGCTGGAGAAGTACGGCAAGGCCACGCCCGAGGCGCTGGTGGAGTCGGCGCTGTGGGAGGCGGGCCTGTTCGCCGAGCACGGCTTCCACGACGTCAAGATCTCGGTCAAGCACCACGACCCGGTCGTCATGGTGCGCGCCTACGAGCTGCTCGCGCAGGCGTGTACCTATCCGCTGCACCTCGGGGTCACCGAGGCCGGTCCGGCGTTCCAGGGCACGATCAAGTCGGCCGTCGCGTTCGGGGCGCTGCTCTCCCGGGGTGTCGGTGACACCATTCGGGTCTCGTTGTCGGCGCCGCCCGTCGAGGAGGTCAAGGTCGGGATCCAGATCCTCCAGTCGCTCAACCTCAAGCAGCGCAAGCTGGAGATCGTTTCCTGTCCTTCCTGCGGGCGGGCCCAGGTCGACGTCTACAAGCTCGCCGACGAGGTGACCGCGGGGCTCACCGGCATGGAGGTCCCGCTGCGCGTGGCCGTCATGGGTTGCGTGGTGAACGGACCCGGGGAGGCCCGGGAGGCCGACCTCGGTGTGGCCTCGGGCAACGGCAAGGGCCAGATCTTCGTCAGGGGTGAGGTGATCAAGACGGTGCCCGAGCACCAGATCGTCGAGACGCTGATCGAGGAGGCTCTCAAGATCGCCGAGGGGATGGAGGCGTCAGGTGAACCCCAGGTAACGATCGGCTGATCCCGACATGGGCACCCGCCCGGTCATGTGGCACCTTTAACTGGTGCTGAGGGTCGCCGCCGGAGCCCGGTTGCTCGATGATCGGGAACGCACCGGTGTGCGTGCGGTCCTGGATGCCGATCCCGTGGCAGCGTGCATGGTCGCCGCCCGCGTCGAGATGGCCGGGCTCGACCCGTGGCGGCTCGGCGGTGAGCTGTGGGCGGTCGGCTCGAAGCTTGACGGGCTGTGCTTCTCCGGCGCCAATCTCGTGCCGCTGCGGGGTGAGAGGTCCGCGCTGCGCAGCTTCGCCGACCGGGCGCGCCGGCACGGGCGCGGCTGCTCGTCGGTGGTGGGGCGGGCCGAGCTCGTGCTCCCGCTGTGGGACGAACTGGCCGGGCACTGGGCACCGGCCCGCGAGGTACGCGCCGATCAGCCACTGATGGTGCTGGCCGGGCCACCCGCGGTGGTTACCGACCCCCTCGTGCGTGCGGTCCGCCTTGACGAGCTCGACCGCTACCTGCCCGCGGCGGTTGCCATGTTCACCGAGGAGGTCGGCATCGATCCGCGCGGCAGCGACGGCGGCGCGGGTTACCGGGCGCGGGTCGCGGATATGGTTGGCGCCGGCCGGGCGTTCGCCCGTTTCGACGGCGACCAGGTCGTCTTCAAGGCCGAGATCGGCGCGTTGTCCCGGCAGGTCGGGCAGATCCAGGGGGTGTGGGTGCACCCGGCGTACCGCGGCCGGGGGTTGGGCACGGCCGGCACCGCCGCGGTGGTGGAGCGCCTCGCCACTATGGGCCGGATGTCGAGCTTGTATGTCAACGGCTTCAACCACGTGGCCCGGTCGGCTTACACGAGCATCGGGTTCGAGCAGGTCGGCAGCTTCGCCACGATCCTGTTCTGAAGTCCCGCGGGTCAGGCGCTCGGGGCCGGTACCGGCTCGCGGCGACGCGGAGCCAGCTCGCGCCGGCCCCACCGGGTACGCCCGCCAGGTTTGACCACCGACAGGGCGGTCGCAGTCCACAGCGCGATCGCGAACGCGATCATGCAGGCAGCGAGCTGCCAGTCACGCCCGGCCGCGTCGAGCGCCGGGTTGACCGCGGTCTCCTCGACGAGGCCTCGCACCAGGAAGTTCTCCCAAGCGGCCGCGGTGGCGACGATGCTGAGCGAGATCCCGAACTTGATGGCCACCCACCAGTGCTTCACCAGGCCCCACTGAGTACCCAGGGAGACGACGAGCCCCGTGATGATCGACAGCAACACCAGCGGGATCACGATCGTCAGGTCGAAGATGTGCATGAACGCGTAGGCGTAGTGGCGCAGCGCGAGGTCAGAGGTGACGGCGCCCACCATGGCCAGCACCACCATCGCGAGCGCCGCGCCGAGCCAACCCACCGAGAAGCCCACGTGCAGCGTCAGCCACACCTTCCGCGCAGGAGGACGCATCCGCCGCAATCGCGGTCGGAGGGTGAGGAGAAACGCCGTGGACAGCGCCATCCCCACGTTGAGCAGGCTCGAGTCCGCCACGATCGTCAGCACGAACATCAACGGGATCATCACGCAATGCCCGGCAATCACGGCGGTGCGCACCCGGGGCCGGTCGTGCAGTGGCGCGAGCACCAGGCTCGCCGTACCCAACCCTGCGAGCAGCGCCGCCACGGCCCAACGGATCACACTCGGATCATCGATCGCGAACCACCCTGCGGTTCCGAGCGACCACGCCGCGAATACCAGCGCCAGCACCCGTGCGATGCCGGCCCGCCGGCCGAGTGCATCTCCCTGCGCGAGGTTCATCGCCCACCTTCCGGCCGTCGTTCTTCCCCTGATCCGCAACGATCGCGGGACCGGCCGCAGAGCCACAAGACGCGGCGACGAAGACCAGGGAAGATTCCGGGCCACCCCTAAGAGCCAGCCCCGACGTGACCCCCGGATGACCGGACCGGGGGAGTCAGCACTCCGGCGACGACGGCGTCCAGCTCGGCCCGCAGACGAGGGCAGTCTCGTACCGGCTCCGGCTCCGGGCAGTCACGGGCACCGAGCAGCATCGTCCTGGCTCGCTGAGCGCGGGCGATCTGGGCGTCGAGCATCGCGACCTGGCGGTCGACGACGGCGGGCCACCCGGCGGACCCGGGATGTAGCGCGTCGCGGATCGCGGCCAGCCCGAGGCCGAGCTCGCGGCCCATCGCGATGAACGCGAGCCGGCGCAGATCCTCGGGACCGTAGGCGCGTCGACCGTCGCGGCGCGGCGCGGCGTCGAGCAGTCCCTCGCGCTCGTAGTACCGGACCGCGGACGGCGCCAAGCCGACCCGCCGTGCAGCTTCCCCGATCCCGATCGCGCCGGTTGACGTGAAGGGCGGTTCAGCATCCATGGTGGGACCCATGAACACATCGATACCAGCGCCCGTGGAACCGTGCTGGAGCACCGGCCGTCCCCCTAACTCGTTCGCCGCGCTGCCCGCGGGCCGGCTCGGTCGTCTCGGTGGCCGGATCATGCGCCGGATGAACGCCGCGCAGCAGCGGGAGATCGCGGGGCTGCTGGTCACGAGCCCAGCTGCCGACGTGCTGGAGCTCGGTCCCGGCCCGGGCGTGCTGATGGACCTCCTCTCCCGCAGGCCGGGAGTTCGCCACCTGATCGGGATCGAGCCGTCCGCGGACATGCGGGCCCTGGCATCGCGCGCGTTGCGTGCTGAGGTCGCAGCCGGTCGGGTGGATCTGCGAGCCGGTACCGCCGCGGACACCGGCCTGCCCGACTCCGTGGTGGACCTGGCCGTCTCGGTGAACACCGTCGCGATCTGGCCTGACCTGGAGGCCGGGGTCGACGAGCTGCGCCGGGTGTTGCGGCCCGGCGGCGAGCTGGTGCTCAGCTGGCACGGCGGCCGGGAGCCGTCTCGGGCGGCGCGGGCGCTGGTGCTGCCGGAGGGCCGGCCGGCGATGATCGAGACGGCTCTGCGTGGCCGGTTCGGCGACGTCCACCGGGTGCTCACCCGACGATGCACGGTGTTCCGCGCCCGTCGGGTGCCGCTCCCGCGTCCGGCATGATCGCCGGCTCGGTGCGTTCGCCGGCCAGATCTGGCCGAGTTCGCGCCAGGCTGGTGATCTTCGAGGCGTCCTGGCGGATGCCTGGCCGGTGTTCGATGGCGTGGTCAGGGACTCATCCCTTGCTGTAGCTGTTGAGCCCGAGAGGACGGAGGTGCGTATGCGGGCGCCGTACCTGCTGATCCGATCTCCGGCCGGAGCAGACACCCAGGTGGACGTGTCCATGAAGACCGAACCTGCCCTTGATCACCGTGTGCGGAGGGGCTGTCGGGTTGCCGAGAGGAGGGGCTCAGATCGGCTCGCAGGTCGGCAGGTGCGGCCAGGGCCCGGGAGTCGATCGGCATACTCGCCGAGGTGTCCTCCACTCGCCCCGCAGGCCGCCATCCGGTCGCCCGCATCGCCACGCTCTGCGTCGTGCTCCTGCTGCTGGCCACCACCGCGGGCTGCGGGCTCTTCGGCGGCGGCCCCGACGATGCGGCCGAGGCGTTCGTCGCGGCATGGTCGGCCGGGGACGACGCCGCCGCGGCGGCGCTGACCGACGATCCGCCGGCCGCGTCCGCGCTGCTCACCGAGGTCCGGGCGGCGCTGGCCCCGGTAGGCCTGGTTGCCGAGGTGGGGCAGGTGCGCACGGCCACCGAACGAGCGACCGCATCGGTCACCGTCGCATGGGACCTCGGGCAGGGGCGGATCTGGAACTATCTCGGGGAGCTGGATCTCGAGCCGGCTCCCGACGCCGAGCTCGGCTGGGTGGTGCGGTGGGCACCCACCGCCGTTCATCCGCGGCTTGCGACCCGCGAGCGTCTCGCGCTGCGCACCGAGGCCCCGCAGCCGGCGCCGGTGGTGGATCGCAGCGGGGTGCCGTTGCTCGCCGCGACACCGGTGATCACCGTGCTGCTCGACCGTCTCGCCGCCGGCGACCTCCCGGCGGTGGCGGCCGTGCTGGCCGGTGCGCTGTCGCCGCTGGAGCCGTCGATCACCGCCCGGTCGATCATCGACGGTGCGGCCGGGGTGCCCGACGGGCAGGCCTACCAGGTCGCGGTCCTGCGGGACACCGACTACCAACGCGTCAAACCGGCGATCTACGACCTGCCGGGCCTGCGGTTCACCAGCTCGGAGCGCCTACTCGCCCCCGATGCGGGCTTCGGCCGACAGGTGCTGCCCAGCGTGCGGACCGCGATGGCGGTACGCCTCGACGGCGTCGCGGGCTGGTCGGTGCTGGCCGTCGACGGCTCGGGTGCCGCGGTGCGCACGCTCGTCGAGGAGGCCCCGAAGCCGGGCAGCACCGTCGGGATCGGGATGGACCGGGCAATCCAGACCGCGGCCGAGGACGCGGTGGAGCCGCTGGCACAGCCTACGATGGTGGTCGCCGTCGCGCCGTCCACCGGCTGGCTGCTGGCGGTGGCCCAGAACGACCCGGCGGACGCGGAGGGCGCGCTCGCACTCACCGGGCGGTACCCACCCGGTTCGACGTTCAAGATCCTCACCGCGGCCGCGGGGATCCAGGACGGGCTGACGGCGGCGTCACCGGTCGCCTGCCCGGGAAACACCGTGATCGGCGGGCGGCCCGTACCCAACTCCGGTGGGTTCGAGCTCGGCACGGTCCCGCTGCAGACGGCCTTCGCCCGCAGCTGCAACACCACGTTCGCCCAGCTCGGTGCCCGGCTCGGGCCCGACGCGCTACCTGCCGCGGCCCTGCAGTTCGGCCTGGGCGCGGACTACGGGATCGTCGGGCTGACCACCGTCACCGGCTCGGTGCCGCCCTCACCCGACCCGGTGCAGCGTGCGGAGAACGGCTTCGGCCAGGGCCAGGTGCTGGCCAGCCCGTTCGGCATGGCCCTGGTCGTGGCGACGGTCGCACGCGGCGCGCCGGTTGTGCCGCAGCTCATCACCGAACAGCCGACCGCGGTTCTGCGCCCCGCCACGGCGCCGGCCCCGGCGGTGATCGAGCCGCTTCGAGCGATGATGCGCGCGGTCGTCACCGAGGGGACGGCGACCCGGCTGGCCGGCGCGGGCGAGGTCCGGGGCAAGACCGGCACCGCGGAGTTCGGCGGTGCCAGCCGCGGGGCGCACGGCTGGTTCGTCGGCTATCGGGGCGATGTTGCGTTCGCCGTGCTGGTGGTGGACGGCGGGTCCTCCGAGCCGGCGGTCGCCGTGGCGCAGCGGTTCCTCGCCGCGATCCCCTGAGCTCTGCCCGTTCTGGGTCGGGCATCGACACTGAGGGCGGCTTGCCGGGCCGAGCATCGAGACTGAGGGCGGCTTGCCAGGCCGAACATCGACACCGAGGCGGATTGCCGGGCCGGAACGTCGGTGCCGCGTAGCCTCTACCCCATGTCGCCCAGCCGGATCCCTGCGCTCGCCCTTGCGGCCGACGTGGTCGCGGTCGTCGTGTTCGCCGCGATCGGCCGGCTGAACCACGACGCCTCAGGTGAGCTGCTCGGCTTCCTCGGCACGGTCGCGCCGTTCGCCCTCGGGTTGCTGGTTGCGTGGGCCTCCCCGGCGGTGCGCGCGAACCCGGCAGGCCTGCGGGCCGGTGCCCTGGTGCTCGCCGGCACCGCGGTGATCGGGCTGGCGCTGCGGGCCGCGTTCACGGATCGGCTGCCGCTGACCTTCGCCGTCGTCACCGTGATCGTGCTCGGTGTGCTCATGCTCGGCTGGCGCGCCCTGTCCACCGCCATCTCCCGAACCACCGCCCACCGTCCGCTCCGCTAGCCGCCCGCTAGCCGATCCTTGGTCGCTGGAGCAGTGCCGCAGAGGCCGTGCGGGGGTTCGGTTGGGTCGAGGGCACGCGTGGAGGCGGTGCGGATCCGGTGGGCGGAAGGTGCCGAGCGCTGATCGATATTTGGGCACCGCCAGCCGTGCGGGGTGCGGTTCGGGTTCCCAACCGATGATCACGCGACACCGCCGGAGCGCAGTGAACCACCCGAGCGCAGTGACCTGCCAAGATCAGCGTCTCGGTGCGGGGACCCGCACGGGATGCGGCTCTGGGTTCCCGTTCGGCGATCAGAAAGCTGGCGGCATGATCCAAACCCCGCAGAATCTCTGCGGCGCTCCATCCCGCCCCCCCGCGGCCTTCACACCATCTCGCCTCGGCGCACATGTTGCGGCCTGTGCGCCGAGCCGGACGGTGTGTGCGACGGGATCGACCGTCCACCGGGTCGGCGGCCTTACACTGGCGTCCATGTCCACCCGCACGCTGCTGGCCCCCGGCACGGTCGCACCTGTCCGTGAGGTGCCCGCCCACATCCCACGCCCGGAGTACGTGGGCAAGCCGATGCCGTCGCCCAGCACCGAGTCGTGGGTGCAGACCGCGGAGACGATCGAGGCCATGCGGGTGGCCGGCCGGATCGCCGCCGCCGCGCTCGCTGCCGGTGGTGCCGCGGTCGCGCCCGGAGTCACCACCGACGAGGTCGACCGGGTGGTGCACGAGTACCTCGTCGCCCACCGCGCTTATCCGTCGACCCTGGGTTACAAGCGTTACCCGAAGTCGTGCTGCACGAGCCTCAACGAGGTGATCTGCCACGGCATCCCGGACTCCACCGTGATCGAGGACGGCGACATCGTCAACATTGACGTCACCGCGTTCATCGGTGGGGTGCACGGCGACACGAACGCCACGTTCCTCGCCGGGGAGGTCGCGGAGGAGGACCGGCAGCTGGTGGAGCGCACCCGAACGGCGATGGAGCGGGCGATCAAGGCTGTGCGCCCGGGGCGGGAGCTCAACGTCGTGGGGCGGGTGATCGAGTCCTACGCGCGCAGGTTCGGCTACGGCGTGGTGCGTGACTTCACCGGCCACGGCATCGGCCGGTCGTTCCACAGCGGGCTCGTCGTGCTGCACTACGACGATCCGAGCGTGCAGACCGTGCTCGAGCCCGGCATGACCTTCACGATCGAGCCGATGATCACCCTCGGCGCGATCGACTACGACATCTGGGGCGACGGCTGGACGGTGGTGACGAAGGACCGGCGGCGCACCGCCCAGTTCGAGCACACCCTTCTCGTCACAGCCGACGGTGCGGAGATCCTGACCCCCGCGCAGTAGCGTCGGAGAGGATCTCGGCCAGCCGCGCCAGCGTGGCCCGGATCGAGTGTGCGTTGCGCGCCGGAGCGTTGATCAGCTCCAGGAGTCCCGGGAAGATCGCGGGCGCGTAGTCGAACGTCTCGGTCACCCGGGTGCCGCCCGGTACGGCTTCCAGCTCGTAGCGCCAGACGTGGCGTCCGAAGTGCCGCCAACCGATCCGGCGTCCCTCCTCGAACTCCACCACGGTGTTGTTGATCTGGTACGGCAGCCAGATGCGCATCCGCATCCCGAACCGGGCACCCGGGCCGAGCCGCGCCGGACCCGACACGGCACCGCGAACGGTGCCGGACCCGTCGAACTCGGCGTGCCGCCGCGGATCGGCCAGCAGCGCGAACACCGCCTCGGGTGCCGCCGCGACCACCGTCGAGGCGTTGACCTGCTGAGCCCTCACGCGGCCGACTGGTGCTTCCTGAGCGCCTCGAGTGCCTCGTCGGCGTGCCGGTCGAACAGCTTCTCGTCGGCGATCGCGTGGATGATGCGCCGGTCCTGCCCGATGACGAACGTGCAGCGACGGGTGTGCAGACCGCCGGGCAGCCACCAGCGCCAGGCGCCGAACTCCTTGGCCACCGACTTGGCCTCGTCGGCGAGCAGCGGGTAGCCCAGCGAGTGCGCCGTGGCGAAGGCGTGCTGCTTGCTCACGCCGTCACCACTGATCCCGACCGGCTGGGCGCCGACGGCGGCGAAGTCGGCGCGCAGGTCACGGAAGTGGCAGGCCTCCTGGGTGCAGCCGCCGCTGGAGGCGATGGGGTAGAAGAACAGCACCACAGGGCCGCTGCGGAGCAGGCTCGACAGCGTGCGGGGAGTGCCCGTCTCGTCCTTCAGCTCGAAGTCGCTGACCTGGTCGCCGACGTTCATCGGGGTCCTTTCTCTTGGGTGTTGGCGGGTGCGCGTGGCGGCAGCGGGAAGAACCCGCTGGTGCGCCGGACGTAATCGGCGTAACCGGGCCTCCGGTCACCGATCGTGGACTCCAGCAGCTTCGCGCCGGTGCCCTTGGCCAGCAGGAACGTCATGATCGTGGCAGAGACGAGGCCCAGCAACCCGGCCGGGTGGTGCAGCGCCAGCAGGGTGAGCCCCCACCAGACGGCGGCGTCGCCGAAGTAGTTGGGGTGCCGCGTGTAGCGCCACAGACCGCGGTCCATGACCTGGCCGGAGTTGGCCGGGTCGGCCCGGAACGTGGCGAGCTGACGGTCACCGACCGACTCGAACCCGAAGCCGACGATCCACACCGCTACCCCGAGGACCGTGGTGATGATCGCGAGCAGCGAGTCGCTGTAGCCGTACTGCCCCAGCTGCACCGGCCACGACACGATCCACATGACCACGCCCTGGGTCAGGTAGATCTTGCGGAACGCGTAGAGCGTCGGGTTGCCCGGCGCTGTCGCGAGCATGTCGACGTAGCGCTGGTCCTCGGGCTTGCCGTGGTTTCGCCGACCGATGTGCCAGGCCAGCCGCAGGCCCCAGATCGCGGTCAACGCGGTGATCAGCAGTTGCCGCCACCGGTCGCCGTCGCCGGTGGACAGGATCAGCGTGGTGATCGCGATGATCACGAAGCCGAGGCCCCAGACGACGTCGATGCCGTCGTGGCGGCCTCCGCGGACCTTCACGGCGACGACCAGCGCGGCGATCATCGCCAGCAGCACGACGGCCGCGGTGATCGCGAGGTTGGTCAGTGCCGCGGACCAGGGGAACGGGTTCACGGCCTCACCTTGTCGCACCGAGGACGGCCTCGCGCGGTGACCCGTTGTGCGCGGGCTCGCCCATCGCCCGCTGCTCGGCCGGATCGGCGCCGAGCGTGTCGCGCCTGCTGCGCGGCAGGCCGGAGCGGCCGTCGGCGTCGGGGCGCACCAGCAGGATCTGGTGCACGCCCATCCGGTTCTCCTCGAACGCCAGCGCGGCCCCGGCCAGGTAGAGCAGCCAGACCCGGTACTGCTCCTCGCCGATGAGTGCGATCGCCTCGGCCTTGTTGTCCTGTAACGTGTCCAGCCACGGCCGGACGGTCCAGACGTAGTGCTCGCGCAACGAGTGCACGTCGACGGCCTCGAGGCCGGCCTCTTCGAGGAAGTTCAGCGTCGAACCCAGCGGGCGCATGTACATGTCCGGCGCGACGTAGCTCTCCATGAACGCCCCGCCACCCGGGGCGGTGTTCCCGCCCGACGCGCCGCGCGACATCTGCTGGAGCAGCAACCGGCCGCGCGGGAGCAGCAGCTTGTGCAGCTGTGCGGCATACACCGGGTAGTTGTCCTGCCCGACGTGCTCGCCCATCTCGATGGACGCGATCGCGTCGAAGGGCTGGTCGAGAATCTCTCGGTAGTCCTGCAACCGGATCTCGATCTTCTCCGACAGCCCCAGCGCGGCGACGCGGGCCATCCCGAACGCCCGCTGTTGCGCCGAGAGCGTCACCCCGACGGCCGTGACGCCGTAGTACGTGGCGGCGTGGATCAATAGCGACGCCCAGCCGCACCCGACGTCGAGCAGCCGCATCCCGGGACGCAGGCCCAGCTTGCGACAGATCAGGTCGAGCTTGTCGCGCTGGGCGTCGAGGATGCCGTAGCCCGGGCCCGACTCCTTCGTCCAGTAGCCGCAGGAGTACGCCATCTGCGGATCGAGGAGGAACTCGTAGAACTCGTTCGACAGGTCGTAGTGGTGCGAGATCGCGGCCCGGTCACGGCGGCGGGTGTGCAGGCCGCCGGACAGGCGCGCCTCCGATGCTGGCGGCTTCGGCCGCGGGCCGAGGATGCGAAGCCTGATCCCCAGCTTGACGGCGTCGAGCATGGTAGCCCGGTCGAGCCGCACCTGCGACAGGTTGTTCGCCCGCGCCAGCTTCCAGAACCGCGAGAGCCCCGTGGCGAGGTCCCCCTGGACGTCGAGCTCCCCGGCCACGAACGCCCGGGCCAGGCCCAGCTCTCCCGGATTCCAGAGCAGCCGGCGCAGCGCGCGACGGTGCCGAATGATCGCGACCGGCGCGTCCGGGTCGCTGGGACCGCTCTCACTGCCGTCCCAGGCCTGGATCCGGATGGGCAGGGGTGCGCCGATGACACGTTCGACGAGCTCAGCGAGCTGGGGGGCCAGTGGGGATGCGGGGGTCGGCATGACTCTCCTGGGTGTGCGGTGCGGTCAGCGGCGGTGCTGGAGGGAGAGCTGGTGGACGTCGAGATATCCGACGCGGAAGCCCGCCTCGCAGTACGCGAGGTAGAACTCCCACATCCGCCGGAACGTCGGGCCGAAGCCGAGGGTGGCGACAGTCTCCCAGCGCGCCAGGAACGTCTCGCGCCAGTGCGCGAGGGTGCGGGCGTAGTCCGGGCCGAGGCTGCGTCGCTCGGCGATGCGCAACCCGGTGTGCTCGGCGAGGTTCTCCTCGATCGCCTGCACCGACGGGATCACCCCGCCCGGGAAGATGTACTTGCTGATCCAGGTGTAGTCGTTCTGCGAGGCGAGCAGCCGGTCGTGCGGCATGGTGATCGCCTGCAGTCCGACGCGCCCGCCAGGGCGGAGCAACCGGTCGAGCGAGGCGAAGTACGTCGGCCAGTACTCCACGCCGACGGCCTCGATCATCTCCACGCTGACCACGGCGTCGTAGCTGCCCTGGGCCTCGCGGTAGTCGCGCAGCAGCACCTGTACCTGGTCGGCCACCCCGGCCGCGGCGAGGCGCTCCTCGGCCAGGCGGGCCTGCTCGGCGGAGATCGTCAGGGTGGTCACCCGGGCGCCGCGCTGTGCGGCCCGGATCGCGAGCCCGCCCCAACCGGTACCGATCTCCAGGATGTGCTGGCCCGACCGCACGCCCGCCATGTCCAGCACACCGTCGATCTTGCGCTGCTGGGCGTCGAACAGGTCGTCGCTGTCGTCGGCGAACCAGGCTGAGGAGTAGGACATCGTCTCGTCGAGGAACGTCGCGAAGAGCTCGTTGGACAGGTCGTAGTGGCGCTGGATGTTCTCCCGCGACCCGTCGACGGTGTTGATCTCCTCGCGCGGGCGGCGGGCCTCCACGTAGCGGCGGAACACCCGCTGCAACGTCGGCGGGATCAGCGTCGAGAGCTTGGCGGCGAACGGGGTGAGCAGGTCGGGCAGCGAGGTGGTGGTCCAGTCGCCGACCATGTACGCCTCACCGAAGCCGATCTTCGAGTGGGCGCCGAGGCGGTTGAAGAAGGCCTCCGGGCGGACGATCCGCATCACCGGTGAGTCCGGGCCGCCGATGCCGATCCGTCGGCCACCGGGGTAGACCACCCGGACCGACAGCCTCGCCACCGCCCGCCGGAACATGACCTCGGCGATCCGGGCCCGCGCCGGATTGCGTGGGGGATCGGCGAGGCCGGGCCAGACCCCCTCGTTGGGCCGGGGGACGGTGTGGTTGTTCGACCGGGTGGCGATCGACGGGACGGGCCTGGCGGTGCCGGCTACCGGCGACTCGATCGGTTCGATACTCATTGAACCTTCTCCTGCGGTGTATGGCACGGGCGCGGGACGACTGGCAGACGGCGCAGCCAGAGCACGATGCCGTGGCGGCGGATGAGAGCCGAGGTCCGGTAGGTGATGGCGGGGCGGCGTATCAGCATCCGGACGAGTGCGCGTGGGGTGGCCGGCCGGCGGGTGCCGACGACGGTGGCGGTCAAGGCGGTGGAGCCGTGCTGTCGCAAGGTGATCGAGACGGCCAGCCGCTCGTCCGGGACCGGCAGCAGCATCCGGTACTGACCGTCGACGGTGAGGAACGGCGAGACGTAGAAGTCCTTCTCCGTCTCCGCGCGCCCGACCTCGTCGGTACGCAGCAGGTAGCAGTGCCGTTCGCCGTAGGTGTTGTGGACCTCGGTGACGACGCACTCCAGGGCGCCCTCGGGGCCGTGGCACCAGTAGACGGTGATCGGGTTGAACACATGGCCCAGCAGGCGGGCGTTGGCCAGCATCAGCACCTGTCCACCGCGCAGGTCGACGCCCTGGGTGGCGAGGTAGGCGTCGAGGTTCTGGCGGATCGATCGCTGCGGATCGCCGAGGTGGTCGCGTGCCTCGAAGCGGGCGAAGGGCCGTAGCCAGCGCGGCAGCCGGGGCAGGTCGTCGAGATCGACCAGCCACAGGTAGATGGAGTGGCTGAAGGACCGGTCCATCCGCTGCCTGCGGGCGTGGCGCACCTCGGCGTCGTAGAGCGCAGGCACGTCCGTCCGTCGCCGTTGAGCAGCGCCGTTGCTGCGCTCACCGCGCATGGTCGTCACCATCCCGCCCCCAGCGATGCGGCCGCACGAACCCCGGCGGCGCACCCGTCCTCATGGAAGCCCCACCCGTGGTAGGCGCCTGCGTAGGCGACGGTGCCGTCATTGAGCTGCGGCAGCCGGCGCTGCGCGGCCACCGACTCCGGGGTGTAGATCGGGTGCTCGTAGTGCATGGTCGCGATCACCCGCTGCTGGTCGACGCGGGCGAGGCCGTTGAGGGTGACGACGTAGTCGTCGGGTTCGGAGAGCCGCTGCAACCGGTTCATGTCGTAACTGACCAGTACCGGCCCGTCTCCGCTTGAACACGACCGTTTGAGGTAGTTCCAGGAAGCCCGCGCCCCGGCCTGGCGGGGGAGGACCGACGTGTCGTGGTGGAGCTGGGTCACGTTCTGCGAGTAGGTGAACGCACCCAGCACGGTGCGTTCGGCGCCGGTGGGGTCGGCCAGCAGGGTCAGCGCCTGGTCCGGGTGGGTGGCGATCACGACCCGGTCGGCGCGGTGGGCGTTGTCGGCGTCGTCACGGATCTCGACGCCCTCGGCCGTGCGGATCACCGCGCGCACCGGGGTGGAGATCGCGACGGCGGCCAGGCCCTTCACCGCGCGCTCGACGTAGCTGCGCGAGCCACCGACCACCGTGCGCCACTGTGGCGAGTCGCCGACCGAGAGCAGGCCGTGATGGTTGAGGAAGGTGAACAGGTAGCGCACCGGGTAGGACATCGAGACCGTCTCGCCGGCCGACCAGACCGCTGAGACGACCGGCAGCATGAAGTGCTCGACGAAGTAGCGGGAGTAGCCCCCGATGGCGAGGAACGCGCCGAGGGTGACGTCCCCGGCCCGCTCGTCGCTGATCAGCCTGCGGGCGTGCCGGTGGAACCGGACGACCTCCCCGAGCATCCGCAGGTAGGCCGGGCGAGCGAGGTTCGACGCCTGCGGGAACAGCCCGCCCAGGCGGCGGGCGCCCGCGTACTCCAGCCCGCACCCGTCGCAGCGCACGCTCATCGACATGTCGGAGCCCTGGGTGGCGACCCCGAGCTCGGCGAACAGCCGCAGCAGGTTCGGGTAGGTGCGCTCGTTGTGCACGATGAACCCGGAGTCGACGTTCGCCACCCCACCGTCGGAGGTGGACAGCTCGTGGGTGTGGGCGTGGCCGCCGAGCCGGCCGTCGGCCTCGAAAAGGGTGACGTCGTAGCGGCGTTGCAGCAGGTAGGCGGCGGTCAGCCCGGCGACCCCGGAGCCGACGACGGCGGCTCTGGCTCGCCCATCACTCCGCGTCATCTCGCGTTCCGGGTGGTGAGCAGGCTCAGCGCACACAGGGCCGACCACGCTCCGGCGATGACCGCGGACTTGCCTCGGGCCTCGGGCCCACCGTCCGGCTCGACCATGCCCACCGGCCGGGCCAGGACGCGTGGTGGGACCAGGGCCGCCACGCCGTAGGCGGCGGTGGCGGCACCGAGGATCCGCGGTGACAGGGACATGGCGACTCCGGCTCGCTGCTGTGTCGGGGCCCGAGCGCGCAAGCTCAGGACGAGAGAGCGGTCCGCAGACCGCTCGGGGCGGGTTGACACAGAGCATTCGCGATTGCCGGGTCCATAGGTTCGATACCGAGCACACCGAGCACGAACCGCTGCACCAGCGCGTGCCAGTCGCCGGCGCGCCGGAGCATCGAATGACCGTCGCCGACGACGTCGAAACGGCAGATGCGGTGGGTGACGCGCTTGGCCCGCAGCGCGTAGGCATAGGACTGGCGGGGATCGGTCCAGCGCTCGCGGTCGCCGTGCGCGATGAGCACGGTCCGGCCGGCGAGCTGTCGCACCGGGTCGGTACCGTCGAGCCAGGGCGCCAGCGCACACACGGCCACCACGTTCGGGGCGTCGGCGGCGTGCAGCGCGGCGCGGCCCCCCATCGAGTGCCCCACCAGCACCACCGGGACGCCCGGATGCCGGCGGGTGATCTCTCCGAGTGCCCACTCGGCGTCGAGCAGCGGGTCCTTCACCGGCGCATTCCAACCCCGGTAGCGGTAGCGCAGCATGAAGACGCTCAGGTCGTCGGTGCGGCCCAGCACCTTTGCGAAGGGGACCATGCGTAGGTAGGTCAGCCGCTTGCGCTCGCCGCTGCTGTGGTCATGGGAGCGACCGCCGTGCAACACGAGTACGACCGCACGCGGCTCGTCCGGCGCCTGTCCCGCGGGTTCGAGCCGGGGCAGCGTCTTCTCGGCCACGTACGGTCCTCTCGGGGTGCGCGACCGGTGCTCGGTCTCATAACGATGTTCGGTCTCGCCGCCTCCTCGGGATGGGCCCTGAGATCAGGATCACAGCCGCCCCCGATGAGGCGAGCGCCGGCGCGTCCGATCAGTAGGTACGGCCGTCGGCCGTGTGCTTGCCGCCGTTGATGGTCTCCTCGATGCGAGCGCGGACGACGCCCGCGGCGCCCTGGACGGCCGGGTGATCTGCCACCCGCTGGAAGGCCTGGACGAGCTGCTCGTAGCGTTCATGGCCGGCGCGGGCGCCCAAGACATAACCCACGACAGCAACCAGCAGCAACTTCAACATGACGCCTCCAGGCTCAGGGGATGTGGTCCTCGTGGTGCATCCTGCCCGAGACGTTCGTGTTCTGGTGGCAGGGTCGCCCGAGGGGGTGGGCGAACGGGGGGCGGGGTGCGCTATCGTTTGCGGGCCAGCGGGTGGTGGGATCGTCCCGCGGTGAGCGGTCCTCCGTAGCTCAATTGGCAGAGCATGCGACTGTTAATCGCAGGGTTACTGGTTCGAGTCCAGTCGGAGGAGCAAAACCCCAGCTCAGAGGCTGTGCAACCCTAGGCTTCAAGATCACACCCCGGTTTGCCTCCAGGTTTGCGGGAGCAGGTGCGCCGTTCCCGAAGACCTCCAGTGCGGTACCTGTCAAGTCAAACGGGTGCGGCTCCTCTGAAGTGATGATCATGTAGCCTGTGGGACGGCGTTGTTGGCGTAGCGCGACTGGTGTACACGCAGCTTCTCCTGGGAGATGTGGTGGTTCCAGTACTCGTCGAAGTCGTTGTTGCTGCGGGCGGCGCGGAGCTTGAGGATGGCTTCGGTGCCGTGCAGTGCCCAGCGGGTGCTGGTGATATTCATGTGGTTCTTGACCAGGTGTCGGCTGGCGCCTTCGATGACGCCGGTGATCGGGCATCTGTGTTGCAGCGCGGTGGGGTAGTCGAGGTGGGCGGCCTTGTTGGTCAGGTATCTCGCGCGGGTGTCGGCGCTGGCACGTTGGGCGGGCGCCGGTTTGGCTTTGGTGGCCTGGCTGCGGGTCGATCCGGCCACTCGGGTCGCCTTGCCGGCGAGGATCGGGGTGGCGTGAGGGCGGACCCCGGCCTCGGGGTGGAAGGACCAGGTCGCCTTCCATAGGTACTCCAGGATGTGGATGAAGTCGATGATGATGGTGACCGGTACGCCACGGTCTCGGGCCTCGGCGGTGATCTGGTTGATCTGGTGGTTGCCGTCGACGAGCGTGACCCAGGTACGGGCATGGGTGGGGTCGCGGTGCCCGGTTTCGGCGAAGATCTGGGCGACCACGTCGGCGGTGTTGTCGACCACGCTGGCGACGAGCCACTTGTTGGTGGTGCGCGGCCCGGGGGTCGGCTCGGCGACGTCGTTGTCGGCGGCGGGGAGGATGTCGGCCGGGGTGCGCGCGGCCGGGACCGCGTCGTAGACGGCGCCGACCTCGGCTATCGGTTCGCGGTTGCGTTTGTCCCCCTTTGGACAGTCGGGTGGCGAGCTTGGGGGTGGTCGTGGCGCCGCCTTGGCGGTCGCCGGGCGCGGCGCGTCGGCGCGCATCACGATGCCCTTGCCGTCGCAGGACAGTACGAGCACCTCATCGCCGGTCCCGGTCCCGGTCCCGGGGGCGGGGGTGCGGGCGGTGTAGAAGCAGTCGATGTCGACCGCGGCTCGGGCGGCGAGCGTTTCGACCTGGCGTTTGCCCAGTCGCTGTCTGGTGGCCGCGGCGATCCCGGCCACGGCGTCGTCGCTCGATTTGGGCCTCGACGTGGGCATCGACGTGGGCTTGGATCGCGGTCACCGGGTGTCCCGGTCGGTGCGCAGCCGCTCGATCAGCGCCGTCCGCCCGGCTTCGCCTTGGGTCTCCAGCTTCGCCTGCGCGGCCCGGTAGCGATCGACCGCGGCCCGCACCACGGCCACCTCGCCGGGGGGCAGCATGAGGAACCGGGTTCGGCCCTGTTGGGAGTAGCTGAGCACCGTCGACTCGTGCGGCTGCTCTCCGTCCGCGCAGCGACAGGTCGGTTTCCCACAGCGTCGGCGGTGGGTCACCACCGACCCGCGGACCATCCGCGGTGCTCCCGAGGCTCCACCACTCATCGCCTCATCCTTCCATCCACCAAAAATCTGTCGGTTGTACACTGGCAGATTCTCCTACAGGGCCACCTCCGGAGCAGGCATTTGCCGGGCGTGTCGGGTGAGAAGATGCGGCGGCACAGGATCTACCTCAGCCGTCATCGTCCCGAAGCGGGCGGGAGACGGACGTCACTTCAAGAGAGCCGCACCCAAATCGTTCATCGGCACAGTACTGGCTGATGTCGGCTTCGCTCGACCCGAGGTTGTGGCCCGCTCCACCGAGACCTTCGTCAAGATCAGTCCCGAGCAGCTCGGCATGGCAGCGGGTGACGTGATCTTCACGACCGTCTTCGGGTCGGCGGAGACGACCGCGAAGGCCACATCGGAGCAGGTGTGGAGCACGCTGCCGGCGGTGCGGGCCGGCAAGGTCTACGACGTGTCCGACGACGCGTGGATGTTGGCCATCGGGCCGACCGGGGCCAATCTGGTGCTTGACGACATCGAGCGGTTGTTGGTGGATTAGGGCGGAGTTGAGGCCCGGGGGCGAGGGCCTCGCGGTGGTCCCTATGCGTGCTGGTGCGGGCCTGGGAGCTTGAGTGGCGTGCTGTCGCTCGGCTCATGGTTCTGTCCTTCCGGCGCAGGGTGTCGGAAAGTGTCGGTGTCCGAATGTATGTTCGAAGTATGCAGGAGGTGTGGCGGGTTCCGGTCGGGTTGGCGGCGATGCCGCCAGGGCCCGAGCTCGCCGCTGCGCTGGCCGGGGTCGATCTCGACCAGGCCGTGGCCGGTGACGCGGTGGAGTTGCTTTGTGCATCGGCCCGCCAGTTGGCTCATGATCAGGCCCGGTTCTTCGCGGCGA
>JBOHEP010000247.1:0-6567 GCA_050701075.1 Pseudonocardia sp. | reverse complement strand
GTCGTGACGCCCGTATGGCGCGGCCGCGCGCTGCGCAGCACCCGGCCCAGCAATGCGGAGAACACCGCCGACACCTCGCGAGCGCCGGGGGTGTCCCACCGTTGAATGGGTGTGCATGCGCCCTGGGCCTGCTGGACTGCCGACCGGTCGGGCAGCATGGCGCTGAACACGAGTGGCCCGAAGAGCTCCCGGAGCTCAGCGATGCGAAACTCATGCTCGGCGTTGCGCGAACGCACACGATTGATGAGCACCCCGAGTGGCTGGAGGTCGGGGTTGTCGTGTCGCTCGCTCTGCACCGCGTCGAACGCCCGTTGCACACCCAATACCGCGAACATCGTCGGATCGGTCACCAGTACCGCTCGCTGTGCGGCCGCGAGGGCGCTGCGGGTCAGCAGTCCCAGCGACGGTGGGCAGTCCACCACAACGAGGCGGTACCTCTCGCCGTCCGGGTCGTCCGGGTCGTCCGGGTCATGGAGCCGTTGCAGCGCCCGGGCGAGTTTGCCCATCAGCTTCGGCCTGGGGTCGGGGTGGTTGTGCCGCTCTGTCTCCTCGGTGCCCACCAAGACATCGAGGAACTCGCCCCAGCCGCTGGGCGTGATTGCCCGGCGGACCACCGAGCGTCGCGGCTCGTCGAGCACGTCTGCCACGGTGGCGGTGGTGGGACCCACGTCGAGGGCGATCGTCGCGTTGGCCTGGGGATCGAGGTCCACGAGGAGGGTGCGTACCCCGTGCTGCTGTGCGGCCCCGACGAGGCCGAGCGCCACCGTCGTCTTTCCCACTCCGCCCTTGAGGCTCAACGTGGCGACGACCTGCACGGCGATCAACCTACCGTGTCAGGCGGCCAACCGATCCCCCACTGGCGGTTACGCCATAGGCTGGCGCCGTGGGGCTGGGAGCGTGACGAGGGCGGCGGGGGAGCTGGCTGGCACCGTGGGCGGTGGACCTGTGCACAGGGTCCTGGCGGCCGAGGTGGTGCGGGTACGGGCCCGCCGCTCGGGTCGGTCGGCCCGGGTGCTCGATGTCGGCGGCGGCAGTGGCGCCTGGGCGGTGTCGATGGCCAGGCTCGGTTGTGTGGTCACGGTCGTCGACAACAGTCCCAACGCGCTGGCGGCTCTGCAGCGGCGCGCGCGCGATGCGGGAATGGACGACCTCATCACCGCTGTGCAGGGCGACGTCGACGCTCTCACCGACGTCGTACCCGCCGGTCGTGCCGACCTGGTGCTCGGCCACGGTCTGCTCGAGGTCGTCGACGATGCTGTTGCCGCAGTCGCGGCGCTCACCTCGGCCGCGGCCGCGGGTGGAGCCGTGTCGGTATTGGTCACGGGCCGCCACGCGGCAGTACTTGCGCGCGCGCTCGGCGGGCGGCTGGCTGAGGCGCGCGCGCTGCTGACCGATCCCGACGGCCGGTTGGGCCCCGACGACGCACTGCGCAGACGGCTGGACGCCGCCTCGTTTCGCGAGCTGCTCGAGACCGGCGGCGCCTTGCGGATCGAGGTGCTCCAGGGTGACGGCGTGCTGGACGGTTGGGTTCCGGGGACCGTGCGTGACAGCGGCCCGGCAGCCGCCCGTGCCGTGGCCGAACTCGAGGAGCTCGCCGCCCAGGCGCCGGCCCTTCGTGACGTGGCGGCGAGGCTGCACGCCCTGGCTCGTCGCCGCGAGGGCTGACCGCAAGGCGATCGGACAGCGAGCCTATCGGGCAGTGTGGCAATCGGGGTGGGCAGTGTAGCCCGATCGGGGCCAGTCCGGGTGCCGGAGGAGATCCCACTGCCCGCTTGACGAGTCCGGGTAGTCGTCAGCGCCTGAGACTCGTATCCTCTCAGCAGACGCCCACCCCGGGCGCTCGTCGCGTCGTTCCGGCACCATGGAAGATGACTCGACAGGAATACCGTGTGCCGGAGGCGAAGCCATGCCCCTCTCCGAGCACGAGCAACGACTGCTCGAACAGATCGAACGTGCCCTGTACGCCGAGGACCCGAAGTTTGCGTCCACCGTTCGCGGAGGTCGATTACGCCGACCCACGCGTCGACGCCGTGTGCAGGGCATCGTTCTGTTTGCCCTCGGCCTCGTGATGCTCGTCCTGGGTGTCGCCCTGAGGATGCTCTATCTGGGTGGTTTCCCGGTACTCAGCGTCGTCGGATTCCTCGTGATGCTCGGCGGTGCAGTCCTTGCGGTCACCGATGTCGGTGCCGGTTCACGGGCGCCGACGGTCAGTGCGGCCGAGCCGGACAAGAACCGGTTCACCGGACGGATGGAAGAACGTTTCCGTCGAAGGTTCGAGCAGGAGTGAGCTGAGCCGGTCCGGTCTGGTGGAGCGCGCCTTCGGCGTGTCCGGGCATGTTCGCGCGCAGCCGCGGGAGCCGGTGCCGCGGGAGCCGGTTGAGCACCGAGCGGGGCAGGAGCCTTCCGCGGAGTCCCAGTGGGCTGCCCGCCGCGATGGCGCGGCGGACATCCTGTACCGATCCGTCGAGCGCGGCCGGTTCTGGGTGCTTGTCGCCGTACCAGCTTGACTCGACGGCCGCTACGACGCTTCGTAGGGCTTGTTGCCCCTCGTCGCCCAGGTGATGCTCCCGGACCATGTGGCGCGCCGCCGTACGCACGGTGTCGCTGGCCTGGCCGGGCGCTCCTCGGTCCACCGACTCGGCCAGCAACTCGGCCCACGCCGCCCCCGCCGCCGCCGGACCGCCGGCTCTGACCGCGGCCAACCGGCGCCTGCGATCGAGTGCGCGGCGCCCCGCCGGTGCCGCGACCCCGAGTGCGAGGATCGCGGTCAGGGCCACCGGCCACAGGGGGAACCCGGCCGGTTCGACCGGGTCCTCCAGTGCGGTCTGATCGGGGGAGTCCGGTGTCGGCGGCGGCTCCGGCTCCGGCTCGGGCTGGGCTCCCGGTCCGGCCGCCTCCGATGTGGGTGGCTCGACGGCTGTCCTGGCCTGTTCGCGCGCCTGCTCGACGTAGGGCGGCACCAAGTTTCGCCCGTCGGTGAGCGGAGTCGGGTCGAAGGTCGTCCAACCGATCCCGGGGAACCACGCCTCGACCCATGCGTGTGCATCGGCGGTGCTGACCGACCGGAACTCCCCGGTGTCGGTGCCCGCGGTGAACCCGACGGCCACCCGCGCGGGAACGCCCACCGTCCGGAGCATGACAGCCATCGCCGACGCGAACTGCTCGCAGTATCCGGTGCGACCGACGGTGAGGAACTCCACGAGTGCGTCGTCGCTGCCGCCCGGCGCGGTCTGCAGGCTGTAGCGGAAGGGCGAGTCCGCCGCGGTGAAGAAGTCGAGGATCGCCATGGCCCGGTCGAAGCTCGTGCCACTGGTGGCGGTGATCCCTGCGGCGACCTCCGCGACCCGGCTATCGACACCGACCGTGTCGAGGTAGCCGGGGGGAACGTCATCACCTGTGGCGGCCCGGAGCTGGTCGACCGACGGCATCGCCAGCAGCGTCCCCTGCTGCCACCGCGGCTCTGCTCGCGGTCGCGACGTGTACGCGGTACCGCTGTTGGCGTCATAGGCCCACCGGTCCGGTGCAATGCCGGAGACGTCGAGCGGCTGCCCGTACAGCGGCAGCCAGTAGTCCCGGAACCCGATGTTCTCGATCGTGACCGAGGCCTGCTCGCCCGGCCCTGACGGATCGGGCAGATCGCCGGTCAACGGTACGCCGGGCTCGGGTCGGCCGGCCTGGAACCCGGATTCGGGTACGTAGTCGCGAAGGGTCAGGGCTCGCAGGTAGGCCGGCCGCTGGAGGCCGCGCGCCTGGAGCAGCTCGATCGGCGGGGACTGGGTGAGCTGCCCCCGTAACGCGGTGAACGGGTTCAGTCCGATCGCCCCGCTGCTGCCGCCACCACCCGCGGCGCCGCCGAAGCGACCCGCGGTGCCCACTGCCCCGGCCGCGGCCCCGACCAGCAGGGCCAGCACGATCGCTCCCGAGATCAGGGCGGTGCCGCCCGACAGCTGCCGCCGGGCGCCACCGATGACCAGTAGCACCCCGTACCCGGCGGCTGCCGCGACCACCGCCCACCAGGGCAGCAGTTCATCGGCCAGCGCTGCGGGTACGGCGAACGCGATGAGCAGCGGCACGGCGGCCGCTGCGGGTGCCGCGGCGCTGACGGCGGCGAGGTAGGTCGCTGCCGTCACGAGCCCGAACGCCGCGGTGACGAGGAACAGGATCTCCGGGGTGGCCGGAACAGGTGCCGGGCTGATGTCGATCTGCTCCCCGGCGCCCGCGATGAGCGTGATCATCTCGTCCAGTGCCGCGGGCCCGGGCAGCAGGCCGAGTACACCGCCGTCGACGAACAGTGCGGTGAGGAGCACGATCACGGCGGCCAGCTGTGCCGTGACGACGGCCGCGACGCCGGCGCGCGCGGCCAGCATGCCGGCCGCGACGACGACCATGATCGCGGCGCAGGCGTGGGCGAACCAGCTCGCGCCCTGCACGACCGCCGCGACCGGAACGCCGGCGACCAACACCGCCAGACCCGAGCCGACGGTGACGATCCACCTGGGTCGGCCGGCTCGGGCTCGGCCGGGCCCCGCCCCGCCGGCTCTGGCCCGGCCGGTGCGGCCGGCTCCGATCCGGCCGGATCCGGCTAGGGGAGGAGCGGGCGTTGGTGGAGAAAGTGTGTTGTTTGTCACGTCGACCCCACGCCCAACGCGTAAGGCGATGCGCTGGCGATGAGCTCGCTCCAGACCCGATCGGGGGTCGAGTCAGCGGTGGCGATGGCGACCCGCCACCCGGCCTGGCGCAGTGATGCCGCGGTTGATCGGACCGGGACGGCGCCGGAGCGCGTAGCCGGATCCCAACTCGCGGCATCGAGCAGTACCGCCTGGCCGCTGTCCCTCGACCCGTTCGCCCGGCGCGCGAGCAACCCTTCGAGCTGCCCGGGTGCGACGGCCCCGAGTACGGCGAGCGTCGACCCTCCGGTGCCCAGCGCGGGCCCGGCGAGGTCGATGCGGGCCGATGGGCGCAGGATCGCGAGGGTCTCGAGGATCAGGTCGACGCGCGAGCGCATCGTGTCGACGGGCGTGTCGTCGTCACCGTGCACCGGCCTGGTCGGGTCGGTGCCGTCCTCGGTGACCAGCGCGACGGGCTCTCCCCGGGCGATCAGGTGCACGCAGATGCTGGCCACCAGCTCGACGGCGAACTCGAGGCTGGAACCGGGACCGCGGCCGCGGTGGGCGCTGTCCCGGCGGTCCAGCAGCACCGTGATCGTGCCGCGCCACGGCCGCTCCTCGAGCCGCACCATGAGCTCGTCGTGGCGGGCGGAGCTTCGCCAGTGCACGCGGCGCAGCTCGTCGCCGGGCCGGTACTCGCGGATCAGCACGTCGGACTGGCCGTGACCCTGGTGCGCGGCGGTCGCCCCCGCGCCGTCACCGGTGCTGAGCGCCTGGGGCAGCCCGTGTAGTGCGACCACGCGGGGCAGCACGAGCAACCGCTGCGAGCCGGCCAGGTCGCGCTCGAACGCAGCGAGGCCGAACGGGTCGGTTGCGTGCATCCCGAGGGGACCGATGCGGTGCACACCGCGCAGTATCGGGCGCAGCGGATAGGTGAGCATCGCCCCGGAACGCCGCGACAACCGATGCACTGTGAACCTGGGCGGCGTGGCGGACTGCGACCCCGCCGCGTCCGGTACGGCGTCGATGAGCCGTAACGCCCCGACGATCGGGCCGCCCGACAGGTGCAGCGCGACGGTGGCCTCGCTGCCGACCGGCAGCCGTTCCGGGGTGAGGGCACGCCCGACGCGGACCGTGCGTCGGGTGCGCGCCGTGAGGAGCAGCGCGAGCACCGGCAGCAGCGCCGCGAAGGCGCCGATACGGAGCAGATCGCGCTCGTCGAGCCCGATCGCGCACACCGCCGTGGCCAGCCCGCCGGCGACCAGGCAACGGCCCCGGGTGGTGAGGCCGGCGAACAGGCCGGCAAGGCCGCCACGGCGCGCTGCGTCCGACGGTGCCTTCGCCAGCTCGTTCACCGCGCTCAAGCCCCGCCACGCGACGGGATCGGCACCGGGACGCGAGCGAGGAGCGCACGCAGCAGCTCCGCGGCCGTGCGGCGCGAGTTCTGCGCCTCCGAGCCGAGCAGCAGCCGGTGCGCCAGGACCGGTACCGCCACGGCCTGCACGTCGTCCGGGACGACGAAGCCGCGGCCGGACGACGCGGCCTGCGCCCGCGATGCCCGCACCAGCTGCAGGGTGGCCCGCGGCGACGCGCCCAGCCGCAGCTCGGGGAGCCTGCGGGTGGTCGCGACCAGCTCCACGCAGTACTGCCGTACCTCCTGCCCGACGTGCACGTGGCGGACGCTCTCGATCACCGTCCGCAGCTGGCGGGCGTCGAGAACCGGCTGGAGGGCCTCGAGCGGGTCGGCTGCCGAGTGCTCGTCGACCATCGCCAGCTCGGCGGCCGGATCGGGATATCCGACGCTGACCCGCGCGGTGAACCGGTCACGCTGGGCCTCGGGCAGCGGGTAGGTGCCGTCCATCTCGATCGGATTCTGCGTGGCCACCACCATGAACGGGCTGGGGAGGGCGTACGTGGAGCCGTCGACGGTGACCTGGTGCTCGGCCATGCACTCCAGCAG
>JBOHEP010000246.1:0-2187 GCA_050701075.1 Pseudonocardia sp. | reverse complement strand
CGCGCGGATCGGCGCGCCAGCTGTCGAACGCCGCGGCGTAGGCGCGCTCCTCGCCTTCGGCCGCGCGCTGCGCGTCGGCGCGGTGGCCGCGTTCCTCCTCGGCGCGATCTGCGGCCGCGTCGGCGTGCTGCTCGGCCTGTTCCCGGGCGCTGCCGGCAACGTCCAGCTCCCGGCGAGCGGCATCGACGACCTGCACCGCCGCGAGCAGCGCACCGACCGCCGGACGCGCGTCACGGACCGCTGTCGTATGGGTCTGCACGGCCTCGACCACACGCGCCGCGTCGGCGGCATCGGCCAGGTCGGGTTCGTGCAGCGCGGACGGCACCGGGAGCGCGACCCGGGCGCCCGCCCGGTCGAGGTCGGCGGTGAGGCCGTGCGCGGCCGCGGCGTGCGCGACGAGGTCCCCGCGCAAGCCGGACGCGTCGCGGACCACCCGCTCCCCCACCCGCTGGGCGCGGAGCCGCGCCGTCGCCGCGACCTCCGCCGCGGTGCCGGCCGCGTCCGCGAGCTCCCGAGCAAGTTCGCGCCGGTTCAGCAGCTCGTGGGCGTTGCGCAGCGCCGGGTCCCGACGCAGCTCGACCAGCCGCGCAGTCAGGCCGCCGCGCTCCCGACCGACGTCACCCCGCTCTGCCTCGACGGCCACCCGCTCGGTGGTGATCTTCTCAACCAGTCCGCCACACTGCTCCACCTCCCGGGCCCGTCGCGCCCGCTCCCGGTGCTGCTCGACGAGCTCCGCGCCGCGCCCCCGCAGCACCTCCCGGGCGTAGTCGGCGTACACCGCCGCGAACGCCGCCACGCCCTCGGCGCTGCGCCGCTGCCGGTCGAGCTGCTCGCCGAACGCCGCCAGCTCGTCGAACGTGTCGCCCGCGGCGCGCACCGCGTCGTCGTCGAGCTGCGGCAGCGCCTGGACGAGCTGCTCGGCGAGCCGGGCAGGCTCGATGTCCTCGCCGACCTGCGGCTGACGCAACCAGTACAGCAGCCGGAGCAGCTCGTCGTACCGGGCCGGTTCGAGCCCGAACAGCAGCCGCCCGACGTGCTGCTTGTAGGCCCGGGCCGACTCGAACACCGTGCCGTCGGGCTCGAGCGCGAGGCGCAGCCGGTCGCGCGCGAGCGGACCGGCGTCGTCCTCCAGGAGCAGGTCCTCACCGATCCGGCCGGGGTAGGTGAAGTACCAGGCCTGCGCCGAGCGCGAGGACTGTGAGGCCCGGATCCCGACGCCACAGGTGATCGTCTCAGACCGGCCGTCGTCGCCGGTGCGAGCGAACTCCACCCACAGGTAGCCCGCGCGGTTCTGCCCGACGTAGCCGTCGAGCATCAGCCACAGCAGGCTGGTGTGGTGCCGCCCGGATGCGGTCATCCGTGCCTTGTCACCGTCGAGCACGAACGGCAGCAACATCTCCAGCGTCTTCGACTTGCCGGCCCCGTTGGAGCCTCGCAGCAGCAGCCGCCCACCGGCGAACTCGAAGACCTGGTCGTCGTACTGCCACACGTTGAGCACGCCGGCGCGCGAGAACCGGAAGCGGTCGGTCACGATTGCTCCTCGAACAGCGACGGCTGCCCACCCGATCCGGGTTCGGCGATCGACGCCCGGACGGTGAACCGGGCGCCGGCCGCATGCACCAGCCACGCCCCGTCGGACTCGACCCGGACCAACCCGGCTGCCACCAGAACGGCGCGCGCATCGGCGAGGGCTGCGGCTGCGTCGTCTCGGTACCCGCGCTTGAGCCCGGTACCCCAGTCCCTGAGCACGGCCGTCGATGCCAGCGTCACCAGCTCGGCCCCGGCTCGTCGCCACACCCGGTCCGGCGCGGCGGCCTCCCGCGCGGTCGGCCGCAGCATCTCGGCGAGGCGCTCCAGGAGCAGTAGCGCGAGCTGGCGGTTCGACCCGCCGCCAGGGAACTCCACGTCGCTGAGCTCGCCGTCGGGGTCGATGGCGACCGCGCCCTCGGCGCGCAGCTCCAGGTCGAGGCCGAGCCGGTGGGCGAACCACTCGCGCTCGCGGTTGCGGTTGCGCCGCCACCACTCGGCCTGTTCCTCGGTGAGCTCGTCGGTGGACAGCACCGGCGACTCGACGAGCCGGCGCCGGATCGCCACCCGCGCACCACCCGCGGCGGACGGCAGCGCGGCGGCGTCGAGCAGGTCGGCGGGGGTGTCGGCACCGCCGAGCGGGGCCGCGACGAGTAGCGC
>JBOHEP010000245.1:0-19233 GCA_050701075.1 Pseudonocardia sp. | reverse complement strand
GCGCCACCGGGCGGTCGCGGCGATGGCCCGGGACGCGGCGCGGCTGGCGCAGGCCGCGGGGTCCCCGGCCACCGACGCCCAGCTGCGGGAGCTCCAGGGCATCCTCGAAGCGGCACTGGCTCAGCCGGAGGTCGCTCAGGAGATCCGATCGGGGCGGCTAACCAGGACGCTGCGCTACACGGGCTTCGGTCCCGAGGCCGATCCCGGGGCGACGCCGACGCCTGCCCAGTCACGGTCCGAACGGGGGCAGGCCGAGGGCGACGGGCCGGAAACCGGTAACGGCGCTGACGCCGAACGCGCCGAGCGGGAGCGCGCGCTCGCCGACGCCGAACGAGATGCTGCCGCGGCCCGCGAGCGGCAGGAAGCCGACGACACCGCTCGCGACGCTGCTCGGGAGCGCCACGATCGTGCCCGGGACCGGGTGGCGTCGTTGACGGCCGAGCTCAGTGCGGCCCGGGCCGACGACCACGCGGCCGCCGAAGCGTCGAAGGTCGCCACCGCCGCCGCCCGCGAGTCGGGACGAGCGGTGACCGCGGCCGCCGCTCGGGTAGAGCAAGCCCGCGCCCGGCTCCGGCCTTGACCGGCCAGCGCGTGCATGGCGCTGACGCGCACGACGACCGTGACCACCGTCGCCGCGATCGCGACCAGCAAGCCGGCGATCAACAGGAGTCGACCCCCTGCCACACCAGGAGAGCGGGCTCACACCGCCGGCGACGGGTGCCCGCGACCGGTCGCGGGCACCCTCGGGGAGACGATTCCGTCAATCCGAGAGGACCGATCGACATCATGTCGAACACCGCGACCCTGATCACTCAGCTCCGCGCCCTCGAACAGCTCACTCAGACCGAGGCACAGATCGCCCGGTTCCGCGTCGCGCAGGCCCGTACCGAGGCCGTCCGCCGCGAGCTTCGCCGCAACGCCGACAACGCCGAGCTCCGCGGCAAGCGGCTCGTCACCGCCCTGGACGAGCTGGATGCCGTGCCCAACGTCGTCGCCCCCGCCGTCGCCCGCGTGCTCGCGCTGGTGAGGAGCACCCTGGAGCAGGGCCAGCCCCTCGACGAGGCGCTGCTGGGCGACCTGATGTTGGAACACCAGCTGCACGACCGGGCGCGCTACCTCAAGGTGCTCGCCGAGACGGCCGAACGCCCCGCGCTCGCCCGTCTGGCCGGCGACCTCGTCACCGCGCACAGCTCGACGATAGACTGGCTCACCACCGTCCTCGCCGAGGAGGCTCTCGGTGGCCCGGCAGCCCTGGTGGCCACCCCGCTGCAACGTCTGGCCGGCGGCGTCACCCGCGCGGTGAGCCTGCCCACCCGGTTCGCCGTCGAACGGGTCAACCGGGCGGTGCACACGGTGGCGCGGACCAGTGCGGATGCCCGCGCCACAGCCGGAGACGTCGCGGGCCGGGTGCGACGCATCGGCGGGAGCACCGGTGAGGTGATGGCGGCCGGGCGCGATGCCGCCATGCGACGCGCCGAGCGCGTGGCCACCCGTGAAGGCGCCGGCGACACCGCCGGGACCATCCGGGACACCCGGCGTGATCTGGGTGCCCTCGATGCTTCCGAGCTGCCGGTGAAGGGCTACGAGGAGATGCCCGTCCAGGCCGCGATCGCGGCGATCCGCGAGCTGAGCGAGCCCGACGACATCACGGCGATGATCGCCTTCGAGGAGGCGCACAAGAACCGGGCCGGGGTCGTGTCGGCTGCGCAGACCCGGTTCGCCGCGGTGGCCAAGGACGCGGCCGGAGTCCGCTGAACAGCGCCCCGACCAGGCCCGTTGTTTCGGGAAGCGGCATCACGGGCATCTACCGGCCGTGATGCTGCTGCGGGCGCCCGGTGTATACCGGGCGCAGGGCGATACCGAGATGCTGGCGGAGGAGATGCGCCGGGGCGGGTTCGCCCTCAACCGGCAGGTCCTGGACATCGGGACCGGGAGCGGGGCGCTGGCGCTGGCTGCGGTCCGCGCCGGCGCCGGGTCGGTCACCGCCGTCGACCTGTCACTGCGGTCGGTGGTCACCACGTGGCTCAACGCCCTGGTGCACGGTGCCGCGGTCTCCGTCCGGCGCGGCGACCTCTTCGCCCCGGTGGCCGGGCGCCGCTTCGACCTGGTGGTGGCCAACCCGCCCTATGTCCCGGCAGCCACGGCCGTGCTCCCGAGGCACCGCAAAGCGCGCTGCTGGGATGCGGGACCGGATGGACGCGCGCTGCTGGACCGTATCTGTGCAGGCGTGACCGACGTGCTGGCCCCGGACGGCGACGTGTTGCTCGTACACTCCATGCTGTGCAACACAGACCTCACCCTTGACGCCTTCGGTCGCGCAGGGCTGCAGGCACGTGTACTGACCCGGGCCACGGTCCCGTTCGGGCCGGTGATGCGGGCCCGCGCGCCGATGCTGGAGTCCCGCGGCCTGATCCGTCCCGGGCAACGGTTCGAGGAGCTGGTCGTGGTGGGGGCCCGTGTCTGAGGGCAGCCAGCCGGGCCGGCGGACCAGTGTGATCGTCACCCCCGACGGCCCGGTGCTCGTGTCCGGGCCGGTCGAGGTCGTGCTGCCCGACGGCCGTCGGGTCCGCTCCGACCGGCCGGTCACCGCATTGTGCGTGTGCCGGCGCAGCAAGCACCCTCCGTTCTGCGACACCAGCCACCGCACGCGGGTGCGCACCGGACCCGAGGAGGACCGTGCTCAGCAGGACCCCACCCAGGCGCGTTGACCCACCCCCGCTGCCCGAAGCCCGTGGCCCACTCTCCGCCGCAGTGCTGGGGATGCTGCGCGGTGGGTCGGTCGAGATGCCGGCCGTCGGGGACGGCGATGCCTACGGGGAGGACCTCCAGCTGGCGCTGTACTGCTGCTACGAGCTGCACTACCGCGGCTTCGCCGACGTATCCGACGAGCGCGAATGGGACGTCGCCCTGCTCGCCGCACGCGCCGGCATGGAGCGGCGGTTCCTCGCGGCGCTGCGCGCCGACGTACCCGGCGGTGACGACGTGCCGGCCGAGATCGACACGCTGCTGGTGGAGCCGGTCGACGCCCGCGGCGTGTCGCATCACCTGCATCGCGACGGGGAGCTGTGGCAGTTGCGCGAGTACGTCGCGCACCGTTCGCTCTACCACCTCAAGGAGGCCGACCCGCAGGCCTGGGTGATCGCCCGTCTCGACGGCCCGGCCAAGGCCGCGCTGGTCGGCATCGAGCACGACGAGTACGGCGCCGGCGACCCCGACCGCATGCACGCCCGGCTGTTCGCCGACATGATGGAAGCCCTGGGGCTGTCGAGCGCGTATGGTGCCTACCTTGATGCGGTCCCCGCCGCGCCGCTCGCCGAGGTGAACCTCATGTCGATGTGCGGACTGCACCGGGGCCTGCGTGGGGCACTGATCGGCCAGTTCGCGATGGTCGAGCTCACCTCCTCCCCCGGCTCGGAACGTCTCGTCCGGGGGATGCGCCGACTCGGCTGTCCCGAGCCCGCCCTCGAGTTCTACGCCGAGCACGTCGAGGCCGACGCGGTCCACGAGCAGCAGGTGCGCCTGGGTGTGCTCGGCCCGCTGCTGGCCGCCGAGCCGGAGCTGGCCGCCGACGTCGTGTTCGGGATCCAGGCAAGCGGGCTCCTGGCGAGCCGCCTCTCGACGCTGCTCCTCGATCACTGGGCCGAGCACCGCCCGACCCTGCGCCACCCCCTACCCGACGCCCCGCCCCCGCCCGGTGCCCTCAGCGCCGCACCCCGGCGATAGCGGGCGGACGGCCGCCGGGTCGTGCCGCACCTGCTCTCCCCCGCCGGTCCAGGCCGCCGTAAGGTTCTTCCGGTGCCCGGCATCGACCCCGACGACCTGCGCACGTGCCTGCAGGTGCTCACCGAGCTGGACGCGCTGCCCGTCGAACACCCCGATGCGGTGGCGGTCCGGCGCGCGACGGCGGGCATCTACAAGTCGGTCAAGCTGCGCCGCCGGGCGGAGCGCCGCGACGCCGTCGTGACCGCGGACGGCGCCGTCACCGCGGCCACCGCCACGGGCGCGCCCGGTCGCATCGACGACGAGACCCAGGGTCTTGCCCCGGTCTCCACGGCGACCGGAGCCACCGCGGGCACCCTGCTGCGCTCCCGGGCCTGCTACACCTGCAAGGACCGTTACCACCTCGTCGACGCCTTCTACCACCAGCTCTGCCCGGCCTGCGCGGCGCGCAACCGCGGAAAACGCGAGGCCCGCACCGACCTGCGCGGCCGTCGCGCGCTGCTCACCGGCGGCCGGGCGAAGATCGGGATGTACATCGCGCTGCGGCTGCTCCGCGACGGCGCGCACACGACGATCACCACCCGGTTCCCCAACGACGCCGTGCGCCGGTTCGCCGCGATTCCCGACAGCACCGGGTGGCTGCATCGGCTGCGCATCGTCGGGATCGACCTGCGGGACCCGGCCCAGGTCGTCGCCCTCGCCGCGACCGTGGCCGAGCGCGACCCGCTGGACATCCTGATCAACAACGCCGCACAGACGGTGCGCCGATCGGCGGGCGCCTACGCCCCGCTGGCGGCGGCCGAGCGCACGCCGCTGCCGCCAGGGGAGCTCCCTGAGGTGATCACGTTCGACCATGTCGGCGAAGCGCATCCGGCCGCACTCGCCGCCGGCCTCGCCGAGCACACCACCCCGCACAACCTGACCGGCCTCGCCCTGGCCGCGCGCAGTGCGTCGCCGGCACGCATCGCCGCCGGCACGGCCATCGACGCGGGTGGTCTGCTGCCCGACACCGCGCCGGTGAACAGCTGGACCCAACGGGTCGACGAGGTCGACCCGTTGGAGCTGCTCGAGGTGCAGCTGTGCAACCAGACCGCCCCGTTCATCCTGATCAGCCGGCTCCGCCGGGCAATGGCCGCGGCGCCCGCGCGCCGGACCTACGTCGTGAACGTCTCGGCGATGGAGGGTCAGTTCGCGCGCGCCTACAAGGGCCCCGGCCACCCGCACACCAACATGGCCAAGGCCGCACTGAACATGCTGACCCGCACCAGCGCCGCGGAGATGCTGGAGACCGACGGCATCCTGATGACCGCCGTGGACACCGGGTGGATCACCGACGAACGTCCGCACCCCACCAGGCTGCGGCTGGCTGACGA
The DNA here is from genome assembly GCA_050701075.1 of Pseudonocardia sp. Classification (GTDB taxonomy): domain Bacteria; phylum Actinomycetota; class Actinomycetes; order Mycobacteriales; family Pseudonocardiaceae; genus Pseudonocardia. The sequence continues at coordinate 14,140 of JBOHEP010000245.1, read as the reverse complement.
AGGGTTCCACGCCCCCCTGGACCTGGTCGACGGAGCCGCCCGGGTGTACGACCCGATCGTGCGCGGCGAGGCGGGCGAGGACCTGCACGGCTGCTTCCTGAAGGACTACGCGCCGACGGCCTGGTGACCCGGCGGCCGCTCACACCCGGCGGCCGCTCACACCCGGCGGCGCAGCGCCCGCAGCGCCAGCGGCACGAACACGACCGCGATCCCGGCCGCCCACAGCAGCGACCACGTGACCGGCTCGGCCACCGGCCCACCGACCAGCAACCCGCGCACGGCGTCGGCCAGGATCGTGACGGGGTTGACGGCGACCCACGCCTGCAGCCAGCCCGGCATCGTCGCGGGTGGCACGAACGCGCCGCTGGCGAACGTCAGCGGCATGAGCGTGACGAAACTGAAGATCTGCACCTTCTCCGGGTCGGCCGCGAGCACACCGATCAGCACCGACACCCAGGAGAAGGCCAGGGTGAACACCAGTAGCAGGGCGTAGGCGCCGAGCACGCCGAGCGGCCCAGTGCCGATCCGGAAGCCGAGGACCATGGCGATGGCGAGCAGGATGGTGATCGCCCAGGCCTGCTTCACGGTGTCGGCGAGGATCCGGCCGGTCAGCGGCGCGTAGCGGGCGATCGGCAGGGATCGCAGCCGGTCGAACACGCCCTTCTGCAGGTCGACGTTCAGCCCGGTCCCGGTGTACATCGTGGTGAACAGGGCGTTCTGCACGACCAGCCCGGCCAGCAGATAGTTCAGGTACGCACCCGGTGACCCGGACACCGCGCCGCCGAAGACGTAGGTGAACAGCAGTACGAACATGATCGGCATGAGGCTGAGATCGATCAGCTCCATCGGGTTGTGCTTGATCTGCGCCAGGGTGCGACCGGCCAGGTTGACGGTCTGCCGTAGACCGGCGAGCAGGCTCACCCGGGTGGAGAGCTCCAGTGGGCGCGGTGCGGAGATGACGGTGGCGGTCATCGGGTGCTGCTTTCCAAGAGATCGGGATCGCTGCGCGCCCCGGAGCTGCCCTCCGTGGGCAGCTGGTCCGGACCGGACCCGGGTTCCAGCTCGCGCCGCACCCCGGTCAGCGACAGGAACACCTCGTCCAGGCTGGAGCCACGCAGCTCCAGCTCGCCGACCCGCACCCCGACCTCGTCGAGCCTGTGCACGACGGCGCTCAGCACCGCGGAGTCCGCGACCGGCGCCGTGACCACACTGCCCTGCACGTCGACGGGCCGACCGGTGAGCTCGGCGACCACCGCGACCACGGTGGCCAGGTGCGCCGGATCGACCGGGCGCACCGTCAGTGTCTGAGCTCCCGTGCGCGCCTTGAGCTCCTCCGGGGTGCCGGTCGCGATCACCTGGCCGTGGTCCACCACCGCGAGCCGGTCGGCGAGCCGGTCGGCCTCCTCCAGGTACTGCGTGGTGAGCAGCACCGTCACCCCGTCGGCCACCAGCGAACCGACGATGGCCCACATCTCGAGACGGCTGCGCGGGTCGAGCCCCGTGGTCGGCTCGTCGAGGTAGAGCACCCGCGGCCGACCGACCAGGCTCGCGGCCAGGTCGAGCCGGCGGCGCATCCCCCCGGAGTAGGTCTTGACCGCCCGGCCACCGGCGTCGTCGAGCCGGAAGTCGGCGAGCAGCTCGACGCCGCGGTGGCAGGCGTCGCGCCGCGAGTACCCGAGCAGCCTGCCGATGAGCTCCAGGTTCTCCGCGCCGGTCAGCGTCTCGTCGACCGATGCGTACTGGCCGGTCAGCCCGATCAGCTGGCGGACCTGGTGGGGTTGGGTGAGCACGTCGTACCCGCCCACCGAGGCATGCCCCGCATCCGGGCGGAGCAGCGTCGAGAGGATCCGGACGGCGGTGGTCTTGCCGGCGCCGTTGGGTCCGAGCAGGCCGAACACGGTGCCGGTCGGCACCGCGAGGTCGACCGCGTCCAATGCGACGGTCTCCCCGAACCGCTTCGCCAACCCCTCAGCGACGATCGCGTTCGTCATGTCGTAGCTCCCGGTCGTAGCTGCCAATCGTCAGGTTCCGAAGTCACGACTCGACCCTGCATCCTGAAGCCTGGTCGAGGTCAAGCCCGGCGGACGCCGCACAGGTCTCGACCACGCTAACGATCGGCATCGCGACTGTCGCCGGAGTTGTCACCGGTCTCCCGCTGCCGGCGCCGGTACACAGTGGACCGGTGGCCGATATCGAGCACGACACCATTCGCGATCGAGCAGCTCCAGCAGGGTGACGTTGGCGCGCAGCCGAGGGTCGACGGTCTCGCCGCGCCACATCGCGGTCTCGATCGCGTTCATCTCCGGCGAGGCGCCCCAGGCCGGGGCAACGGCGCCCGCCCGGGTGGCCACCGGTTCAGGCCCAGCCGAGACCTCGACGGCACCGGCCGGTCGGTGGGACCCCAGTCGGTGAGCGTGCGCAGATACAGCTCACGGACCTCCTGTACCCGGGACTCGATCTCCTCGACCGACCAGCCGTCGGTCGCGATCGGCGCAAGCACCGTGACCTGCACCGTGCCCGACCGGATCGTCGAGGACCCGCGCCCCATCAGCTCGCCCGCGTTGCGGATCACCACCGGCACGATCGGCACCCCGGCCTGCATCGCGACGTGGAACGCACCCTTCTTGAACGGCCCGAGCGCGGGCGTGGCCGAGCGGGTGCCCTCGGGTGCGATCACCAGCGAGAGACCGTCCCGGAGCCGCTGGACCGCGGGTTCGAGCGCGGCGCGGGCCTGGGTGCTGTCGGCCCGGTCGACGAACGCGACGTCGGCCAGCCGGAACATCAGCCCGAACGCCGGGACGTTCGCAGCCTCCTTCTTCGCGACCGCGGTGAACCCGCCGCGGAGCAGCTTGGCGAGGATCAGCACGTCGAGCTGGCTCTGGTGGTTGAACAGGAACACCGCGGGCCGCTGCGCGAGCAGGTTCTCCGCACCCCGCACGTTGAGCCGGACCCCGGCCAGCGCCGCCCCGAGATCCCCGGCAAGGGTGATGCCGAGATCGATCCCCGCACGCCGCGACCCTTTCAGGGTGCCCAGCGCGAGCCCGGTGCCGAACCCGGTGAGCATCGCGGCGACGCCGGCGACGGTGCGCACGACCTCCGCCACCCCGGGCCGTCCCCGAGGACGGAACCGGGCCACCGGCCAGCCGTTCGCGACCGCCACCGCTGCCAGACCGGCACCCGGGTTGAGCGCGCGGGCCCGGCCGGCGGCCTCCAGGAACGGCACGTCCTCGACACCGTTGGAGTAGGCGTAGCTCTGCGCCAGCTCGACCCCGTGCTCGGGGGCGAACGCCCGCACCGCGGCCGCCTTGCCGGCCCCCCACAGCGGTGGCCCACCCGGGCGGCCGGTGCAGATCCCGTTCTCCATCTCCACCGGCGTGACCAGCACATGCTCGACGCCCATCGCGCGCGCCGCGGGTTCCACCTGGAACCGGGTGGCCGAGGATGCCAGCACCAGCGTGTGCCCCGACCGGTGGTGTGCCTGCACCAGCCGCCACGCCTCCGGGTAGAGCGCCCCGGCGATGCCCTGCACGAACAGTCGCTCCCCCAGCTGGGCGAGCTCGTCCTCGCCGCGCCCGGCCCACGTCCGCAGCCCGAGCAGGAAGAACCGCTCGAAGTCCGCCTCCCCGGTCACCCCGCGCAGCCCGATCAGCAGCATTCGCCCCACATCGGCCGGGGTGAGGTGCAGCGACCGGAGGTGATGGCGGGCGAACGAGGCGAGCGAGTAGCCGTCGATCAGGGTGGCGTCGAAGTCGAAGAACGCCCCGACGTGCGGTCCCTTCGGCCCGGCCTCGACGTCGGCGATCAGCTGCTCCTCACTCCACCCGGCTTCGCTAGGGTTCAACGCCGGCCACCTCCCGTCGGGTCGCCGCGTCGATCTCGTCGATCTCGATCACTTTCCGGACGACGTCGCGCAGCTGCGCGGCGAAGGCCTGGCGGCGCAGCGCCAGGTCGTCCCCCTGTCGATCAACGCGAGCGTCCACCAGCTCCTGGTTGGCCGCCAGCTTCAACGCACTCCCGAACAGCTCCCGGGACAGTGACTCCGGCCCGTGCAACCGGCCCTGCAGCAACATCTGCTGGCCCACGCCGCCGCACTCGTCGAGAAACTCCCTCTCCACGACCGGGGCGCTCGGATCCCGTGCGGCCAACCGCTCGGCAACGACGAGCTGGGCGTCGAGGAAGGAGCGCAGCACACGGTGGGCGATGCGGAAGCCGGCGCCGCGCAGGACGTCGCGACCGTCAACGGTCTCCCAGTCTGGGTTCATCCGGCCCAGCTCGGCGGACAGCTGTGCGTGATGGGTCTCCCGGTCGGGGAAGAAGAACTCGAACTTCAGCAGGTCACGCAGCCGCGCCGCCTCGTCGAGGCGGTGGCACGGCGCGCACAGCGCCATGAGCTCGGCGATCGCCCGGTCGACGAAGTGGTGGATCGCGCTGTTGCGGTAGAACGCCGCGACGAGGTGGTGCCCGCGCTCGATCGCGTACACCGGCTCATCGCCACCCGCGTAGGTCGTCACGACGTTCTCCGCGGTCAACGCCGCGAGCACCCGCAGCACCCCGTCGGCGGTACCCAGCAGGTCGATGGAGTGCGGGAGGCCGCGTTCGATGACGTAGCCGCGCACCGGCTCCAGCACCCGGCGCACCTGGGGCAGCGTCAGGGCCCGGTCGCGCACGCCGAGCAGGGCCAGCGTCACCAGCGCCGTCGCCATCACCGGGGTGACCCGGTTGATCCCCACCGACACCTCGAACGCCGCCTTCTGCAGGGCGAGCCTGCGCCCCGCGGGATCACCCACGCCGACCCCCAGCGCCGCGCGCAGCGAGATCGGCTCGGCGAACCGCACGTGCGCGGTGCCGATCTGGCTGAGCTGGGCCCTGGCGTAGGCCAGCAGCCAGCCCAGCCCCTCGGCCTGCTTCTTCGCGCCGCGCTGCTCCGCGGCCATCGCCGCCGCCTCGCGGAGCTGGTCGTAGGCGATCGACACCGGCACCAGGAAGACGTCCTCGCACCGTCGGTCGTCCAGCGCTTCGGCGACGCCCGCCAGCAGTCCGTAGCGCGGCGGGCGGAGCTTGCCGGTGCGTGAGCGGCCGCCCTCCAGGTACCACTCCAGGTTGAACCGCTTGGCCAGCAGGAACCCGAAGTACTCCCGCACGGCGAGCTTGTAGATCTCGTCGTCGCCGAAGCTGCGCCGGATGAACACCACCCCGGCCCGCTTGGCCAGCGGTCCGACCGGCCAGAACCGCAGGTTGTCCCCGCCCAGCACGTGGTTGCGGGGGAAGTCATGCTCGGCGAGGACGTCGGCGAGCAGCAGCGGGTCGGCGTAGGAGCGGTGGCTGGGCAGGAACACCAGAGGGAACCGACGGTTCAGCTCGCGCAGCCGCCGCAGCCCCGACGTGTCCACCTGCACGTCCCAGGCCCGGGCGTGCAGCGGGCGCAGCGCCGCGGAGAGCAGGTCCACCGCCACCGGGCTCATCGACGCGACCAGCCCGTCGAGGTCAGCGGTGACCTTCGCGGCCACCTCGCCGACCGACCGGTCCAGCTTCGCGGCGAGCTCGGCGACGTCGCGCCGGAACTCAGGGCTCCCCTCGACGGCCTCGACGACGTGGCGGGGCACCTTGAACCGATCACCGAGGAGCGCGCGCTCGGCCCGGTCCAGCGCCAGGGTCGCCTGCCGGGCCACGAAAGCGCCGAACGCGGGCGCGTCCCCGTCCGGACCGGGGAACCGGTCGCGCAGCGCGGCCACCGTGGCGGGCTCGGCGACGACGACCGCGGCCCGGTCCGGCTCGAGGCGCAGGATTCGGGCCTGCGCGCGCAGCGGTGGGCGGCGCGGGTTGACCATCGAGACCACGTCGGCCCAACGCACCCGGCGCTGGCCGTCGAGCTCACGGGGCAGCCAACCCACTCGCGCCGCGATGACCAGGGACTCGGGCTCAGCGCCTGCCAGTGCCTGCGCCGGCTCCGATCCGGACAGCGGGAGCACCAGGGCCGGCGCCACCTCGGCGCGTCGCATCCAGTCGGTGACGAGGTCACGTTCGATGTCGGTGGACGCGTCGATGAGCACGATCAACCGGACCGCGTCGTCCGGTGGTTGCTCCTGCACCGATACCCCCTCCTGCCGACCCTCATCCTGTCCCACCCGAACGTGGGGTGGGCGCATGGATCTGGGACTCCCGGGCGCTGCGCCACCCCACGTGGATCCGGGCGACCCGGTCGGGGAGCCTTGCCCGGTGGATGGCGTCGCGTTCAACCTCGCGCTGGTGTTGCTGTTCGTGCTGATCGGCGGTTTCTTCGCCGCCTCCGAGCTGGCGCTGGTGTCGCTGCGGGACGCGCAGGTGGACCGGATGGTCGTCAACCACCGTCGGGGCGCCCGGGTGGCGGCGCTGCGGGCGGACTCCAACCGGTTCCTGGCGGCGGTGCAGATCGGGGTCACCCTCGCCGGGTTCTTCTCCGCGGCCTACGGCGGTGCCACGCTGGCCGAACCCCTTGGCGCCGTGCTCACCGGCTGGGGGCTGCCCGCGGGGATCGCCGGGACGGTTGCGTTCATCGGCGTCACCGCATTCATCTCCTACCTCTCGTTGGTGCTCGGCGAGCTGGTGCCCAAACGCCTCGCCTTGCAGCGCCCGGAAGGGGTCGCGCTGGTCGTCGCGCCGGTGCTGGACCGCGTCGCGCGGATCAGCCGTCCGGTGATCTGGCTGCTCTCGCGGTCCACGAACGTCGTCGTCCGGGCGCTCGGGCTGGACCCCCGCACTGGCGGTGACGAGGTGAGTGAGGAGGAGCTGCGCGACATGGTCGCCGGCCACGGTGACCTGGGTGCGGAGGAACGCCGGGTGCTCGACGACGTGTTCGGCGCCGCCGACCGCCAGCTCGCGGCGGTGCTGGTGCCGCGCACCGAGGTCGACTTCCTGACCGCGGCCACCTCCGTGGCCGACGCCGCCCGCGACGTGCTGGGCAAGCCGCACTCGCGCTACCCGGTGACCGGCGAGACGGTGGATCACATCGTCGGGGTGGTCCACGTCCGCGAGCTGCTCACGGCCATGATCACCGGTGACGGCCCGGCCGAGGGGCGCACCGTGGGCGACCTCGCCCGCCCGGTGCCGCTGCTGCCCGCGAGCCTGCCGCTGCTGTCCGCGCTGTCACGGCTGCGGACCGACCGCACGCACCTGGCCGTCGTCGTCGACGAGTATGGCGGCACCGCCGGCATCGTCACGATGGAGGACCTCCTCGAAGAACTGGTCGGTGACATCTCCGACGAGTTCGACCCCGCGGAACGGGCGGACACCGACGCCACCGAGCTGGACGGCCTGCTCAACCGCGACGACGTGACCGAGCGCACCGGGATCACGCTGCCGGACGGTCCGTTCGAGACCCTCGCGGGCTTCGTGCAGACCCAGCTGAGCCGCATCCCCGGCGTCGGCGACACCCTCGACACACTGGACCACCGCTTCACCGTCACCGAGATGGACCGTCGCCGGGTCGCCCGGGTCCGGGTCGCACCGCTACCGCCCGGATGACCCGCGTCGATGCCCGAGGGCCAACCCCGGTGCCACACTCATCGACATGACCGACGGCAGCCTCCGGGTGAACCTGACCTACGGCGACTACCCCCACCTCGACGAGCTGCTCGGCGCACAGGACCCGGTCAGCACGCCGGTGCACCCCACGACGAGCCGCTGTTCATCCTCGCGCACCGGACCTGAGCTGTGGCTCAAGCTCGTGCTGCACGAGCCGCAGGCCGTGCAGGCGCACCTGGTGGTGATCAGACCGGTCAGAGGGTGGTCAGGACCAGGATCAGCAGAGCCGTCAGCAGCAGGGACACCAACACGGATCCCAGGCAGCCCAACCTGCTGGAGAACAGCGCGATCATGCGGTGGTGTACCCGCGTGCCGGGTTCGTGAACCGCGAGCCCGGGGCGGCTGTCCGTACGCACCCCAATGCAGTGGACGTCCGCCCCGGGCGTCGGATTCTCCACCGCCGACCGGTCGACGTTCCCAGGACCCCTCGCTTGCCGGGCAGATATGACCCTGTTGGCTGATGGCTGTGTGAAGCCTGGCCGCTGCGGACGGAGTCCACATTCGAGTACCGACACTTTCCGGTGCTGAGCGCCGAACAAGCCCAACCAGGAGCCAAGCGAGCAGTCGCGTCCGCGCTACTCAAGCTCCCGGCCCGCACGACCGCGCAGGAGGACCACCGCGAGGCTCTCGTCCCCGAGCCTGAACTCCGGCACCGTCGCGTTGAACTCCCACATCCCACGAATGATCTTGCGCGGAACCCCCGGACCCATGTGTTCGAGGTATCCGTAGTCGCGCATCACGTCCTTGATCAGCTCGTTACGAGCGGCGCGAACACCGAGCTTCATTCCCTCGACGGTGACGCCGTTGGGCAGTCGGCCGGGGCTCACGATCTCCAGGCGGTCGCTGTACAGGCTGAGCTCGACGTCGGCATGCGCCAGGAGGTAGTCGCGGTGAATGAGTGCGTTCACCACAGCTTCCCGAATCGGTTCGGCCGGAAGACCGAACGTCTCGACTCGACGCACCCCATCGACCAGCTCGGCCGACACCCCGGCATTGCGGCGGACGAATGACACAGCCATGTCGACGAGTCCGGGCTCAACGAGTGCGCCGGCCGCGTCCAGCAGCGGGGTCAACGGACCCCGTAGGCCTATCCTTTCGATCGCGGCATAGTCCTTCTCCGAGCCCGGGTAGGCGACGGCATCAATTCCTGACTGCGGGAGAAAGCGCTTCGCAGCCGGACTGAACAATGCCACCGCCGCGAGCGTGGGCACCGGCCCGTCCACCCCGTCGACGAGGAGCTCGGTACCGAGCAGGAGGCGGAACCAATCCTCGTGGTCGCGGTCATCCGGAACGGCCTGACCGCGCACCTGGTGGAAGTAGTCGCGCAACCGTCGACGATCGAGATCGTCGACGGAGGCACCAGTGATCGGCCGCAACTCGGCCCGGAAGGTTCCGCGCTGCTGCTGTAGTCGCGACAGCTCTTCCGGGCTGGCCTCCCGGCTCTGCTGACCCACGCGGATGTAATAGGAGAAGTGCTGATTGTGCCAGACCGCATGCACCGCGTAGCCGGCCTCCACGGTGACCACTGCTATCCGGGCGCCGCTATCGGGATCGGTGACGGTTTCGACGTAGGGGATCAGCGGCGGGCGCACCTTGTCCCTGGCGCAGGTCAACACCCATTCATCCACGGCATCCTTGACGATTCCGCTGACGGCTCCGTCGTCCTCGACGCCGAGCAGCACCCGTCCACCGCGCAGATTGCTCAGCGCGACGAGAGCCTTGGCGAGGTCCTGAGGCGCGATGTCGTCGCGCTTGAACTCGACCCCGCTGTTCTCTCCCTCGCGGAGCAGCGCCGACAGCTCGTTCATGCTGATCACAATGAGTCGTCCTTGGCCACCGCTCGCCCGGCCGCCCGAGCCTCCGATGCGGTCACGACGGCCTCGGACTGCAGCAGAGCCGTCTGCAATTCCTCGGCCTGGTCGGTCATGTCACGGTCGCCTTCCCGAGCACGGGGCCCTTCCCCACGGCGGCGTCTCGTTCGGCGCGGACGGGGCGCCCCGGCACCCGCGCTTGTGCGCTCATCGTGATCGATGTACCGACGGGCGGCGCGCCATCGTTATCACGGTAGCCGCCCGGGAGGTGGATGTCGATCACCGAACCGAGGCCTCGCATGCTCATGGCTCGGCTCGATGGCGGACAAGCACCTCCTGCACCCCGGGGCTGCCGCCGATCTCCTCCGGAACCGGCGCGCCGGCCGCGAGCAGAGCCTCCACCACGCCGGGATAGTCGCCGTGTGTCACCTCCTCGGGCGGCCGCATGCTGACCCCACCGAACGGGTCCGTGCAGTGCTCGGAGCCGAAGACCGCCGAGTTGACCGGCGACCCGCCGTAACCGTTGACCGAGGTCGGATCGGCGCCACCGGCCAGCAACGCGACGACCGCGTCCAGCCACCCTCGATAGGCAGCGTTGGGCAACGGCGCCATCTCGGCCCATCCCGCCGCCCGGTCGACCTCGGCGCCCGCCGCGACCAGCCGGTTGATCCGATCGACGTCGTTGCGGACGGTGGCGTGCGCCAACAGCTCCGGATCCAGGCGCCAGCGGGGATCGGGATGGGCGCTGTCCCCTCGCGATACCGCACCCATCCACCGATCCTCGTCGGTGACGACGCCGTTGTCGGCTCCGCGCGCCATCAGGAGCGCGGACTGCTTCACGCAACCGTGGCGGACGGCGTGCCGCAGCGCGGTCGATCCCCGATCGTCGACAGCGTCGATCCGCGCCCCCGCCTCGAGGATCCGCTCCACGATCCGGACCGGATGCCGCCGGACAACAGCCCCGATGAGCAGCCCGCCACCACCCCCGAAGCACGGCGTCAGGTCGGGATCGACGCCATGGCGCAGGAACGCCTCGATCATCGGTGGATTGTCGAAATCGAGGGCGCGACGGATGCAGTACGACACCCGGATCGGATGCGGCCCGGCCGCGAGCAGCAACTCCACGCAGGTCGGATCCGGGAACTCGGCCGCGTGATAGAGCGACTCGTTGCCCCACGGCCGGTCCGGCGCCAGCGCGTCGGCCGGATCAGGCGCCGGCAGGCCCTCGTCGGGATCGGCGCCCGCCTCGAGCAACATCCGGGTCAGCTCGGGATCGTTGAGGACGCCGGCGACGCCGTAGATCGGCGGGGCCTCCTCACGATCACCGGCAATGGTGTTCGGATCCGCGCCCGCGGCGAGCAGCCGGCGGACGACCTCGCGGATCCCCGGCGCCCGTTCCGGTTCGGCCCGCAGCAGTCGGGAGAATGCGGCGTAGAGGATCGGCGGTATGCCGCCCGGTCCGGTTGCCGCTGTGGCCGCGTCGGGCCGCGCGGAGAGGATCTTGGCAACGGTGCCCGCATCGCCGGCGACGCATGCTGTGGCCAGGTCGTACCCGGCCAGCTCAGGCTCGGCGATGAGCAAGGTGCGTGCCGCGGCGACGTCGCTGCTGCACGCCGCCCGGACCAGAGCGGCCGCCCGGCCGGCGACGTCGAGCCGGCGGGTCTGGATGAACGCGGACAACGCCGGCCACGACCGGAAGCCGTGCTCCCTGGCGATCGCGAACTGGGCCCGACCGAGCGAGCCGAACTCCCCGGACCTCCTCCGCCGCTTCGCCTCGTCCTTGAGGAAGCGCGGATCGGGACGGGCGGGCAGGATGCGGTCGACCATGACGGTGCGCCCTCCGCGTTGCGACATGAATCGGGGCCGGAACAGCCGAAGTATCCGCGGTAGCGCGGTGGGCGCGTGCAACATCCCCCGGCTGGGTGCACGGGACGGGTGGCGCCACCATGCGCACCCGTGGTTCGATCCCGACGCCCGGTGCTGTCCCGCCATCCGTTGCGGGCACCGGCGTATCGAGGAGATGGACATGCCCCAAGGCACGGTCAAGTGGTTCAACTCCGAGAAGGGCTTCGGTTTCATCACCCCCGACGGTGGTGGGAACGACGTCTTCGTGCACTACTCGGAGATTCAGTCCAGCGGCTTCCGCAGCCTGGACGAGAACCAGCGCGTCGAGTTCGAGATCGGCCAGGGGGCCAAAGGCCCGCAGGCGCAGGCCGTTCGCACGCTCTGAGCCGAGAGACCGGCCCGCCCCGCGGCGGGCCGGTTCACAGCCGCCCCCGGCGGCGCATGAGATCCTGTACCGGTGGCTTACCGGTTTCTCGCCGACCTGTTGATGGTGGTCCACTTCGGGTTCATCGCCTACGTCGCACTCGGCGGGTTCCTGGCGTGGCGGTACCGGCGGCTGATCGTGGCGCATCTCGCCGCGGTCGGGTGGGGCGCGCTGAGCGTTGCCGTCGGGTTGGCATGTCCACTCACCGCCTGGGAGGACCACGCCCGCCGGCTGGCCGGTGAACAGGGCCTCTCCCGCGGGTTCATCGACACCTATCTCACCGGCGTGGTCTACCCGGAGCAACATCTCGTGGCCGCACAGCTGCTGGTGGCTCTGCTGGTCCTGATCTCGTGGGCAGGGTTCGCGCTCACCCTGCCGCGGCGGCTGCGCACATCGCCGTCGTGATCGCGACCAGGTCCTCGACAGTGCAGATGTAGGGCGGCATCGCATAAACGAGGTCGCGGAACGGCCGCAGCCACACTCCGGCGGCGACCGCCGCGGCCGTCGCCGCGGTCATGTCCACCGGGTGGTCGAGCTGCACCACCCCGATCGCGCCGAGCACCCGAACGTCGACCACTCCGGGCAGCCCGCGCGCGGGCGCCAGCCCGGTCCGCAACGCGGCCTCGATGCCGCGCACCTCAGCGCGCCAGTCGCGGTCCAGCAGCAGCTGGACCGAGGCGAGCGCTGTGGCCGCGGCCAGCGGGTTGCCCATGAACGTGGGCCCGTGCATGAGCACCCCGGCCGCACCGTCGCTGATCCCCCTGGCCACCTCCGACGTGCACAACGCCGCAGCCATCGACAGGTAGCCGCCGGTGAGGGCCTTGCCGACGCACATCACATCCGGACTGATCCCCGCGTGGTCGGCGGCGAACAGCTCGCCGGTGCGGCCGAACCCGGTGGCGATCTCGTCGAACACGAGCAGCACGTCGTGGGTCAGGCACAGCTCACGCAGCACGTGCAGGTAGCGCGGGTCGTGGAAACGCATTCCTCCGGCGCCCTGCACGACCGGTTCGACGATCACCGCGGCGAGCTCGTCGGCATGGGTCTCGATGAGCTCGGCCAGCTCCGCGACGTACCCGGTCTCGAAGGCCCGCGGCGGGACACTCGCGAACACCTGCCGGGCCAGCACATCGTGCCACAGCCCGTGCATGCCGCCGTCGGGATCGCAGACGCTCATCGCGCCGAACGTGTCGCCGTGGTAGCCACCACGCCAGGTCAGCAGCCGGTGGCGGCCCGGCCGGCCGCGCGAACGCTGGTACTGCAGGCACATCTTGATCGCGACCTCGACCGAGACCGAACCCGAGTCAGCCAGGAAGACGTGCCGCAACGGCTCCGGGGTGATCTCCACCAGCAGCCGCGCCAGGTCGACCGCCGGGCCGTGGGTCAGCCCGCCGAACATGACGTGGCTCATCACGGCGAGCTGGTCGCGCACCGCGGCGTCGAGCACCCGATGGCGGTAGCCGTGGATCGCCGCCCACCACGACGACATGGCGTCGACGAGCTCGGTCCCGTCGGCCAGCCGCAGCCGCACCCCCGCCGCCGACTCGACGACCAGCGGGGGGACGTGCGCCGGCATCGGCGCATAGGGATGCCAGACGTGCGCGTGGTCGGCGGCGCGCAGTTCGTCGACGTGCACGATCGGCGAGCCTAACGGCACCCCTACCTTCTACCTGGTACGGGTTGGACTCCACTCGATCAGCCTTGACCCACGCGGCCCGTACTGCTCCAGTAACGGCATCGAACTCAAGGGGGACGCCGTAGTGCTTGGCGACATCGCCGACCGTGTCCACACCATCCTGACCGAACGCATCCGCCAGCTTCCGCGGATCCGTGCCGACATCGGGTGGTGGCTCGTCCTCGACGAGCAGCTCGGCGACCTGGCCGTCGGGGTCGACGAGCTGCGCCGCCATCCCACCACCCCCGACGAGCTCCGGGCCGGCCTCGCCGCGTTCCGGGTCCAGGAGCTGAGGGAAGGCATCGCCGAGGCCGTCGCGCTGCTGCGCGTCCTGGAGTCGCGGTTCTCCCGCTCCACGATCGACATCGGGGTCAGCGGCCAGGCCCGGGTCGGCAAGTCCACCCTGCTCCAGGCGATGTCGGGGCTGGGTGAGGAACAGATCCCCACCGGGCAGGCGCTCCCGGTGACCGCGGTGCGCAGCCGGATCCACCACTCCCCCGACCACCATCGCGCCACCGTGGCGCTGCACTCGTTCGAGACCTTCGTCGCCGAGATCATCGCGCCCTACCACGCAGAGCTGGGGCTGCCCGGGCTGCCCGGCACCCCGTCGGAGTTCCGGACCTGGGCCTATCCCGGGGGTGGTGGGCAGGAAGGAGCCGCCGGCGGGGAGCCCCCCAGCTATGTCACGATGCTCAACCGGCTCCGCGCCATGCAGGCCTCGTTCCCCACCTACGAGCGCGACCTGACCGGCGAGGAGCGCACCGTCGAGCTGGCGGAGCTGCGCCCGTTCGTCGCCTACCCCACCAACGCGCAGGAGCAGGCTCC
>JBOHEP010000244.1:0-2448 GCA_050701075.1 Pseudonocardia sp. | reverse complement strand
CGACCACCTCCAGCAGGCGTTGCTCGGGCCGCTGGCCCTGCTCGACGACCTGGGCGTTGAAACCTGGCAGTCCGGCGTCGCGGTGCCGCCGGTAGTTCGCGCCGGTCAGCACAAGCCGCACGTGGGGGGTCGGGCGCACGAAGGCGCCGCGGCCCTGCTCGGTGACGACCAGGCCCTCGGCCTTGAGCACGGCAATCGCCCGTCGCACCGTGGGTCGGCTGGTCTGGTAGGTCTGTGCCAGCTCCCATTCCGAGCTGAGCTGCTCACCCGGAACCAACCGCCCAGCCACGATGGCTGACCGGAGATCATCCACGATCCGGTGGTACGGGAACGTCGCACCCGGCGGCTCTGTCACGACTTGACAATACAAACATCCCGGCCGGGTTCGCGGCGTCCGCGCTCGGTTGGGTCGCCGCTCGTGGTAGGAGTGTAGGGAAGCAACGGTGGCGGCGCCGCGCCAGAACTTATCGATCGGGTCGGAGGCAACAGGGGACACACGTTGGCCCGTATGAGGTCGCGGCGCCGCTGCAGGAACAGCGGGCGGCTTTCGCAAAGCTGTCAGCACAGGTCGAAGCTGCGGCATCGTAACCCCCCTCGGAGTGATCCGCCCACCGCGAATCTCCCGGCACCCGCGTCAGGGCTGCCTGCCGCCTGCGATCCACTGCCGGAAGATGTCGATGCGCTCCGCGGGCCAGGCACCGTCGCAGGGCATGCTGCCGTCCTCGAGCCTGGCCAGGATACTGGTCGCGCGGTCCCGCACGTCCTCGTAGAGGTGCAGGTCGAACTGGGCGATGGCCAGCATCGAGCTGCGATCGGGGTTCTCGCGGAACAGGCCCCTGATGTCGGCCTCGAAGCCGAGGCCCGTGGGCGGTGGTGGCCCGGTCGGTTCCGGTGCCGGATCCCGCTCGTGCTCGACACCGACCTGCCCGGGCGGGTCGTCGTCCGGGGCCCCCTCGGCTATCCACTGACGGACGAACTCGATGCGGGCGTCGGGGACCGGCGGGCGGAACCGGGGCATCCGGTTGAACCGGGGCCCAGGCGGAGGTGCCTGGCCCTCCAGCCGGTGGATGAGCGGTGCGGCATCCGGATCGGGGTTGACGCCGCCGTCCGGCTTCAGGCTCACGGGTAGCTGCCCCGCGGCGCGGACGGCGAGGAACTGATCGCGGGTCCTTCCGGCCCAGAAGTTGGAGTGGGGAGGGGCGATGCTGAACCCCCGCACCGCTTCCTCGAGGATCCTGACCGCCTTGGCGAAGCCGGTCGGCAGGCTCTCCGGCGGTACGCCGCGGCCGTGGGCCAAGGAGTCCATCACGACCTGGGCCTCGGCATCCTGGCGCAGGAGATCCTCGAGGAAGTCGTCGCGGTCGATGGCGTCGGGCTGGAGTAGGTCGATGATGAGGCGGGTGGCGGCGCGGGAGGCGTCGAGGTGCATCCGCCAGCGCTGCGGTTCGCCGTCGGGCAGGTTCAGGGTGTAGGGGAGCTCGAAGGGCGGACCGGCGTTGACGGGGCCCGCCGGGTCGTCCTTCGGCAGCTGCACGAGCTTGCCGGCAATCTTGCTCAGCCGGCGCATCTCATCGAAGGTCCCGATCAGCAGCAGGCCACGGTCGGTGCGGTCGCCGAGCCCGGGACCGGGTGCGGCGGAGTACAGGTCGTGGTCGATGCGCAGGAAGTGCGAGAGCTGTCCCAGTAGCAGCCGGTAGCGGAGGTTGAACAGGTGCGCCCACGCCCGTGCCCGCGGATGGTTGATGCGCCCGGTGCTGGCATGCGCCTCGAGTGCCGCCGCCACCCTGTCCGCCGACGAGGGCACGGTCGGTGCTGAGGTCGTGTTGGGGTTCGTCGTCACCGGCCAGGTGACCGTCGCCCCAGCCGAGATCAGCACCGACACCTGCTTGTAGATGTCGAAGAACCTCTCGAAGTGCGACTCGGTGCCGGTGGGGGCGGGGTCGAAGCCCTCCCCCTGGGCGCCGATGGCCCGCACAGCAGCGACTGCCGCCGCTCGGACGTGATCGGCGTCCGTGTCCGCGAACGACTCGACGATCAGCGGTTCTCCGGGGCCGCCGAGCCGCGGTTCGAAACCCCAGTCCGCGAACTTCGCCTGCTGAGCATAGGTGTCCAACCGGATGTCGTCGTCGGCCAGGCCGTCGGTCTCGTCGGAGAACAGGTGCGCGAGCCGCTCGAAGATCCGACCGACGTGCCGGACCTCCTGCCCGCCGTTGGCGCGAGTGGCATCGATGCGGATCTGGTCGAGCAGCGCACGGTCGGTGTCCGAGAGCTCGGCAGGGAGCTCGGCCGGACTCTCGGCGATCACGTACTTGGCGAGCGAGTCGAGCGTCAGGGGCTCGAGGGTGAAGCGGAACGGGTAGATCGCGCTGGCGAAGGGCGAGCTCTCCCGGTTGAAGTTCAGCGGGCCGCCGACCAGGTGCAGCAGGTTCTGCACGGTGGCGAGGTGGC
>JBOHEP010000243.1:0-1581 GCA_050701075.1 Pseudonocardia sp. | reverse complement strand
GATGGGTGCGGCTCTTTTGGAGGGGGCCTTGTGGCGCCTGTGACCAGGGGGTGTGTTGAGGCTGGAGTGAGGTGAGGGGCTCCTTCCCGCTACGTTCGAGGTGCTGAAGCCTTGACGCGGCAAGAAGGAGCCCGGTGGAAGAGTATCTGTGCGGTGAGGGTGTGGGTGGGTTCGACCGGTCCCGGGAGGTTTTCGACGGGTTGGTGGTGGAGCTGTCGGGCCGGCGGGCGGGTGGGTTGACCCATGCGGAGCTGGAGGACGAGCTCGAGGTGACGGGTCGGGAGCTGGTCCGGACGTTGTTGCAGGACCATCTGGACCTGCGGGCGGCGCGGGAGCCTCGGTTGGAGTCGGTGGTCGGGTCCGACCAGGTGGTACGGACCCGGGTGGAGACCGGACATCAGCGGGGGTTGGGCAGTCTCTACGGGCAGGTGCAGGTGGGGCGTCTGGCGTACCGGGCTGCGGGCGCACCGAACCTGTACCCGGGGGGATGCGGTGTTGAACTGGAGTAGCACTCGCACGGTCTGCGTCGGCTGGCCGCGGTCGAGGCCACCCGCGGCTCGTTCCAGGACGCGAGCGCGGCGATCGAGCGGGCCTGCGGGGTGCGGGTGGGCAAACGGCAGGTCCAGGAGCTGGCCCAGCGGGCAGCGGTCGACATCGACGCCTTCTACCAGCAGCAACGCCCCGGTCCGCGCCCGGCCACGGACCTGCTGGTGTGCTCCGCGGACGGCAAGGGCATCGTGATGCTCCCGGACGCGCTGCGTGCGGGCACCGCCCGCAAGGCCGCGGCCAAGGGGGGCAACAAGATGGCCACCCGGCTCTCGGGCGGGGAGAAGCTCGGGCGCAAACCGATGGCCGAGGTCGGCGCGGTCTACGACGCCACCCCGGTACCCCGCGAGCCCGGCGACGTCATCACCACCACAGCCGCGGCCACCAAAGCCGCGGCCGCCGCCTCCTCAGCCCCAGCAGCAGCAGCTGCCGCCTCCTCAGCAGCTGCCCCCTCAGCCCCAGCCGCTGCCGCTGCGGACGGGGAGCGCAGCCGGCGGCGGAAGGGACCGCGGGCCGAGGGCAAATGGCTGACCGCCAGCGTCGAGGCGAGCACCGCCGAGGTGATCACCACGGTCTTCGACGAGGCCGTCCGCCGCGACCCCGACCACCAACGGACCTGGGTGGTCGGGGTCGACGGCCACAGACACCAGCTCTCACTGATCCACTCCGAGGCCCGCCGCCGCAAGGTCGAGGTGAACATCGTCTGCGACTTCGTCCACGTCCTGGAGTACCTGTGGACCGCAGCATGGTGCTTCCACAACCAAGGCGACCCCGCCGCCGAACGCTGGGTCGCCACCCAGGCCACCAAGATCCTCCAAGGCAGGTCCTCCACCGTGGCCGCGACCATCGGCCGCACCGCCACCACCCGCAGGCTCGACGCCCAGCGCCGCAAAGGCGCGGACAAGGCCGCGAACTACCTACTCGCCAAGAAGCCCTACCTGGCCTACCACGAGGCCCTCGCCGCGGGCTGGCCCATCGCCACCGGCATCATCGAAGGCGCCTGCCGCCACCTGGTCAAAGACCGCATGGACATCA
>JBOHEP010000242.1:0-1027 GCA_050701075.1 Pseudonocardia sp. | reverse complement strand
TGCCGCCCTGGTCGGGCCTGGGCAGCGATCCCGCGCCGCCCGTCGACCCCTCACTTTCCCTACAGCGGTTGCGCGGGAGCCCGGCGCGGCCGGCGTTCCTCGAGCTCCTCGGCGCTCACCGGAATGAGCATCGGCCGGCCGGGGACGCAGAACATCGTGACCACGAACCTGGTCTCGGCGTCGACCAGGTGGTTGCCGTCCTGATAGTGGATCACGTCGCCACCGGGCTCCCAGAACGTCTCGCCGGCCCGGACGACCCGCGCGGGCTCGCCCTCCAGCTCGAAGACCATCTCTCCCTCGATCACGTAGCCGAAGGCGGGACCGGTGTGCCGGTGAGGCGGGGCGCCCGGGCTGCCCGGCGGCAGGGTGACGCGGAGGATCATCGCCTCGGAGGGGTCGGGTACTGGCGGGGTCGGCACCGCGCCGATGACCTCGATCTGCGGCGCGAGGGACGTCGCCCCCGGGCCGTCGACGGGGTGGGACTGATCGACCGACATGTGTGCTCCCTTACGGTTCGTGTGGTGACCCGGTGCCGTAGGCACTGGAGAAGGCACGGCTACGTCGACGTTCCTTCTCGTGGGCAGCTCGAACGGCACGCCCCGAGCCTTGTTCCACGGGGGCACCGGTCACGTCAGGGCAAGTCCCGCGTCGCGTCCCTGGCGGCGCCGGCCGGTGTGCCTGGTCGGCCCCTGGGGGTCGGGCGACGCAGCGGAGTGCTGGTGCTGCGGGGCAAGGTGGGAGTCGGGAAGACCGCCTGCTCGAGTACGTAGCGCACCGTCGACGCGCGTGACCTCCTCACCCCGCAGGAGGCCCAGATCGCCCGGCTGGCGAGCAGGGGACACACCAACCCCGAGATCGGCGCCCAGCTGTTCATCAGCCCGCGCACGGTCGAGTACCACCTGCGCAAGGTGTTCCGCAAGCTCGATGTCGGCAACCGCAAGGAGCTGCGCGACGCGCTCGCGGAGACGCTTGACCGGGCCGTCCTGGGCGCGGTCTGACTAGTCTCGTCACGTGACCCCCTCAGAGG
>JBOHEP010000241.1:0-1407 GCA_050701075.1 Pseudonocardia sp. | reverse complement strand
AGCGGGCCTTCTGCTTCTCCTGCATCTGCAGGAGGTACTCGGTCTCCTTGATCCGGATCCGGCCGTGTTGGCCGGGCGGGTAAGGACGGCGCTCGAACGCCTGGTCGCCGCCGACGAGGTCGACCTTGAGCCTGCGGGACTTGCGGGTCATGGGTCCGGTGTAACGAGCCATGTCTGGTTTCTCCCTCCCCTAGACCCGGCGCCGCTTGGGCGGGCGGCAGCCGTTGTGCGGCTGCGGCGTGACGTCGGAGATCGTGCCGACCTCGAGGCCGGCGGCCTGCAACGAACGAATCGCGGTCTCGCGCCCGGACCCGGGACCCTTGACGAACACGTCGACCTTCTTCATGCCGTGCTCGGCGGCCTTGCGGGCTGCGCTCTCGGCACACATCTGCGCGGCGTACGGCGTGGACTTGCGCGATCCCTTGAAACCGACGCCGCCGGCGGAGGCCCACGCGATCACCGCACCGGTCGGGTCGGTGATCGAGACGATGGTGTTGTTGAAGGTGCTCTTGATGTGCGCGTGGCCGTGCGCGACGTTCTTCTTCTCCTTGCGGCGGACCTTCTTGGGACCGGCCGCGGCACGCGTCCTTGGCGGCATTACTTCTTACCTGCCTTCTTCTTACCGGCGACCGTCTTCTTCGGTCCCTTGCGACCGCGGGCGTTGGTCTTGGTCCGCTGGCCGCGCACAGGCAGACCCCGGCGGTGCCGGATCCCCTGGTAGCAGCCGATCTCGATCTTGCGACGGATGTCGGCCTGCACCTCGCGGCGCAGGTCGCCCTCGACGCGCAGGTTGTCCTCGATGTACTGGCGGAGGGCGGCGACGTCCTCGTCGGTCAGGTCCTTGGACCGCAGGTCCCGGTCGATCCCGGTGGCGGTGAGGATCTCCAGGGAACGGGTGCGACCGATCCCGAAGATGTAGGTGAGCGCGATCTCCATCCGCTTGTCGCGGGGAAGGTCGACGCCGGCAAGTCGTGCCATGCGGCGGGGTTCTCCTCTGAACTGGTGGCCAGGTCTGCCCGACGACCGTCCCGGTTCCGTTGGTTCCGGGCCCCGGCCTGGTTCCGGGGGTGGTCGGCGCCCGTGTGGCGCCATAGGTGCGTCGAGTCCCTCTGTGTGGCGTACTGCGGTGGTGCTGCGTCGTCTGCGACGACGGTGCTGCGATCAGCCCTGGCGCTGCTTGTGGCGCAGGTTCTCGCAGATCACCATGACCCGCCCGTGACGGCGGATCACCTTGCACTTGTCGCAGATCTTCTTGACGCTCGGCTTGACCTTCATGGGATGTCAGGTTCTCCGGGTCGGTGCCATCACCGCGCCGAAACGGGGTGCGGGCAAGATCTACTTGTAGCGGTAGACGATCCGGCCACGCGTCAGGTCGTACGGAGAGGGCTCCACCACGACCCGGTCATC
>JBOHEP010000240.1:0-14093 GCA_050701075.1 Pseudonocardia sp. | reverse complement strand
CGCACCTAGCGTGCGAACGGCTCGCTCGCACAACGGCGCGGGGGCGGGTGGGGAGGCCCGCAGCGGCTCGCGCAACGGCGGGGGGACGGGTGGTGGGGAGGTCCGCAGCCGCTCGGAGCGGCTCGGGCGGATGGGGGTCGCGCTCGCCGTGCTCGGGGTGGTGCTGCATGCGGGGTCGCTCGTCGCCCGCGGGCTGGCGTCCGGGCGCTGGCCACTGGGCAACATGTACGAGTTCATCTCCGCGATCTGCCTGGCCGCGGTGGTGGCCTGGCTCGTGGTGCTGCACCGCTCGCCCGGCCTGCGCCCCGTCGGCCCGTTCGTGTTGCTGCCCGTGGTCGTCCTGCTGTTCCTGGCCGGCACGGTGCTCTACGCCCGGGCGGCGCCGGTCCAGCCGGCCCTGCAGTCCTACTGGCTCGTCGTGCACGTCACCACGATCTGCCTGTCGTCAGGAATGCTGCTGGTCGCCGGGGTGGCGAGCCTGCTGTTCGCGCTGCGCCGCCCGGGCCCGGTCGCGGGTCTCGCCGGGCGGCTGCCGGCAGCCGATGCACTGGACCGGTTGGCCTACCGGGTCACGATCGTCGCCTTCCCGATCTACACTTTCGCGGTCATGGCCGGCGCGATCTGGGCCGAGGCGGCCTGGGGTCGGTTCTGGGGTTGGGATCCGAAGGAGACCGTCGCGTTCGTCGCCTGGGTGGTCTACGCGGCCTACCTGCACGCCCGTGCCACCGCCGGCTGGCGCACCGGTCGTGCGGCGTGGATCAACGTGGCGGGCTTCGCGGTGATCGCGTTCAACTTGTTCTTCATCAACATGGTGGTGGCGGGCCTGCATTCCTATGCAGGCCTCTGACGGGCTTGCCGGGGCGTCGCCTCGACCGCGGGCAGCGGCGCGACTACCGTCGGCGCCTGTGAGGGTCAGTGTCGATGACGGAGCGTAGGTCCGCGGACGGTTCGGTGGGCCGGTACGTACGCGAGCAATGGGGCGCGGCGGTTGAGAAGGCGGCTGTGCGTCGTGGGCCGACCGCTGCGCCCGTGCCCCGTTCGGACCCGGCGATCGGGCCCCGCCAGGTTCCGAGGCGCGTAACCCCCGCGCCGCCGGTCATCGTCGGGTCCTCGTCGCCGATCGCGGAACCCTCGGCCCGCCTGGTCGACGCCGTCGGCCCGCCCGCTGCCCCTCCCGCGCTGCCGGAGGTCGAGCGCAGCGGTGTCGACGGACCGCCGGCCGACCTGTCGTCGGTCCGGCTGCTGCGGCCGCTTCGGCGCCCACCGAGGTCCGGTTGGCGTCGACTGGTCCATGTGCTGTCCGCGGGCCTGGTCAATCCGGGAGAGAGCCCGGCCGACGTCCGGCGCCGCGAGCTCATCGTGCGGCTCAACCAGCCGCTGCTGGGCTGCTGCAAGATCGCGATGCTGAGCCTGAAGGGCGGTGTCGGCAAGACCACGATGACGGCCACGCTGGGAGCGACGTTCTCGTCGTTGCGCGGCGACCGGGTGGTGGCCGTCGACGCCAACCCCGACCGGGGCACGCTGAGCCAGAAGATCCCGCTGGAGACCAGCGCCACGGTGCGCAACCTGCTGCGTGACGTCCAGCGCGTGCGCCGTTACACCGACGTGCGCGCCTACACCTCGCAGGGGCCGTCGCGGCTCGAGGTGCTGGCCAGCGAGCAGGACCCGGCGGTGTCGGAGGCGTTCAGCGAGGACGACTACCGGCGCACGGTCACCCTGCTCGAGCACTTCTACAACATCGTGCTCACCGACTGCGGCACCGGGCTGATGCACTCGGCGATGTACGGCGTGCTCGGGGTGGCCGACCAACTGGTGATCGTGTCGTCCGGGTCGATCGACGGGGCGCGCAGCGCGTCGGCCACGATGGACTGGCTGGACGCGCACGGGCACGAGGACCTGGTGCGCAACTCCGTCGTCGTGATCAACTCAGTACACCGGGCGTCCGGCGGGGTGGATCTGGACCGGGTTGCCGAGCACTTCGCGGCTCGCTGCGCCGCGGTGGTGCGTGTGCCGTTCGACGCGCATCTCGAGGAGGGCGCGGAGGTCGATCTCGATCGGTTGGAGCCGGCCACCCGGCTCGCCCTGCTGGAGCTGGCGGCCGCGGTGGCCGACTCGTTCGCCACGGCGCCGGGTCAGGCCTGACGACCGCGGGTACGCCCCGCCCTGACCGTAGGCTCGTGTTCGTGCTTCACAATTCCGAAGGACCGCTCCCGACGGGTTCGAGCGTCAGCGTCGACACCGTCGACAACGCCTTCGAAACCCCGGAGCGCACCCAGCCCTACCGCGAACTGGGCCTGCGCGACGACGAGTACGCGCGCATCCGGGAGATCCTCGGCCGCCGGCCCACCGACGCCGAGCTCGCCATGTACTCGGTGATGTGGAGCGAACACTGCTCCTACAAGTCCTCCAAGGTGCACCTGGCCTACTTCGGCGAGACCACCACGTCGGCGATGCGGGAGAAGATGCTGGCCGGCATCGGGGAGAACGCCGGTGTCGTCGAGATCGGCGACGGGTGGGCGGTCACGTTCAAGGTCGAGTCGCACAACCATCCGTCCTATGTGGAGCCCTACCAGGGAGCGGCAACCGGTGTCGGGGGCATCGTGCGCGACATCATGGCGATGGGTGCGCGTCCGGTCGCGGTCGCCGACCCGCTGCGCTTCGGCCCGGCCGATGCTCTCGACACCGCGCGGGTGTTGCCCGGGGTGGTGGCCGGGATCGGTGGCTACGGCAACTCCCTCGGCCTGCCCAACATCGGCGGCGAGGTGGTTTTCGACGCGAGCTACCTCGGCAACCCGCTGGTCAACGCCCTGTGTGTGGGAGCGCTACGGGTTGAGGACCTGCACCTCGCGTTCGCCTCCGGTACCGGCAACAAGATCGTCCTGTTCGGGTCGCGTACCGGGCTCGACGGCATCGGTGGAGTGTCGGTGCTTGCCTCGGAGACCTTCTCCGGCTCAGACACGGACGAGGGCGGACGGAAGAAGCTTCCCGCGGTCCAGGTGGGCGATCCGTTCACCGAGAAGGTGCTGATCGAGTGCTGCCTTGAGCTCTTCCACGCCTGCCTCGTCGTGGGCATCCAGGACCTGGGCGGGGCCGGGCTGTCGTGCGCCACGAGCGAGCTCGCGTCGGCAGGGGACGGCGGGATGTACGTCGACCTGGACGCGGTGGCGCTGCGCGCAACCGGGATGACGCCGGCCGTGATCCTGTCCAGCGAGTCGCAGGAGCGCATGTGTGCAGTGGTCCGGCCCGATGATGTCGCCGCGTTCATGGGTGTCTGCGCCAGGTGGGAGGTGCTCGCGACCGTGATCGGCGAGGTCACCGACGGCGACCGGCTGGTGATCACCTGTCATGGTGAGACCGTCGTGGACGTCCCGCCGCGCACGGTCGCCCACGACGGGCCGGTGTACCGGCGCCCGGTGCGGCGCTCGGACACTCAGGACGCCCTGATCGCCGACCTGCCCGATCGGCTCGCCCGTCCGAGCACACCGTCGGAGCTGCGCGACACCGTCCTGCGCATGGCCGCGAGCCCCAACCTGTGCAGCCGCGCCTGGGTCACCGACCAGTACGACCGGTATGTCCGGGGCAACACGGCATCCGCTCAACCGGCCGACGCCGGGGTCGTCCGCATCGACGAGACCACCGGCCGGGGGATCGCGGTGGCCACGGACTGCAACTCCCGCTTCGTCGCGCTCCACCCGTACACGGGCGCCCAGCTCGCGTTGGCCGAGGCGTACCGCAACGTCGCCACGTCCGGAGCCGTGCCGCTGGCGGTCACGAACTGCATGAACTTCGGGTCTCCCGAGGATCCGCACGTCATGTGGCAGTTCGCGGAGGCGGTCCGGGGCCTTGCCGACGGGTGCGCCGCGCTGGGCATCCCGGTCACCGGTGGCAACGTGAGCTTCTACAACCAGACCGGAGAGCTGGCCATCCTGCCGACGCCGGTCGTCGGCGTACTGGGCGTGCTCGACGACGTGGCGCGCCGCGTCCGGTCCGGCTTCACCCGCGCCGGCGACGTGGTGCTGCTCCTCGGCGAGACCAGGGACGAGCTCGGTGGCAGCGAGTGGGCCCATCTCGTGCACGGCCACCTCGGTGGTCGTCCGCCGGCCGTGGACCTGGCCGCCGAGCAGCGGCTCGCCGCATTGCTCGCCTCCTGCGCCGCCGAGAGTCAGCTCGCCGGTGCCCATGACCTGTCCGACGGTGGGCTGGCGCAGGCGCTGGTCGAGGCGTGCCTGGTCGGCGGCCACGGCGCGCGGGTGGCGCCGGCCGCGGAGCTCGACCCGTTCGTCGCGCTGTTCTCGGAGTCCGCGGGCCGGGTGCTCGTGGCGGTGCCCGCCGACCTGGCCGACGCCGTGCTCATCCGGGCCGCGAAGACGGGGGTCGCGGCGCTGCGGTTGGGAGTCACCGGCGGGGATGCGCTGGAGATCGACGGACTACCGGCACTGCCCGTATCCGAGTTGCGCACAGCCTGGGAGGGCACGCTCCCGGCTCTCTTCGGCGCCGGTGCGAGCCTGTCGTAGCCCGCCCGCCTCGTTCGACGAGGTCGTCGGCGGGAGATCCTTACCGCTGATCCGGCCCACCGCGGCAGACGGCGTCGCTGCGCTAGCGTCGGGGGGTGCTGAGCGGGCGGGTCGGGGATGACGCTGTGCTCGCGTGGCTGTGCGGCGGTCCGCAACCGGAGCGGGCCGTGCTGCGGGCGGCGGTGAAGGTGAGTCTCGCGGCGCTGGTCGCCGCGGCGCCAGGGCGGAGCGTCGAGGTGCGGGTGCCGCCGTTCGGAGCCGTGCAATGCGTGAGCGGGCCGAGGCACGGCCGGGGCACGCCGCCCAACGTGGTGGAGACCGATGTGCATACCTGGCTCGCCATCGCCGCCGGGTACCTGAGCTGGAACGACGCGATGGCCAGGGGTGCTCTGACTGCGTCAGGTACCCGGGCGGCCGAAGTTGCCCTACTCTTACCACTGCGTTGACCGCTTGTGATGGCCGTTCACTTGTTCGGGTGATACAGACCGCATAATGGTGGCGCAACAGTGCTTTGGTCCGGAAAATTGGACCGTTCAGTATTGGCCAGCTCCGAACGGGCGATGGAGGTAGTGGCGTGGTCGCAGCACGCAGCTGTCCCGAGCCCGTGCACGAGCTGCCCGGTGCCTCGACCATGACCACGGAAGGGCACCTGGCGCTCGACCGCATCGGCCTGCTCGCCCGGCGCTGGGCGGAGCTGTCCACCGCGTCTGACACCGCCACCGTCGCTCGACTGGCCAACGCACTTCACCGGTTCGCGACCACGCTCAAGGCCGAGCCGTTCTGGGCGCCTGCCGCCCGTGACATCGGGATCGATCTGCTCAACACCGGCCTGTGCGGCACCGCCAAGGCACTTGCGCCGGATGTCGAGGAGGTGCTCGCGCCCAGCTTGGGTCTGTTGCGCCGGGCGGGTATCGCCACGTTCGGCCTGGTCGGGGTCGAGGGCGAGAAGCGGCTCGCGGCCGCATTGGACGAGCTGGCCACCGGCTTCGCCCACGGGCTGCGCGAGCGCACCCGGCGCGAGCTCGACGAGCTGCTGGGCGTCGCGATCCGGGCCCGCGAGGGCGTCGAGCCGGAGTGCGGGGTCGGCGGGACGGACTTCCGCACCGTCTACCTGCGCAGCGCGGTCGGAATCGGTGTTGCGAGCCTGGACGGCCGGGTGCTCGACGTGAACCCGGCACTGGGCGCGATGTTCGGCCTGGACTCCCCGCTGGAGGGGCCCCGGCCGATCTCCGACTTCGTCCATCCCGACGACGTCGCCGATCTGATCGATCACTATCGGCTGCTGGTTCGCGGCGAGCCGTCCGTCCAGCGGCTGGACATGCGCTTCATCAGGCCCGACGGGCTGGTTCTGTGGACCCATGTGGTGGCCTCACTGGTTCGTGACGCCGACGGTGTGCCGACGAGGCTCATCGCGGTCGTCGAGGACGTATCCGAACGCCACCGGCCACACTCCGGCGTACCGGTGACCTCCTATCAGGAGCAGCTCACCCAACTGCCGAACCGCTCGTGCACCGAGCAGTGGTTGCACCGCGCGTTCGTGGGTGGTGCGCACCGGCGGGTGGGGATGTGCGCGCTGGACCTCGACGGCTTCACCCTGATCAACGACGGGCTGGGGCACCGGGTCGGCGACCAGCTGCTGCTCACGGTGGTCGGAAGGCTGCAGATGGTGGCCGGCCGGCACCTGGTCACCCGCACCGGCGGCGACGAGTTCGCCGTGCTCGTCGCCGACCCTGAGGTCGGCGAGGTGTCCCGGCTCGCCGAGCGTTTACTGGCAGCACTGGCCGCCCCGGTCCTGATCGCCGGTCATTCGCTCACCGTCTCGGCCGGCATCGGCGTCGCCGAGTTCGCCGTCGGGGCCGGTTGCGCGGAGGATCTGATGCGAGCCGCGGCCGTGGCGCTGTCGTGGGCGAAGGCACGTGGCGGCGGGCGTCCGGTGTCCTTCGATCCTGAGCGTGACGCCGGCGACGTGGCCCGGTTCGCGCTGCTCGTCGGGCTGCGCGACGGGGTGGACCGCGAGGAGTTCCGGCTGGCCTTCCAGCCGTTGGTGCGCCTTGCCGACGGCCGCGTGCTTGGCGCCGAAGCGCTGGTCCGCTGGCAGCACCCGGTGGAGGGGCTGATCGGGCCGGACCGGTTCATCGAGCTCGCCGAGAGCAGCGGGGCGATCGTCCCGCTCGGCCGATGGGTGCTGGAGGCGGCATGTACCCAGGCCGCGTCCTGGTGGCGCGAGCTGGGCGGCTCCGCTCGGTCGGGTTCTCCTGGACCGGGCGCCTGCGTGCCCGGCGGTGCCGCGCCCTACGTCAGCGTCAACGTCTCGCCGGTGCAGCTCGCCGAGCCCGGGTGGGTCGACGAGGTGACCGGGATCCTCGCCGGCACCGGCCTGCCGCCGGACCGGCTCCAGCTGGAGATCACCGAACAGGCGGTCCTGGTCGACGAGGCCGCCGCGCTACGGGCACTCACGGCGTTGCGCGGCAAAGGGGTGCGGCTGGCCCTGGACGACTTCGGCACCGGCTACTCCAGCCTGACCTGGCTGCGCAGGCTCCCGGTGCACGCACTCAAGATCGACGGCTCGTTCATCGACGGCCTACGACACTCCGTCGCCGACCCGGTCGACTCCTCCATCGTGCGGTCCCTGGTGGAGATGGCCCACGCGCTCGGCCTCGACGTCACAGCGGAGTGGGTGGAGACCGGTGTCCAGTCGGAGCGGCTCGCGGCCCTGGGCTGTGACGTCGGGCAGGGGCGCTGGTTCGGAGACGCCGGTCCGGGTGAGTGGGTTCCGGCGCTGTGGCGGCGTAGGCTGCCGGTGAGGGGGTCTCGTCCTCCGGGATCAGCTCGACCAGCGAAAGATTGAGGCCTGCCGCCACTCGGAGTGTCCGCCACCAGGAGCGCCCGCGTTGGGTTCGATCAGAAGCGAGTCACCGACCGAATACGATCCCGACCTGGATCACGACCCCGGTCCCCGCGAGGAATGCGGCGTCTTCGGTGTCTGGGCGCCCGGCGAGGACGTTGCCAAGCTCACCTACTTCGGGCTCTACGCGTTGCAGCACCGCGGCCAGGAGGCGGCGGGCATCGCGGTGTCCGACGGCCGCCGGATGGTGGTCTTCAAGGACCTCGGGCTGGTCAGCCAGGTCTTCGACGAGCAGTCGCTGTCGTCGTTGAAGGGCCACGTCGCCGTCGGCCACTGCCGGTACTCCACCACCGGGTCGAGCACCTGGGAGAACGCCCAGCCCACGTTCCGCACCACGGCCACCGGCAGCGGCATCGCGCTGGGGCACAACGGCAACCTGGTCAACACCGCGGAGCTGCGTGACGAGGTCGCGGCGCTGGTCGGAGCCACGGCGGCGTCTGCGCCGGGTCGCGCCCGGCTCCAGGCCGGCACCGACTCGGACCTGATCACCGAACTGCTCGCCGCCACCGCCGCCGACATCGGCGTGGAGGAGGCCGCGATGCGTCTGCTCCCCCGGGTGCGTGGGGCGTTCTCGCTCGTGTTCGGCGACGAGCAGACCCTGTACGCCGCTCGCGATCCGCACGGCGTCCGACCGCTGGTCCTCGGCCGCCTCGAACGCGGTTGGGTGATCGCGAGCGAGACCGCGGCGCTGGACATCGTCGGCGCATCGGTCGTTCGTGAGGTCGAGCCGGGCGAGCTGCTCGCGATCGACGCCGACGGCCTGCGCAGCTCCCGGTTCGCCGCCCCCGAGCCCAAGGGCTGTGTGTTCGAGTACGTCTACCTCGCCCGGCCCGACACCACGATCTCCGGCCGCTCGGTGCACGCCACCCGGGTGGAGATCGGCCGCCGTCTCGCTCTTGAGCATCCCGTCGAGGCCGACCTGGTCATCCCGGTCCCGGAGTCGGGCACCCCGGCCGCGATCGGCTACGCGCAGGGTTCTGGCATCCCCTACGGCCAGGGCCTGGTGAAGAACGGCTACGTCGGGCGCACGTTCATCCAGCCGTCACGGACCATCCGTGAGCTGGGTATTCGCCTCAAGCTCAACCCGCTGCGCGACGTCATCCGCGGCAAGCGGCTCGTCGTCGTCGACGACTCCATCGTCAGGGGTAGCACCCAGCGGGCGCTGGTCCGGATGTTGCGCGAGTCGGGAGCGCTGGAGGTGCATGTGCGGATCGCCTCGCCGCCGGTGCGCTGGCCGTGCTTCTACGGCATCGACTTCGCCACCCGTGCCGAGCTCGTCGCGGGAGCGCTCGACACCGAGGGAGTGCGCCGCTCGATCGGCGCCGACTCGCTGGCCTACATCGCTCTCGACGGCCTCATCGCCGCGAGCGAACAGCCGCGCACCCGCCTCTGCATGGCCTGCTTCGACGGGGCGTACCCCATCCCGCTGCCCGAGGAGGCCCTGCTCGGTAAACACCTGCTCGAACTCCCCGATATGGACACAGTGGACACAGTGGACACAGTGGACACAGTGGACACGGACGTCCTGACCGACGGCATCGGCATCGCTGAGCTGCCCGCCGACGATGTGTCCGGAGCGGCTTCCGGCGATGCCGGGCCCACTCGCGGAGCAACAGCGAAGCGCACATCGGTGCAGCGTGCGGCGGCGCAGTCGGTCGGATACGGTTCCGCGGGCCCCGCAGGCCCACCCTGACCTGGCCGTTCGCCGCCGCATCATCCCGCGGCGCCGCGCCGAGTCCCAACCTGACCAGCGTCGTCCGCGCGACGCCCGAGCGAGCGGGAGGCCGACCATGGCGCCGACAACCGAGAACAGCACGGCTCCAGGCGGCTCCGGCGCCAGCTATGCCACCGCCGGCGTGGACATCGAAGCCGGTGAACGGGCGGTCGACGCCCTGCGACCGTTCGCCGAGAAGGCGACCCGGCCGGAGGTGCTGGGCGGTATCGGCGGGTTCGCGGGGCTGTTCGCGTTGAAGATCGGCAAATACTCGGAGCCGGTGCTCGCCGCGTCGACCGACGGGGTGGGGACGAAGGTCGTGATCGCCCACGCCATGGACAAGCACGACACGATCGGGCTGGACCTCGTCGCGATGGTCGTCGACGACCTCGTGGTCTGTGGTGCCGAGCCGCTGTTCCTGCTGGACTACATCGCCGTGAGCCGGCTGGTGCCGGTACAGGTGGCGATGATCGTCAAGGGCATCGCCGAGGGCTGTCAGCAGGCCGGCTGCGCGTTGCTGGGTGGGGAGACCGCAGAGCACCCAGGTCTGATGGCCGACAGCCTGTACGACCTGTCGGCCAGCGGTGTCGGCATCGTCGAGGCCGAGGCGATGCTGCGACCCGATCGAGTCCGGCCGGGCGACGTGTTGGTGGCGATGGGCGCGTCCGGGCTGCACTCCAATGGCTACTCCCTGGCTCGGCACGTCCTGCTCGAGATCGCCCGGATGCCGCTGGGTGGCCACGTCGAGGAGTTCGGGCACACCCTGGGAGAGGAGCTGCTGGTGCCCACCCGGATCTACGCTCGCGACTGCCTGGCGGTGGCCGCCGAAACCGGGGTGCGGACGTTCGCCCACATCACCGGCGGTGGGCTGGCCCGCAACCTCGAGCGGGCGCTGCCACCGGGTCTCGAGGCGGTCTGCGAGCGCAGCACCTGGACCCCGGCGCCGGTGTTCAACCTCATCGCGTCCCGCGGCCGGGTGGAGCGCACCGAGATGGAGAAGACGTTCAACATGGGCGTCGGCATGGTGGCGGTGCTGCCACCCGACGACGTGGACCGGGCGCTGGCGGTGCTCACCGCACGGCACGTTCCAGCATGGGTGCTCGGCGAGGTGCGGCGGGCACGGGCAGCCGAGGCCGGTGAGTCGCTCGCCATCGGGGCCCGGGTGCACCTGGAGGGCGGGCATCCGCGCTTCTGAGCTGCGCTCCGCAGGTCGGCCGCGTTGCTGACATCTCCAGGGCGGACGCTCAGCCGGCGCGGACGCTCAGTGCGCGGCGAGCGGGACGGCGGTCAACGCGTCCACGAGCTCGGCGCCGGAGGGGGTGGCGTCCGGATCCAGCAACCACTGCACGAGGAGCCCGTCGCACATCGCGATCTGGAACGAGGCGAGCGCACGGGCCCGCGGCTCGGGGAGGTCGCCGAGCGACTCGATGATCATCTGCGTCACCGTGCTGCGACTGCGCCGGTAGGTCGCGGCGAGCTGGGCACGCAGCTCCGGCTGGTGTTCGGCCTGGGCCAGAGCTTCGACGAAGGCCACCGCAAGGCCGCGGTACTCGGCGAACGAGGTGAGCATGGCCGTCCAGGATGCGGCCAGCCTGCACATCGGCCGGCCGGCCGGCTCGGCGGCCAGCGCCAGAGTGCGCACCCGCTCCGCCCACTCCTGGAACGACTGGTTCATCGCCTCGTTGAGCAGGGACTCCTTGGAGCCGAAGTGGTAGCCGATCGAGGCCAGGTTGGTCCCGGACTCGGCCACGAGGTCCCTGGCGGTGGTGCGCGCGTAGCCGCGCCGCTCAAGGCAGCGGCGCGCACCGGCCAGCAGGTCCTCCCGGTGTCCCATGCAGAGATCATAGCGGCAGGTGCTAGACGATCGTATTATACGCTTGTATGATATTGATCATGCTGAAGCCGCCCTCCACAGGGCTACCGCCCGGTCCCTCGCTGCCCCACGTCGTGCAGACCGTGTTGCTCTGGCGATTCCCCCGGTGGTGGCTGACCACCTGTCATCGTCGCTACGGCGACATCTTCACCGTGTACGCCGCGCCGATGGGCACGCTGGTCTTCCTCGCCGACCCGGCCGATATCAAGACGGTGTTCGCCGGCGATCCGGCCGTCTACCATGCCGGCGAGGCGGCCTCCGCGCTGCGCGGCATCCTCGGCGACAGCTCTGTGCTGCTGCTCGACGGGCAACGCCATCGGGATCGCCGCCGCCTGATGATGCCATCGTTCCACCGCGACGCCGTACGCCGGCAGTCAAGGCTGATGGCCGAGATCGCGGCCGCTGACATCGCTGGATGGCCACTCGGCCGTGAGTTCCCGGTGGCGCCGCGGATGGCTGCGATCACCCTCGAAGTCATCCTGCGCGCCGTGATCGGCAGCCGTGACGATCGGCGTCTCAGCGCGCTGCGCCGGGCGCTGCCGGCTGTGGCCGAGGCGAACCCGCTGGCGACGATGGCGATGGTGAACCCCGATCTGTTGCGGCGACCGCCCTGGCGCGGGGTTCGTCGTCGCCGCGAGGAGGCCGACCGGCTGCTCTTCGCCGAGATCACCCACTGCCGTGCCGACCCCGAGCTCGCGGAACGCACCGACGTGCTGGCGATGCTGGTGCGCGCCGCCGACTCCGACGGTAGGGGAATGGCTGATGTCGAGCTGCGCGACCAGCTCATGACGCTGCTGATGGCGGGCCACGAGACCACCGCCACCGCCCTGTCCTGGGCCCTGGAACGGCTGGTGCGCCACCCGGAGGTGCTGCGACGAGCCGTCGAGGCGGCCGACGCCGGAGACGACGGCTATCTCGACGCGGTGGTCCGGGAGACCCTGCGAATCCGCCCGGTGATCTTCGACGTGGCCCGGTCGCTCGCCGCCCCGGTCGAGCTGGGCGGCTATCGGCTGCCCGTCGGGGTGCGGGTGTCGCCCGGCGTCGGGTTGGTGCAGCTCTCGGCGCGCCACTACCCGGACCCGAAGCGGTTCGACCCCGATCGAATGATCGGCGCGACGCTGCTCCCGACCACCTGGCTGCCGTTCGGCGGGGGTGCCAGACGATGCCTGGGTGCGACGTTCGCGCTGGTCGAGATGCGGATCGTGTTGCGCGAGGTGCTCCGCCGGGTGGAGCTGGTCCCGACATCGGAGCGCAGCGAGCGCCAGCGCGCCAAGCACATCACGCTGGTGCCGCACCGCGGGGGGAGGGTACAGGTTCGGGCTCGGGCTGAGATGGGTCACCGATGACTTTCGGGCCATCCTGTCCTGGGGTCCACACGTTCGTGCACACTTCGCACTGGGACCATCCACCACCGAAGGGATCCGCCATGCCCATCCGTGACTCCGCTCCACTCGGAGCGCCCTGCTGGATCGACCTGTTCAGCACCGACCCGACCCGCGCCGAGGACTTCTACGGCCAGATCTTCGGCTGGACCGCCGAGCACACCGGCGAGGAGTTCGGCGGCTATGTGAACTTCCGCAAGGACGACTCACTGGTCGCCGGGATGATGCGCAACGACGGCACCACCGGCTACCCGGACGGCTGGACCACCTACCTCGCCACCCCGAATGCCAAGGTGACGGCCGAGGCCGCGGTGGCCGCGGGAGGCCAGGTGTTCATCGAGCCGATGCAGGTGATGCACCTGGGGTCGATGGCCGTGCTGGCCGACGTCGGCGGCGCGGCGGTCGGCATCTGGCAGCCCGGCGCGCACACCGGCTTCGGCCTCGTCGGTGAGGCCGGCGCCCCGGTGTTTCATGAGCTGTACACCCGCGAGTACGCGGCCGTGGTCGACTTCTACCGCACGGTTTTCGGCTGGGACACCGCAGTCCTGAGCGACACCGACGAGCTCCGGTACACCACGATGGAAGCCGACGGCGGATCGCATGCCGGGATCATGGACAGCCGGGCGTTCTTGCCGGAGGGCGCTCCATCCACCTGGCACGTCTACCTGGGCGCGGAGGACGTCGACGTCACGCTGGCCCGGGTGGAGCAGCTGGGCGGGTCGGTGTTGGAGCCCGCGCAGGACACCCCGCACGGCCGGCTGGCCCAGGCCGCCGACCCGACCGGCGCCGTCTTCAAGGTCGCCTCGGTGCCTGCCTGATCCCCGCCGATGATCGTCCGGCCCCGGCCCCGGCCCCGGCCCCGGCCCCGGCCCCCGGCCCCCGGCCCCCGGTCGGTCGGTTGCGGCTGAGCTGGCCGAGCAGGTCGACGCGCTGGGTGGGTGGGGGATCCTGGTGGGTGGGGGCGCCTGGTGATCGGCGGTTTGGAACCGAGGACCGTGTCTGGTGCGGCTTTGCGTTCCGAGCCGCTGATCTGCGTGCCCGCGAGCCAGCGCCGTTTCCCATGATCGCCGGTTTCGAACGGGCTGCCGCGTCCCGCACGGCTGCCGGTTCCACTCCGTCGATCACCGCGCCGGGTTCCCGAGCGGATCGGCTCGAACCAGCGAAGGTGTGGCGAGATCGAGCCAACGGGCGGCGACCGCGATCCGCGGTCGCCCGGTCAGGCTGCGACAGGCACGCCGACCGACCGGGCCCGCTCGATCTCAGCGGCCGACGCGAGGAACGAGAGCGGACCGTCGCACTGGATACGCAGGTACTCGACCGGCTCGGCGGCACCGACCAGCGTGAACCGGTCGATCACGGTCGCGGGGCGGTGACATTCGGGGCAGGTCACGGTGTTCGTCACGGCTGGCTCATCTCCTCGGGTGTCTGGTTCCACCCTGGCCGG
This sequence comes from Pseudonocardia sp., assembly GCA_050701075.1. Taxonomy (GTDB): domain Bacteria; phylum Actinomycetota; class Actinomycetes; order Mycobacteriales; family Pseudonocardiaceae; genus Pseudonocardia. The sequence goes on along the minus strand of JBOHEP010000240.1, from coordinate 261 downwards.
CATCACCCGTCGACACCCGGGGAGAAGGAACACCCGGATGTGTCATCGTCCACATACATCGCGGGGCTCCGGCGACCTGTGGCCACGTGAGGGGAGCCGGCTCGTGCGGTGATCTCGAGGATGATGCGCACCCCCCCTGCGCGCTTCGCGGTGGATCGAGTGGTGGTGCGGGGCTCGGTGTCCGGTGGCCGGGTCCGGCCCAGAGCGATTCCGACGGCGCCGGCCAGCGTGGTGGTCGAGTCGGTGGCGGCGGTGTCGCAC